>DATCTK010000015.1:0-35993 GCA_036567985.1 Gammaproteobacteria bacterium | reverse complement strand
GATCGAAGCGTTAAAAAGCCATGACTTCGGTTTCCTCGTGGTTAACTTCGCCAATGGCGACATGGTGGGCCACACTGCCAAGCGCGAAGCCGTGCTTGCCGCGGTTGAGGCAATGGACTACGAAGTGGGGCGTCTGCTGGATGTTGCTGTGGAAGAGGAATACTCGGTAGTGCTGACCGCGGACCATGGTAACTGCGACGAAATGGTCGACCCGGTTACCGGCGAGCCCCATACCCAGCACACGGTTTACCCTGTGCCCTGTATGATTATCGACAAGGAAAAGTGGCACCTTAATACCGGTATGGGGCTGAGCAGCATCGCGCCGACCATACTGCAGTTAATGGGGCTGCAGCAGCCGCCGGAAATGCTCGGCCAGAGCGTATTGCTCAAGCCCTACAGCGGTGTTTAATCGCTGATTGCAGCGGGTCGGCTTATATCCGCCTGCACAGTCCATCTTCTGGCCCTTCGGTGAGTGATTGTTGAGGGGCTTTCAGATAATGCTCAATATGGTTCAGGGCGCTGTGGCGGACTGTTCCGGTTCTGCTGCGCAATAATCATATAATAATCATTTAAATAACCCGCGCCATCGTATAACTATCCTTAAACATATCCTTTAATTAAGTTTTCTTTTGTTTTGCAGGTTGCAGTGAGAAGATAGCGCCGTTATACGCTCAGGATAAAACCGTCCGCTTGTGCAAGCAATGCGACCAAAATTTCATGATTAAACTTCGTACCTATGTCTATGTCGACTCACTTCAGCCGCAGTTGGCGGAGTATGTCGCGTCAGTTTCCCAGGGCTTCCCGCCTGTGCCCGGGGAGGCTTGTCTGTGGGTGGAGGTTTCTCCTGGCATGGCGGTTCACCGGCTGACGGATATTGCGCTCAAATCAACCCGGGTGCACTTAACGCAGCAGATCGTGGAGCGGAATTTTGGTTCGATGGTTATACACCACCGTGACCAGAGTGATGTCATTGAAGCGGGTGAAACAATACTTCGTGCCCTGGGCACAGATGCCTCGCAACGTGAAACCTGCAAGATTGCCTGGCAGGAAACGATCCGTGGTATGAGTCCCGATCACACGGTTCTGATTAACCGTCAGAACCGCCGTGGCTCACTCATGCTGCCAGAGCAGAGTATGTTTATCCTGGAGATCGAGCCGGCCGGCTACATTATCTATGCAGCTAACCAGGCTGAAAAAGCGGCGAATATCACATTGGTAGACGCCAGTGCGGTCGGTGCCTATGGTCGTCTGATACTGTCCGGCTCTGAAGCCGATATCGATGAGGCAGCAGCGGCAGCCATTGCTGCAGTTCAAAATCCAAGAGGCACGTGATGCATCGCGTTGATTTGCTGGCCTACCTGCATAAACACAGAACACGCTTTATGGAAGAGGCGGCTTATACCTCGCGGGCAATTGCATTTGTCGAGCAGAATGCCAACTGTTTCTACCGTGAACTCTGGCCGATGCATGTGACCGGCTCGGCCTGGGTGGTATCGCCGGATCGTGAAAAGGTACTGATGCTGCACCATCTCAAACTGAATCAATGGTTTCAGCCGGGCGGTCATGCGGATGGCAATCACGATATTCTGGGTGTGGCATTAAAGGAGCTAACTGAGGAAACGGGGCTGGAGCAGAGTCACCTGCGTTTGCTGAGTGAAGATGTGTTTGATGTGGATATTCATGGCATCCCGGCAATGCATGGTGACCCCGCCCATGAGCATATCGACATACGCTTCCTGGTTGAGATTGATGATGCGCTGCCGATACCGGGAAATGATGAGTCATTCGAGGTGCGCTGGGTTACGCTTGATGAAGTGTCCTGCTTCAACAATAACCTGTCCACCCGGCGCATGGTACAAAAGACCCGCTGGTTACATAGATAGGCTTAACCAGGCGGGTCTGTTTCAACTGTGGCCGGGCCAGCTTGAAGTTTGCGCTAGGGCTGTTTCTGTAAACCGGTGTAGTTGTCCTTCCGCATCAGGTATTCTTTAAAAGCACTGGCTAATGGGCTCAGCAGTTTTTTGGACTGGTGTACCATAAACCAGTGGCGCTCAATCGGCAGTCCTTCAATATCCAGTTTAATCAGCTCGCCCAGTTCCAGTTCTTTTGTGAGGGTGCTTTCTGCGAGGAACGAGATGCCCAGGTTACCCATGACAATCTGCTTGACTGCTTCGTTACTGCCCAGTTCCATGCGGATATTGATCGACAGGTTGCGCTCGCGAAAATACTGTAGCGTTGACATGCGAACCCCGGAGCCTGACTCACGTATAATAAAGGGTTCCTTGCTTATACGCTCGGCACTGATGTTTTTAGTCTTCGCCAGCGGGTGGTCTGGCGGTGCTATGGCAACCAGCGGGTTGGGTGCGAAGGGAATGGCTTCTACCTTGAGGTTGTCCGGTGGGCGACCCAGTACATAAAAATCATCCTTGTTTTCATTAAGGCGGTCCAGAACAGACTGGCGGTTGCCAACAAAGAGTGCAACCTCGATATCAGGGTACTGTGAGGCGAAAGTGCCAAGCAGGCGCGGTACAAAATATTTGGCGGTGGTGATAATCGATACGCTGAGCGAACCTTGCTCAAGGCTCTGGATTCCGGCAAGCTCATCCTGTAATGCATCGATGCGCTCGAATATGTCCCTGCTGGCCTCGGCGACTGCTTTTCCCGCATCGGTGAGGAAAATCTGTTTGCCGACCTGGTCAATCAGGGCTTCGCCTGCGGACTCGGCCAGCTGCTTGACCTGGATAGACACAGCAGGTGGTGTAAGGTGCAGGGCCTCGGCTGTGCGGGTGATGCTCATGTGTTGTGACAGTGCGTAGAATATCTTCAGCTGATGGAGTGTTGCATGTCGAATTGGCATCTTGCATACCTTAAATAATGCTTAAACGAAGTGTTAAGAAACTTAAACCAGAGTTAATTGTATTCAGAATCACCAAAATACAGGGTCAGAAATATGTAACGCATTGATATGAAGGGGATTTTAGCAGAATTGGGGTTAATGTTAAAGGAATATAAAAGGTTTCATTAATAACATTAAACTATCTAAAACTATGCCGCCCTCCTATTATGCCTGACCATGTTCAGTCGCAGTGCGACCATAGAGAACATAAGGTTTCTTATAAATTTAATGTTCACATTAAACAGGAGGGCTCGACAATGAGCAACACCTACCAAGCGGGCGTAAAAGAGTATCGTGACAAATACTGGACCCCAGATTATGTACCGCTCGATACTGACCTATTGGCGTGTTTCAAGGTTACCGGCCAGCCAGGCGTTCCCCGTGAGGAAGTCGCTGCTGCTGTGGCCGCTGAGAGTTCAACTGGTACCTGGAGTACAGTATGGTCAGAGTATCTGACTGACCTTGAATTCTACAAAGGTCGTGCTTATCGCATCGAAGACGTACCAGGCGATTCAGAATCTTTCTATACATTTATTGCTTACCCAATTGATCTGTTCGAAGAAGGTTCAGTTGTAAACGTACTGACTTCATTAGTTGGTAACGTATTCGGCTTTAAAGCACTGAAGCATTTGCGTCTTGAAGATATTCGTTTCCCAATTGCTTACATCAAGACTTGTGGTGGTCCACCAGCTGGTATCCAGGTTGAGCGTGATCGTTTAAACAAATACGGTCGTCCAATGCTGGGTGCGACTATCAAGCCTAAGCTGGGTCTGTCTGCCAAGAACTACGGCCGTGCAGTATACGAATGTTTACGCGGTGGTCTGGACTTAACCAAAGATGACGAAAACGTAAACTCGCAGCCATTCATGCGCTGGCGTGACCGTTTCGAATTCGTTGCTGAAGCGATTGATAAAGCACAGCGTGAAACTGGTGAGCGTAAGGGTCACTACCTGAACGTTACTGCTTCTACTCCTGAAGAAATGTACAAGCGTGCAGAATTCGCGAAAGAAGTTGGTTGCCCAATCATCATGCACGACTTCCTGACTGGTGGTTTCACAGCAAACACAGGTCTGGCTAACTGGTGTCGTGACAACGGTATGCTGTTGCACATTCACCGTGCGATGCACGCTGTAATCGACCGTCATCCTAAGCATGGTATTCACTTCCGTGTACTTGCCAAGTGTCTGCGTCTGTCTGGTGGTGATCACCTGCACACAGGTACCGTTGTAGGTAAGCTGGAAGGTGATCGTAACTCTACTTTAGGTTTCGTTGATCAGCTTCGTGAGTCATTTGTTCCTGAAGACCGTTCACGCGGTGTGTTCTTCGATCAAGACTGGGGTTCAATGCCTGGTGTATTCGCTGTTGCATCTGGTGGTATTCACGTATGGCACATGCCTGCGCTGGTTACTATCTTCGGCGATGATTCTGTACTGCAGTTTGGTGGTGGTACACAGGGTCACCCATGGGGTAATGCTGCGGGTGCTGCTGCTAACCGTGTTGCACTTGAAGCATGTGTTAAGGCACGTAATGAAGGTCGTCATCTGGAAGCAGAGGCGCGCGACATTATGACTGAAGCCGCTGCGCACAGCCCAGAACTGGCTATCGCGATGGAAACTTGGAAAGAAATCAAGTTTGAATTCGAAACAGTTGACAAGCTGGACGTTTAATTACGTCTCTCTTGTTCCAGTTCAACGTACGAATTAATACGAGGAATAAACCATGAATAGCGGAACTACCGGTGATTACCAAACTAAACCTACTTTGGAAACCTTCGGCTTTCTTCCAAAGTTAACTGCTGAAGAAGTACAGAAGCAGGTCGCATACATCATTGCAAATGGCTGGTCTCCTGCAATCGAGCACGAGCATCCAAGCAATTCGATGGACCACTACTGGACTATGTGGAAGCTTCCATTCTTCGGTGAAACTAACATTGCTAACGTTCTTGCAGAACTTGAAGCGTGTCATCGTGCATACCCAGGCCATCACGTTCGCCTGATTGGTTACGATGTATACACTCAATGTCAGAGTGTTTGCTTTGTAGTTTACGAAGGTTAGAAACGAAGAAAAGTCACCAGCGTTAGTCTTTGAGTGTGGATAGCGAATCTGCTATTCACATTCAGACGCTGACATTTCGGAGATAATAATGGCACAAACAGCACGCGAAGCATCATTAGCACGACGTAAAGCCTTATCTGTATCAGGTAAAGCTGCAATTTCTGGCACTGCAGAACGCAGCCGTTCAGCACCTGCGGCCACGGCAAATGCTGCACCAGCAGCAGTAGCTCCGGCTAGCAAGCCGAGTGTTGCGCCAGCGGCGTCATATACGCCTGCGCCAAAAGTTGCTAACCAGGCAAATAGTGCACGTAAAGCATCTTTAGAACGACGTATAGCGATGTCTAAAGGCGGCAAGCGTGCTGTTGCAGGTGGTGACAGAACTCGCGCTGAGTCTGCGTCAAGCGCACCAGCAGCGAATACAGAACGTAAAGAAGGTTGTGGTTGTGGTTGCGGAGGCAAAAAAGCCGAAGCAGTACAAACGACACCAGCGAGCATGAGCTTAACAGCCAATGTTTCAGCTCAGGTTCAACAGAATTTAGTGAAGAAAGTAGCGATGAATTCAGCACGTGCGGCGTCTCTATCCAGACGTAAAGCAATGTCAGCCAAGGGCAAGTCAGCTCTGAAAGGCGGCACAGTTAGTGAAGCAAGTGCAGCACGCGCTGCTAACCCGAGTCTGAGCAGCCGTGAGCTGGCTCAGGTGTTGCGCACACAGCGTAGCCAGAAGGGTAAAACAAACAAGAAGCAGTCTTCGACTGTGGCTACAGGTCCAGGTCGGCACCGTAAGGCGCAGGAGCCTGCAGAAGATCAGCCCTGGAAAGTTGGGGTAACTGAAACGGCATCAGGTCAGTCAGTGACAGGCACGATGGTTGACCGTACCAATGACGTAACGGGAAACGAAGCCAGCACCTGCCGTGCTGTAACCGGCACAGAATATATGGGTGCAGATGTGTTCCGTGATTTCTGCAAGACGGATGCAGCACCCGGCTTTAACCGTGTGACAGTAACCTCCACTTCAACAGGTAATTCTGTGAGTGGTACAGCGGTGGGTCGAAGCCAGAGAGTAACCGGTGATGAGCCAGGTACCTGTAAGAATGTAACAGGCACTGAATACGTAGCTGCGGAGCAGGCACAGGCTTACTGTGGTGCGAAAACGCCTTCAACGCCATCGAAAATCTCAATGGCGCAAACCATGAAAGGCAAAGCGGTGTCAGGCAATATCGTAGGTCGTTCCGGCAAGGTAACCGGTGATGAGCCAGGTTCCGGTCGCCAGCTGACGGGTTCGCAGTATATGCAGCCAGCTGAAGGTAAAGCGCCAGCCAAAGTGGGTGGTGATAAGACACTACGTGGTGGCTCTGTTTCAGGTACGATGATTGGTCGTTCAGGCAAAGTAACCGGTGATGAGCCGGGTAGCTGCCGTAATGTGACCGGTGACGAGTACGTTGGCCAGGGTCAGTATGAAGGCTTCTGCAAGTCCTCACCTGCACCTGAAGACAGAAAGGTCGGTGTATCACAGACTGTGGCTGGCAAGGTTGTAACCGGTACCATGACGGGTCGCGCGGGTAATGTGACCGGTGATGAGCCAGGTACCTGCAAGTCTATTACAGGTACACCTTATGCAGGTATGGCCGAAATGGCGCATTTCTGCAAAGCGGATGATATGAAGGCGGCACAGGCACGTACAGCTCCAGCTGGAGGTGCTCGTCTGGGAAAGCCTCTGACAGGTTTACAGCCTAGCGTTGGCGGTGTAATGACCGGTGGCGACAAGGGAGTCTGTGAACCTGTGTCCGGTACACCCTATGTAGGTGCTGACCAGATGGCTGTCGCCTGCCCGGCAGTTGCAGCAGCACCCGGCAGCCCGGATTTTCCGCAGAGCCTGGCTGGCGATGCGCCCTGGACTGGCTTTAGCGTTGCCGAGCCAGCAGCCAGTGCCAGGGTCGAGAGGGCCGGTGGTGCAGTGACAGGTGGTCAATATGGTCGTAATGGGCATATTACAGGGCCATTTGGCATGGCTGATGGCAAGGTTACCGGCACTGAAGAAGCACGCTTTGACAACAAGGTAACTGCTACAGGCTCTGCTCCGGTGGTTAAGACGGCAGCTGAAATTGACGGCCGCATTAAATCGCACATTACGGGCGAAGGCCAGGATGCCGGATTGAAGATTACCGGCGACGACTGGGATCGTGGCGATCGTGTAACAGGTACTGAAGGTACTTCTGCGAACCGCCGTAATCCAACCCGTCGTGGCCCCGTGTCTGCAATGGCAATTGAGCCCAGGAGCCCGAAGCGTAATGAAGAAGTGGCTATGCCAGTAAGTAAAGTAACGGGTGATAGTGGCGGAAGCTCGGAAGCTTCATTGATAACCTATTCAGGCGGAGCTCGCGGCTAATAGTTCGCAGTAAAGGTTGAGTATGTTAAGGCAGCGGCGTAAATCGGCGAGTTCCCTGTCACGAATGAGTGACAAAAGAACCGCCCAGCTTGACACAGTGCGCAGACCATCGCGCCCGGTGCAGAGTGCTTTTTCAGGCCTGGCCGTGTCAGGCGCTGCTATTCATCCGCTGGTGGATGGCTTTGAAAATGGTCAGCTGTATCAATACGAAACTTCGGTTAAGAAATCGTTTGATGCAATAGTGCCGGCATTGAAAAAAGTGTCAGCCTACCAGCACAATGAAGGATTTGTTGAGCGTGCACAAAGTGTAGCGATGCAACAGCTCGGGTTTGAACTGCCAGAAGATATTCTGCGTGATGCCTGGGTAGTGCAGCTGGATATGCGCTCGTTGTTTGCCTGGTGTGTGTTTAAAACTTATCAGCGTTATTGTGATGATTTTTTTAGCACCGCACCACTGAGCAACAAGAATGCGGATGAGTTCCAGGGTTTTATACAGCAATGTGGATTCCACACGCTGGATGTATCTCCCTGTGCCGACGGACGTTTAGCTCATGCTATTCGTTATGTGCTGCGACTTCCGATTGAAGCGGTTCGTCGTAAATCATACGCAGGTGCTATGTTCGATATCGACAATAGCATACAGAAATGGGTAGAAACGGAAATGCTGCGTTTCCGTGAAGGTCGTCCGAATACGGCCGACGAGCCCACGCGATATTTAAAGGCAGTTGCTTACCACTTTAGTTCGGTTGATCCGACACATGAAGGTTGTGCGGCTCATGGATCAGATGACGCAAAAGCAGCTGCACAGGGACTGAATCGTTTACTGGCGTTCCAGCAGGCGATAGAGAACAGTTTTTGTTGTGGCGCATCCATCGACCTGTTGTTGCTGGGTATAGACACAGACACTGATGCGATCAAGGTGCACGTACCTGACGCGAACGGTGAAATAGATTTAAATCGTTTTGTTGATGCAAAAGATGTATATCAACAAACTGCCGGATTATCTGCCACCGCTGGTATGCAGCGAGTAGAGCAGATGGTTCGAGACGCGCAGGCCAGTGTTAATGATGGCATGCTGAAACTGATCAGCAGGTTATTGATTAACAACCTGTCGCAGATTGAATACGTACGTAACTACTTTGGTAGTCACTACGAAGATATCGGCCATGCAGAACGCTTTATTGGCGCAGGCATTGGATTTGAAGAAGTGCAGTTACGTAATCTGACATATTTTGCGTACCTGAACACAGTTGAAGAGTCGACAGCCGATTTTGATGTAGGCATAAAGATCTTCAGCAAGCTGAATGTTGCACATGGTTTACCAGTGCCGGTGGTAATCAGGTTTGATTACCACGGCCAGGTACCAGGGTCGCGTGAACGTGCGATTGAGCATTGTCAGCGTGTATCCGATGCAGCTGCAGCACGTTACAGTGAGCTGGCTGAAAAAGGCTTATTACACACGCTCCTGGTGGTTAGAGATTGTAATGCTAACGGCCAGATTGAAATTTTAGGTTCGTCGCTAAAGTCGGCGATGTAACACGGAGATTTACAGTTGAAAATCTGTCAGGTAGAAAAACCGCTGGTATCAACTAACCGTATACCTGAAATGGAACATAAGCATTTACAGGTGGTGCGAGATGGTAGTGCGCTGGCTGTTGCAGTGGACGCTGTTGGCGCAAAACCAGGTGACTGGGTAATTTGCGTAGGTAGCTCTGCTGCTCGTGAAGCTGCAGGAAGTAAAGCATATCCAAGTGATCTGACCATCGTTGGTATTATTGATCACTGGGATCCGTCGCAGAGTTAGGCGGCATGGATATTTATCAGGCACAAGATACGCTGGTTTGTACCAGTCGTGTACCCGGTCTAAAGCAGACCAACCTGAGAGTTTTACGCGGCCTGAAAGGAAATCTGGTCGTTGCCACCGACGTAGTCGGTGTGTGTAAGGGAAACTGGGTTTTTACTGTCAGTGGTTCAGCGGGTCGTTATGCGGCAGGGGACTTCGAAGTCCTTACTGACCTGACAATTGGTGGAATCATTGACAACTGGCAAGAAGACTAACCAGGTCAGCCAGTTAACAAAGATAAATTTTTAATTTAACTGAGACATCAGGAGAAAACGATGGCGAATGAAAACTACGGTATTGCTTTAGGCATGATCGAAACTCGCGGTTTAGTACCAGCAATTGAAGCTGCAGACGCAATGACTAAAGCAGCTGAAGTGCGCATGATCGGACGTGAGTTCGTTGGTGGTGGTTATGTAACTGTTTTAGTACGTGGCGAAACTGGTGCGGTAAACGCTGCAGTTCGTGCAGGTGCTGATGCTTGTGAGCGTGTTGGTGACGGTCTTGTTGCTGCGCACATCATTGCACGCCCACATAAAGAAGTTGAGCCGGTTCTTCCTACAGGTAAGTAATTCCTGCTAAAACCGGCATTAACGTTTTATTTAAACTGTAACTTAATACTCTAGAGGAGAGCGGACATGGCCAATGAGAATTACGGTATTGCTCTGGGAATGATTGAAACACGTGGCTTAGTACCTGCGATTGAAGCAGCTGATGCGATGACCAAAGCAGCAGAAGTACGTATGATCGGACGTGAGTTTGTAGGCGGCGGTTATGTAACTGTTTTAGTACGTGGCGAAACTGGTGCGGTAAACGCTGCAGTTCGTGCAGGTGCTGACGCATGTGAGCGTGTTGGTGACGGTCTTGTTGCTGCACACATCATTGCACGTCCACACAAAGAAGTTGAGCCAGTTCTTCCAACTGGTGGTGCTGCATAATCAATCGATAGTCGATTGATATTTTCTTGTAAAGGAGAAAACAATGGCCCAAGAAACCTACGGCATTGCTTTAGGCATGATCGAAACCCGCGGTCTAGTCCCCGCGATTGAAGCAGCTGATGCAATGACCAAGGCGGCGGAAGTGCGTCTGGTTGGACGAGTATTCGTTGGCGGTGGATACGTAACCGTTCTAGTGCGTGGTGAAACAGGTGCGGTAAACGCAGCTGTGCGCGCCGGTGCCGATGCGTGTGAACGCGTAGGTGACGGCCTGGTAGCAGCACATATCATTGCTCGCCCACACAATGAAGTTGAAGCTGTATTGAAAGGTGGCGACGAAGATAGAAGTCGCGCTCTTTAAAACAGACCAATCTAGATTGTAGTGATGCTATACGCGAAATCAGATCAGCACACCCTGGGATACCTGGGGCGAGCACTAAGTCTTGAGATGACGGCTGTACAACAGTACGCAACTCAAGGCAAGCTTGTCGCTGCCTGGGGGCTAACTGAAGACGCAAGTAAGTTACAGCAGGAATCACTCGAAGAGATGGAGCATGTGAACCGAATTATCGGTCGCATGCTTGCTCTTGGGGTGGCGCCTAATGCCTCGATGTTGCGACCGGTGAAGCTTGGCCGTGATCTACGTGAGCTGTTACTTGCTGATGCTGAATTGGAAAAAGATCTGATTACCCTGTATATGCAGGCTGCTAATCATTGTGCACGAAATGGCGATCTTGATGGTCGCAAGTTCTTCGAGACTTTATTGCATGAAGAACAGGCCCATGATGTTGCCCTGAGCGAATGGATACGTAAACTGGAAGCAGTAACTGTTGCCAGTACGAGTACGACAAATTCTCGTGTAACATTTTAATTAGGAGAAAGGTATGAAAACCGAGTGGACTGAGCGTAATCGCCCTAATCGACTTGAAAAGCAATATCAGTTTCCTGATTACGAAAACCTGCGTGATTTCCTTGATCGTGCAGCTGATTTATCAGAAAAAGAAGATCTTTACCCTGACATGGGTTTTGGTCGAGATTACGTCAATATTACAATACACGCCCCGGAAGACTCGGAAGAGCTGTCTGAAAAGGAACGTGAATTTGCAAAGCAGCTCGATCTGTTAGAAAAGGTCGGCTCAACTGAGCATTAAGTAATGAGAGTAATAGCCATTGTTGGTAATAAGGGTGGCGCTGGTAAAACAACGCTTTCACTGAATATTGCTAACGGCTTAAACAGAAAATTTAAAACAGCAATCATTGATGCAGACCCACAGGGCTCATCATTACAGTGGCGATCATTTGGTTCAGATGACTCTGCTGATGTGTATGAGATTACTGATGACCTGCGTGGCCAGATAAATGAGCTGGAGCAGGAGTATGATGCTGTTATTATTGATTGCCCGCCATCAGTTCACGCTGAACAAACTAACCTGGCACTAGAGATTTCGGATCATGCATTGATACCTGTGCAGCCTTCACCGGTTGATTTATGGGCAACTGTGCATATAGAGCAGGCAGTAGAAAGGGCGCGAGAAACAAACCCTCAGTTAAAGCCACTACTGATTATTAATCAGCTTGAACCCAGGACTATGTTGTCAAAGATAGTTCGTGAAGCAGTCAATGAAATCGGTTTGCCCGTAGCAAATGCTGTTATCAGGCGCCGTGCAGTTTTTCGTAGTAGTGCCCTTGAAGGCAAAAGTGTATATGACGTTGGTCGCCGTGGCGATGCGGCGGTTGAAGAGCTAGAACAATTGATTCAGGAGTTTATGCAATGAGCGGCAATGAAAACACCAAAAACAAATTATTAGATACCATGCGTAAAACCAAAGAAGACTCATCAGCAAAACCTGCTGAACAGGCTAGCAAGCCTAAAAATGATGAAACCAGGCCTGCGGCAAAAAAAGATACGCCAGCAAAGAAAAGCCAGAAAAAGCCATCTGATCCATTTCAATCAGGGCGCCGGGTCTGGCCGGACTAATTTTTGCGCTAATGTTTCAGGGTAAAAAAGAAGAGCTGCGATAAGAATCAAGGCTCTTCTTTAACATTAGACACAGTAAGAAAAGATAAAGCTGAATTGTTACAGGATAACGATGAATAATTTGCTAGTTACTTTATTCCCTTTTATTCGCTGGTTCCCATTAACTGGTAATAAAATTCGTGCTGACTTAATTGCCGGTATCACAGTTGCATTGATTCTGGTCCCTCAGAGTATGGCCTATGCTCAGCTTGCAGGATTGCCAGTTGTCTATGGTCTGTACGCATCATTTGTTCCAGTGATTATTGCCTCGTTGTGGGGGTCGTGTAGTCAACTACATACCGGCCCGGTTGCCATGCTTTCGCTTATGTCAGCGGCAGCAATTATTCCATTCGCCACACCTGGAAGCGCATCATTTATAGAAATATCCATTATGCTGGCGCTGATGGTCGGTGTACTGCGCTTATTATTAGGTGTTTTTCGCCTGGGTTCGATAGTTAATCTACTTTCCAGTCCGGTTATTGTGGGCTTCACTAATGCGGCGGCACTGATTATCGGCCTGTCTCAGCTAAGTAAAATTATTGGTGTGCCCTTTCCGCGCACCGACTCTTACCTGGCTGATTTATGGCGTGTACTAACACAGATACCCGATATGCATGTTATGACGCTGGCTTTTGCAATCGCTGCATGGGTGATTATTTCAGGTTTGCGTAAGTATAAGCCTACACTACCAGGTATCCTGGTAGTGGTTGTGTTGACAACGGTCATAAGTGCGTTAACCGGCTTTGAAAACAAGATTACTATTACGCCAAAGCAGATTCATGATTCGCAAACAGCTGAGCTGGTTGCTGAGTATGCAAATACACAGCATCGTATTGGCGAGCTAATTACACAGGTGGCTGAGCTTCGCCGGGAAGCTGAAGGCTTTAAAGATAACAATGATATAAAAAGTGCAGCCGACCTGCTGGCAAAAGCATCGGTACTTAACCATGAATTAACCGTTCTGAAAGCTGAGAATACAAAGCGTGTAATTGATGTGCACAGCATTGTTTTCACTGCCGGAACTGACGCTAATGGTGAACTTGTGGTATTTACAACTAATACAATACCTTCGGGTTATACGGCTACCGATGAAGTGTGGCGCTTTAGTAAAGCTAAAGATGACGAAATCGTACTATCTGCAGGTGGTGCAGTGGTTGGTGTTGTACCTGAAGGCTTGCCCAAGTTTGAAGTCCCAACAGTCGAACTACAGCTTGTTCTTGCATTGCTGCCGGCGGCACTGGTAATGGCACTGATTGGCTTTATG
This sequence comes from Gammaproteobacteria bacterium, assembly GCA_036567985.1. Lineage (GTDB taxonomy): Bacteria > Pseudomonadota > Gammaproteobacteria > SZUA-229 > SZUA-229 > SZUA-229. The sequence continues at coordinate 22,600 of DATCTK010000015.1, read as the reverse complement.
GAAGCAACTTCAATTTCCAAGGCTATTGCCAGCACCACGGGTGAACGTGTTGATACCAGTAAAGAGCTGGTGGGGCAGGGGCTGGCTAACATTGCAGGCAGCTTCTTTGGTTCCTTTACCGTCAGTGGCTCATTCTCAAGATCTGCAGTGGCCGCGAAAGCCGGTGCGAAAACGGGTATTTTTGCAATCATATCAGCTGTCACGGTTGTTATTGTGCTGCTGTTCTTTACCGAGTACCTGTATCACCTGCCACAGGCAGTACTTGCGGTAATTGTAATGATGGCCGTATTCAGCCTGATTCGAATTAAGCCGCTTACACAGGCATGGAAGATTGATCGCTTTGGAGCTGTTTCGGGTCTTATCACATTTTTCGCTACACTTATTATGGCGCCATCCATTGCCAATGGTATTTTATTGGGTGTGGTGTTAACGGTGATTCACTTCCTGATCAAGACCATGAAACCCCGTGCTGATATTGTCAGTCGCAAGCCAGATGGTACACTGGGTGGCATAAAGGTCCATCAGCTCAAGCCATTAAGTAAACACTATGTTCCAGTGCGCTTTGATGGTTCATTAACCTTTATAAACGTTGCCTACTTTGAAGATATGGTGCTGGAGGCCCTGCGGGAGTTTCCAGAAGCAAAGGCTGTGCTGGTGGTTGGCAGCGGTATTAATGAAATGGATGCATCCGGTGAAGAAATGGTACGCGAGCTCGCCAATCGCCTCAAAGACGAACTGGATGTAACCTTGATGTTCAGTGGCCTTAAACACCAGGTTCTTAATGTGTTTATTGATAGTGGACTGGTTAAAGAGATGGGCGAAGGCTCTTTCTTCAGCAATAAGCAGCTGGCGCTTGATTACCTTGCGGATAAATATGGTAATGATGTATAAGGCAATCCCTGTCCTGGCTTTGCACAAAAACTACAGCTGTTTATTGCAGTAAAAAGACGCCCGTTCATTGATCGGGCGTTTTTTATGCGGCAATAAATAATGATAATAAGCCGCCTGTGGATTTTTATATTTAGTAAGGACTTAAGAAAGCTGGAGAATGCAAAAAATATAGTGTTATCAAAAATTGATGATCTATAGTTAAGATACAGGAATAGCAGTTGAGGCTGGATAAAAATAAAAATATGTATCAGATCGTCTTAACGGAGCAGTAAATATTAACCAGTAAAACGCGATTAATTGTAGCGTGTTATTTACTGACAGCAGATCTATGATCAGTCGCTGTACAGGGGGAATTGCAGTATGCAGGAATTAATTCTGATAGTGGTGGCGTTACCATTTGTATCGGCGCTGCTGACTCAACTGGCCGTGTCGAGACTGGGGCGCAAGGGTGTAAAAGTCAGTATTTATGCAGCCTGGCTCACATTGGCATTTTCCTGTGCAGGCATTTGGCTGGCGCTAAATGGGGCAGATTTTAAAGAGTTTGCCCTATCATCCGCCTGGGGCATGATACGTTTTGATGCACTGGGTACGCTAATGGCGCTGGTGATTACCATTATTAGCCTGCTGGTAAGAGTGTATTCAATTCGTTATATGGTAGAAGAAACCGGCTATGGGCGGTTCTTTGTACTGCTAGATTTAATGTCAGGTGCACTGGTGCTGATGGTGGTAGCCGGTGATCTCATTACACTTCTCGTGGCCTGGCATCTGATAGGTATTCTGCTGTATTTCCTGCTGGGTTTCGATACGCGAAGCAGGCCTGCTGCACGCTATGCCTTCTGGACCTGGATAACCTACCGGTTCGGCGACCTTCCCCTGTTGCTTGCTGCTGCTCTGCTCTACCAGGCTTTTGATAGCTGGTCATTAAGCGTTATTTTCGAGCAGATAGCACTCTCACCGCAGACAAAAACCGTATTCGATCTGCCATTAGTAGAGGTTGTTGGCGTACTGGTGGCTATTGCTGCCTATGCACGTTCTGCACAATTCCTGCTGCACACCTGGTTGCCATATACCATGAGTGGGCCGACGCCTGTCTCAGCGCTGATGCATGCAGGTATAGTTAATGCCGGTGGTTTTCTTATAAATCGTTTCGCACCACTATTTGTAGAAACCAGTGGTGTATTGCACTGGGTGTTTATTGTAGGTCTGGCCACAGCTGTAATCGGTTCTATATTAATGTTGACACAGAACGACATTAAGAAAGCCCTGGGTTACTCCACCATGGGGCAGATGGGCTTTATGATAATGGAGTGTGGCGTTGGTGCATTTTCACTGGCGATATTCCATCTGATCGCGCATGGCCTGTTCAAGGGTACATTATTTCTCAGTGCGGGTGGTGTTATTGGTGAGGCCCGTAAAAATGATGGTGTTCCCAAAGATTCACTCTACGATTTTGTAATTGAAAAACATCCCGCAAAGATAAAAAAACCGTGGTTGTTAATGGCGGCAGTAACCCTGGTGGTGCCTATTACGATCCTGTTTTTCGCACATTGGGCCGTAGCAGAAGACTTTCTGCAAAAGCAGGGAGCGATTGTGCTACTGTTCTTCGGCTGGATAACCGGTGCGCAGTTAATTTTTTCCACCTACCGCATGCGCAAGCAGAATCCTGGTCGTTTATTTATGATGGTGATCGTTTCGTTTGTGGTCGTAGTACTGGGTTACACCCTGATTAGTCACGCATTTGACCAGTTCCTTTATCCGGATGAAGCATTTCGCTTACGCCTTTATACAGCAGCAGGCATCGATGTTTTCTGGTTTGATGTGCTGGTTGTTCTGGTTAGTGCTGTTATAGTCGCAGGCTGGTTGCGTACGTATTACAACGAACGTAAGGCAGGTTCAGCTGATAACGCCCTGAAACCGTTTTCCATCGTGTTCTATGCGTTAATTTCACGGGAATTTTATGTCAATGACCTGTACAGCTGGCTAACACGCAAGCTGGATGCTATGGCTTTAAAGATTAATATATGGCTAAGGTGGATATGATATGCAAAGTTATATCTGGCTATTAGCAGCACTATTTCTACCACTGTTTCCATTGAGTATGGTATTCAACAGTGTCTATCAGCGATTATCCATGCCATTGATTCGTTTTGTGCTGATTATAGCCTGGCCATTTCCCGGTATCTGGATACTGCATGAGGGTAATACACAAGCACCGGACTGGCTGATTTACTGGGCACTGGCAACCGCATTGTTATATGCATTCAGGGCCATTTCGGTAAAAGAAGTGACTATGTGGAGCGGCTACCTTGCGACATCTGCCTGGGCAATGGGCTGGATTCTATTCATAGTGGACGATGGTGTGAATGAATTGAGTTTTCATGTCCTGTCATTTGCATTGCCACTGGCAGTGATGAGTCTGCTTCTGGGAGAGTTAATTCATCGTTACGAGTCCGCCTATGCAGGGATTGTTAGTGGCGTAGCCGTGGCCCAGCCAAGATTATCAGGCCTGATTATTATGGCAATGATGGCAGCTATTGCCAGTCCGCTGTTTCCCAGTTTCTTTTCGATGTTACAAATCATTACCACACTGGTGATTACATATCCCCTGGTGACTACAGGTTTATTGCTTGTCTGGCTTATCTGGAGCTGGTCGGGAATACGCCTGTTACAGGAATTGCTGGTGGGCCCCGCATTGCCAGTTAAATACAGAGATATTAGTCGAGCACGTGCCGTAAGCTATGGTTCACTGATCGTATTGTTGCTGTTGAGCGGCCTGTATCTTTCGGGGGTTCTATTATGAGTTTATCGATAGGTATGAGGGCGCAAATTCGCGCCATGGTATTTGTAGCCGGTGAGCCAATACCGTTTTTCTGGCCGATGCGTTCATTTATTCATCATAATCCACTGCACGGGCTTGAACATAAGTCGTTTGAAGAAGCGATTGCAGAAGGGAAGAGATTGTTTCATGGTGCTGGATTTTTACCCCGCACTCAATACCAGCAATACTTTCGTGAAGGTAAAATTAAAGGTGCTTATCTTGAAAATGGAGTTAAGCAGTTTCTTGATCAGCAGGCGCCAATAGACGACCTGGATTTACATGCATGCTTGATGATGCTGTTAACCGATATCGAATCCCCTATTACCAGCAATGAGAGTCTGGTTTCCGTTCCAGATATTTCAGCAGCATTACGTGACGAAAATCTTTCAAGCGCCGAGGATATCGATCTTGATGTGATTGCAGAGCGTATGTGTCAGTCACTTTATGAAAACTGTCCATTGTACGACACACTGGATAAATTATTTGGGACAGGAATAGCTGAGGAGCTTGACGAGCTGGTAGTTAAGAGCTGCCTGGATTTCTTTGATGAAGGCCAGTCTGTTTGGCAGATGCCGGGCCGGGAAAAAGGCTTCTTTCTTGCCTGGCGTGAAGTCGCATTACGCAATGCACGACTATTGCTGCGCGGTCGGCAAATTCATAAGACATTACAAATGGCCGATGACCCGGAAGATATTATTGTTTATGTAATGGAAAGCCTGGGAATTCCAAAAGATAACTGGATGAAATGTTTTCGTCTTGAGCTGGCGAAACTTCATGGCTGGGCCGGTTTTATCCGCTGGCGCTCAAGTAACCGGCAATACCATAAGGCGAAGAAATTTCCAGGTGATCTGGTGGATTTTCTGGCGGTTCGTTTAACACTGGCGCTGGCACTGGTGCGTGAGCGTGGTGAAAACGACGTGCCACAGAACGCAGAGCAGTTACAGCAGTTTATTCGTAACAAGCCGATGGAAACCTATTTGCGCCGTGAGCTTTATGATAAGCGTGTGCTCGCCAAATGGGCGCAGGAAATTGCAATGGCGCTGCACTATGGCCAGCAGAAAAAAATAGAAAAGGTCGGCCTCGCCTATATGCAGGATAAGCGAACTCGCGTTGCCAATATGCAGGCCGATTTATTAAGGAGGCTGGCGAAATGCGCTAATGCGGTACCACGGCTTGAGTCAATGCCGGATGTGGCCTTAAGGCAAGTGCTTGAGCTGATTCGGCGCTTCGAAAAGCACGAGGGTATGTTGTGGCTTGAGGCAATGGAAGCCACAGCGATGTATGAGTTTGTTAAGGGTGCGCAAATGGAAATGCTACCAGCTACTGATAAACGGCCATTTGCACAGGCCTTATTTTGCATTGATACCCGGTCTGAACGGTTGCGTCGACACCTGGAAAGTGTGGGTGATTATCAGACCTTTGGTATTGCCGGGTTCTTTGGTGTGCCGGTTAGCTTTATTGAAATGGGCAAGGGTACTGAGACCCATTTATGTCCCGTTATACTCACGCCAAAAAATCTGGTAATGGAGATGTCAGTCACAGATGTTCAGGACACGGTGGTTCTATCGGCTCTGGAGAAAGCACTGCATGATCTTAAAGAGTCTGTGCTAACACCTTTCGTAACAGTTGAGGCAATCGGCCTGATTTTTGGTTTTGATATGGTGGGTAAAACCCTGGCCCCGCGAAGCTATAATCGCTGGCGTTCAAAACTGAACCAGACGAAGCCGCACACCCATTTGTTAATCGATAAGCTGAGTCGAGAGCAGGCAGATTCAATTGTACGGGCTGTGCAACGTGCGGTTATCTCTAATGCCGTTGAATTTGAATTCGAAGTTCCTCCAGAGGAAATAAAGGATGATCTGGTGCGTGAACTGCGGGAGGCCGCGCTTGGCAATATAGCGTCTTCGCCCTTGCTTGAGCAGCAGTTAAATAACAATACAGAGCAGGCACAGGCTTTTATCCAGCGCTTGCGCAACGCCTACCTTGTGAATAAGTCCGATGCGCGTATGCAGATGGAGCGTCTCGGTCGTATTGGCTTTTCACTCGATGAGCAGGTCGGCTTTGTATCACAGGCACTGCGCAGTATTGGTCTTACAGACAATTTCTCACGTTTTGTCCTGGTCGTTGGCCACGGCAGTCAGTCTGAGAATAACCCCTATGAATCCGCACTGGACTGCGGTGCCTGCGGTGGTAATAAGGGACTGTTTAATGCACGTATCTTTGCCAATATGGCGAATAAGCCGGCGGTTCGTCAGCGACTTAAATCACAGGGCATTGCTATACCTGATGATGCCTGGTTTATTCCAGCATTACACAATACCACCACGGATGAAGTCGCCATGCACGACCTGGATCTGCTGCCATCTTCCCACCCAATCTACCTGGACAGGTTGCAGAACGGTTTGATATCGGCCTGTCGTTTATGTACGCAGGAGCGTGTGCCCAGTCTGGAATTTGTTTCACATACGCCCATTGAACATGCCAGTAAGAGGGCGCAGAGAAATGCCATGGACTGGTCTCAGGTGAGACCGGAGTGGGGGCTGTCGCGTAACGTTTACTTTGTTATCGGCAGACGGCAGTTAACCGAAACAACATCACTGGATGGCCGTGCCTTTCTGCACTCCTATGATTACCGGGTCGATCACAAACAGCGTTTGCTAGAGAATATTATAACCGGCCCACTGGTGGTGGGTCAGTGGATCAATATGGAGCACTATTTCTCCACTGTGGATAATGAAAACTATGGCAGTGGCAGTAAGGTGTATCACAATGTGGCCGGCCGCTTTGGTGTGATGACAGGTAATCTCAGTGATTTACGTACCGGCCTGCCAGCACAGACAGTGCTCGCCGATGGCAAGCCATATCATGAGCCGATGCGGTTAATCACCGTAATTGACGCGCCCATGAAACGGGTACAGGCAGCTATCGATCGTGTTGCGATTGTGCGCAAGCTGCTTATCAATGGCTGGATTAGACTAATGGTCATTGACCCTGAAACAAAACAGATTCACGTGCATAATAAAGGGCAATGGGATGCCTTTACTGATATGCACAATGCCGAGAAAATAATTGACGAAGAGGCTGTTTGATATGAAGAATCTTAAGTTTAGCCCGTTAAAAAAACTTGAAATTATCCTTGAAGGTGAGTACCAGGCATTTGCAACCGATATCCTGGATCGAATTGGCGTTAAAGGCTATACCATTATTAATAACCTTTCCGGTAAGGGAAGTCATGGGTTTCATGATGGGCATTTAATGTTTAATGAAGATGATGTGCTTATCATGATTATTGCTGCTGTGCCCGAGCCGATGGTGGAACCCATTATGCAGGGCTTCGCACCCTTCTATAACGAACATTCAGGTGTGGTCTTTATTTCTGATATTCAGGTAACACGCCTGGTTAAATTCAGTAACCAGGATGCCTCTGAGTGAAGTCACAAGCTACATCTGTAACAGGTTTGATAGTTTTATAATGAACCAGCCAGAATGTCGCTTTTGAGCGATTTGATTTTTTCTACTTCTGCTTCGCGCCGTAAACTATCCAGCACCTGTTTCAGCACTGGAGAATCACTGTGCAGGGGATACACCATATAAGTGGGTAGCGCGAATTGCGGACTGTCGGGCATATGAAACAGCTTGCCGGCATTGATCAGCGGCTCGGCCATGCGCAGTGGCACAAAGCATGAGCCACCATTGCTGATAATAATCTGTATCCCCAGCCAGCCGATGTTCACCACCTGCGCGGTGCGTTCCATCTCCGGGTAATAACTGGTGTGCTGCGCATGAAACGCCGGCCCCCAGTCGACATAAATATAATCATCATCCGGCCAGGGGCGTTCTGGATCGGTGGTGAGCAGCACCAGGGTTTCATCAAACAGGTGCTCCACCTGGGTGCCGGGGCTGTGCTGCGGGGTGTACATCAGTGCCACATCCATTGAGCCCTGAATCACCCGGCTCATCAGGTCTTCCTCAAAACCGATCTCGCTGGAAATCGAAATATCCGGTGAATTACGCCGCATCTTGCCCACCCAGCGCGGCAGAAAAATCTCCCACAGCGCAATCCGCGCGCCTATAGTAATGGTTGCGCTATAGCGACTGGGCAGGCCCACCTCATGGCGTGCCTGGTCCAGTGCCAGCAGCATCGACTTGGCGTGCTGCACAAATCTCCTGCCGGCAGTGGTTAGGCTGGCGCCGGAGCGATTGCGCACAAACAGCCGTGCCTGCAGATAGTTTTCCAGTGACTGAATGCGGCTGCTTACCGTCGACTGGGTAACATGCAACTGGCTGGCCGCCTCAAGAAAGCTGCCGTGGGCCACCACCGCGAGAAAGGTTTTTACCTGATCCATATCCATAATGCTTAATATCGGATATTTCGATATTAATGTCCAATATAAATCGTTTGTCTTATACATAAATATGCATATATTGTGCATATTATGAAAACACAGAAATTTAATATGCAGGCAATACGGCGCTTTATGGGCCTGGGCGTCAACCAGACCGGGCACCTGGAAAAGCTGTTATCCGGCCTTGGCGGGCTGCTGAGTATTCTGGCAATCACCCTGATTAGCCAGCAGATGCTGGGCACGCAAGACGCGGTACTGGTGGTGGCTTCAATGGGGGCCAGCGCGGTGCTGTTATTTGCCGTACCCCACGGGCCGCTGTCCCAGCCCTGGGCCTTGCTGGGTGGGCACGGCATTTCGTCTGTTATTGGCGTGGGCTGCGTGATATTGCTGCCAGAACCGGTGCTGGCGGCTGCAGTAGCCGTGGCGCTTTCGATTGCGGTGATGCATTACCTGCGCTGTATTCATCCCCCCGGCGGTGCAACCGCGCTCACTGCGGTGATCGGCGGCGAAAACATTCAGGCGCTGGGTTTTCAGTATGTGCTGACCCCGGTATTACTGAATGCAGTTGTTATGCTGGTCATCGCCATTGCATTTAACTATGCCTTTCACTGGCGCCGTTACCCGGCCGCACTGGCACCTTCTATGGCTAAAAAGCCGGAAACCCCCAGCGCGGAAAAACAGCAGCAGATCACACGTGAGCAGCTGGAGAAGGCGCTGAACAGCATGGGCAGTACAGTGGATATCAATGGCCGGGAGCTGGTGGATATCGTCGAGCTGGCGCAGCAGAAAAAAAGCCACGGTGCACTTAAACCGCAACAGCTCAAACTGGGCAGTTATTACAGTAACGGCGAGTACGGTCGCGACTGGCAGGTGCGACAGATTATTGATATGCCGGTGCCCATGAACCGGGCGTCGGATCTGCTGATCTATAAAATAGTCGCCGGTGCCAACCGCCGCAAAACCGGCACAGCCAGTTTCGAAGACTTTGCCTTCTGGGCCAGTAATGAAGTCTTCCAGAATGAAAACTGCTGGGTACGTAGTGAGCTAAACCATAAAACGCACGCAGAAAGCTGAAACAGGCAGGAGTTGTAATAATGCAGAAAAAAGTAGAAGGCGAGCGCACAGAAGCGGCGCCGCAACTACGCAGGGAAGACATCGCCAAAGCAATGCAGGAGATGGGCACCTATATGGATGTATCGGTGGATGACCTGCTGCAGGTGCAGACACTGGCAATGAAACATGCGCGTATGCGCAAGGCGCAGGATCGCAAGGTAGATAGCCTGATGACCCGGCCGGTGATTAGCGTGTCACCAGAGACGACACTGAGTGAAGCGGCGCACCTGCTGGTTACGCACCGCATCAGCGGCCTGCCGGTGGTTGATGAGTCGAATAAGCTGCTGGGCATTATTACCGAAGCAGATTTTCTCCGTGCCCTGGGCGTGCCGGCACATCACCCCGGCCACCACCTGTGGCAAACCCTGGAGAACATGTTTCACCCGGCCGTGCAGGTGCGTGAACCTGAAGGCACAGTGGCAGAACTGATGGTGCGTGATGTAATTACCCTGTCGGATACGGCCAGCCTGCATGAAGCACTGGAATTAATGAAGCAGCACCGCATCAAACGACTGGTGGTGTGTGATAAGGAGCAACGGGTGGTGGGCATACTGACACGCTCCAACCTGGTGCGCATATTTTTCGATCACTTTATTTCACAACAATCAGCAGCAGGGGAATAAGACATGCTTTGCGTTAATGTCACAATGAAATTTACCAATCAACCTTTAAAGCGAACACCGGTTGAGTTGATACTGGATGCAAGTGGTGAGCGGGTAGGCCCTGTGCCCACCGATCGCGCAGGCAAAGCCTGTTTTGATATGCCGGTGAGCAGCGGCAAAATTATGGTGGCAGGGGTGGAACGTTATCAGGGGCGGCTCGACGGTGAAATCGACATTGGCCTGTGGAGCCTGACCGAAACCGGCGCCGGCTCGGAAGGTTCGGCTGGCACCATGAATGGCAGCACCGCCTACCCTGGCATGTCAACACGCAGCATCGAAATAAATGGTGAGAAAATACTGACCGACAGTGAGGGTTACCTGGTCAACCCGGATGACTGGAGCGAGGCCTTTGTGCGCGAAGAAGCAAAACAGGAAGGGCTGGAGCTCACCAGCGAACACTGGGAAATCATTCGCTTCCAGCGCGACTGGTATGCAAAAAATAGCAAACAGGCCACGGTAAGAGACATGATTAAACATTTCCGCGAGCTCTGGGGCAAGGAAAAAGGCAGTAACCACTACCTGCACGAAATCTTCCCCCGCGGTGGCCCACAAAAACAGGGCAACCGGCTGGCCGGTTTATTGCGTACCAAGGGTGAGCACTAGATAAGTCCGCCAATCTACGCAAATAAACGCCAGTTTTGTGGCTCGTAGCTGAGGCATACTGCGTCACCCCAGCCCGTTACGCTTTTGCTCTGCCAGGGCAAACCCAAGCAGTAGCCAGAAGCTGCCGACAAGGATCCCTGCAGCAACATCACTGGTATAGTGCAGGCTCAGGTACATGCGGCTGAAACCGACCAGGCCGATGAGAATCACAGCCCAGTAGATGATCTCGAAGCGTTGTCGTGTTGTCATAAGTTCCCTGGCAACGATGTAGGCGATAAATCCGTATACGGCTACAGCGCTTGTTGCATGGCCACTGGGAAATGATGGCGTGATAGCTGAAACATCCGTTAAAAATTCCGGACGCTGTCGTGCCAGCACGTACTTGCCCGTATAAGTGGTTATCTGTGAACCCGCAATAGTCATCCATAACGGCATAATAAGGTGTCCGTGTTGCTGCGCCCATAGCAGGCTCGTGGTCACAAGCGATACTGCTATGAGGGTGGCTGAGCCGCCAAGATCAGTAATCCAGCTGAAAACGGTAATCATCTTATCCGTGCGTATTGAATCAAGACGTTGATTAATCCACTCATCAAGTCGAATCAGTTCGTCCGCTTCCATCAGTTCTTCTACAAGCCCACCAAACAACGCGGCAATATAGATCGCGGCGATAACAATCAGTGTCAGGGTAAGGCCGCTAAACTGGCCAGGCTTCAGACGTGCTTCCAGTAATCTTGATGCCTGTGGAAACAGGTTCCTGATCTTCGAGCCCTGTGCCGAGAGGTCTTCTCTGGTTTTTGATTGATTAAAAACGGTTATCGACTTACGGGAAAGGGATGAGATCAGGAGCAGGCATTGCCAGATAACTGTGCGAAGAACAACGAATATTGTGACCATAACTAGCAGGGTTATCAGTGTCCAGGTCATACATTCTCCGCAGGTTTGTTGTGATTGTAAGTGAATATTAATACGTGTAATGATGTTACAGAATTATAAGCTGTATGAGCAAGACCTGTAATTCCTGACTTAATACCTGCTAGTAGTGTCAGGTCTTACAATTTACACAGGCAGAATACAAAAAATAGAAAGCGGGTCTAATATGTCATGCCTGGTACTTCCGGGTGAATTAAGAGTCAATGCATACTAATGTGACTTGTCAAAAACGATCCACCTGTATAATTTAAGCAATAATGAAATTCATCTATTACACCGACTGGCACCAGTTACCCGAGAGTGCAAATACACTGTTTGAGCAGGCGGAGAAAAGCTCTATCTTTTTTTCACGGCCGTGGTTCGAGAACCTGGCAGCCGTTGCCCTCGATAATGATTCAACGATGATACTGGCCTGTGTGCAGGAAGATGACAAGGTGCTGGCTATATTGCCGCTGGTTAAAAGTGAAAGTGATGGCTGGAATTCGCTAAAGCATCGATACACCACCCATTACAGCCTGTTGTATGGGGATGCCGACCAGCGGCAGGTGCCTGGCTGCATGGCCGAGGGTCTGGCACAGCTGCCATTGAAAGCCCTGTTACTGGAGCCGGTTGCTGAAGATGACAGCAACATAAATAGTTTGCAGCACAGCATGCAAGCGCGCGGATTTAGCTGTGAACGAATGTTTCGTTTCTATAACTGGATTTACCCCGTGCAGGGTCAGACATATGCGAACTATATGGCGGAACGTCCGGCCAGGTTACGTAATACAATTTCCCGTAAACAGCGTAAGCTCGAGTGCGAACACGGTTACCAGATTCGCCTGTTTAGCGGTGAGCAAGTGCCTGAAAGAATGTGCGAATACTATACGGTGTTTAATGCCAGCTGGAAGCCGAATGAGCAGTATGTGGGTTTCCTGGATGGTATAGTGGCGGGCTTTTCCAGGCAGGGCTGGTCGAGGCTTGCGGTGCTTTATGTTAATGACACTCCCGTTGCCGCACAGCTGTGGTTTGTTGCACACGGTAAAGCGAGTATATTCAGGCTGTCCTATGATAAGGCCTGGAAGGCGTATTCACCTGGCTCAATACTCACCAGCTTTATGATGGAACATGTTATCGATAGCTGCAGGGTGGAGGAAATCGATTTTCTCACCGGTAATGATGCCTATAAGCAGGACTGGATGTCAGAGCGCAGGGAGAGTTTCGCGCTGGCCTGTGTAAAAAACAAAGAGTCTACTGGGCGCTATAAATGGCTTGTTGATTCGCTGAAGGGTATACTGAAAAGGCGATAACAGTATCTGACATTAGTGCAGGCGCAATCAATATCGAATGCAATGTAAACTTTATCTTCTGGAAATAACTACCACACTATGACAATGAAACTTGTACAAAAACGTTTTTTAAATGGCAGCCGTGAATTCGAGATAGTCGATGATGCGATCTTCGTGCGCATAAAGTCACTGTTCAAGGAAGAGAAGTTAACGGTTGATTTGTCAATCCTTGATCCAGAGCCAGTGATAAATGATGCTGAGATGACATTTTATAGCCCCCACAAAGGCCAGCCGGTATTCTCACTGTTATTAAACAGGCCGAACGCAGAAGAATTTAACAACTTTATCGATGCGCTCAAGCGGCAAATAAAGGGTGAATACAACAGCGAAGATATTAATGTGGTATCCCCTGAAAAGGCACAATCAGCCCTTGCCTGGAATGTCCACGAAGAGCCGCCGGAGTTTGATGAACCGGGCGAGGCAGGAGAGCTATTCAGCTTTAAGCCAGTCAATGCAGCAAGGGTGGCTACAGACATTAGCATGCTGAAAGCCTACCTCAATGAAGATGATATAAAGCCGCTGCTTGATGCGCTTGAAGTGATCCAGGCAGAACCTGACAGTGAAACCGCTTTTAAGCAGGTGCTGGATGCCTTTGACCAGCTGGGCATTATCCAGGGTGCAGTATTAACCTATGCACCCTATCTGAAAGTTGTATTGTCTGAAGCCAGGTCGATATAAATAAAAGACAAATTAATGCAGTTGTTGGCCGTCCGTTTAATTATTCGGGGGTTGAACTGATCCTGCTTTATAGAATTTAAGACCCGGATGTGAGTACTGAAAACAAATCTATTCCAGTTGATCTGGCTCCGGCCGAATCGGCCTATAGGGTCTTAAAAAAGTGGATTTGAGTGGAAGTGAGGATTATAGTGTGCTCTAAATTTGATAGATTGATGGCATCTGCAGGTATGATTTTTAGTAAGCGAAGTCATCTATATTAGGAAGTGCAGATGAAGATAAATGGTGAAAACCCTAAAACAGGTGAGATATATCAGGCGGAGGCGGATGATATTGATTATGGCTTCATTGAATCCATGTCGACCTTTGGTATGTCAGATGACGAAATCAAACGATTTATTGATAACCTGGATATCTCTGCGGATGTAAAATCTTTACTCTACTCATTTTCCAGGGCCACTATTAAAGTAGGTCAATTCATAGTAAAAATTGGACGGAAAATTATAGATTTTGTGTGTCTGCTCCATAAAGAGTATCCCAATGTAATATTTGGAATGATTTTTGGCGCTATAGTCGGCTTTTTAATATCGACTATACCCGTTCTTGGTGCGGTTTTGGGTCCTATAGCCGGTCCAATATTTATTGTATTTGGCATGAGTGTGGGTCTGGCTGAGGATATCAAAGATAAAGCACTAGCAAGAAGAATTACAGTCATTACTGCTGAATTTTCTGCTCTTAACGTGTAATAAATGATTATGGAAAATCAAGAATCAAAAGACTGGTTTGAGGATATTGAAGCTGTAATTACCGACCCTCTGAAATTTAAAGCAAAACTGGCTATTGGTGAAGATGCGTATATGTCTCTCCGATTAAAAAATACAGTTATGCAAGCATGGGATACGTTAGGTGTTGCAGGTACCGCCGTAACTGCAGCGAAATCCACGGCGGTTGCATCTACATTTTTTGCACCAAGTGGGTTTCTGGCTGTGTTTGGGGTTGGTACTGCTGTAACACCACTTGGTTGGGTTGTTGCCGCTGGAGTGCTCACAGGTGGCGCGTGGCTAGGAGTAACACGTTATTTAAAAGATGCCACATCCAGTAGAACGACAGTTATTCCAGACTTCATCAATACACCTATGGATGTTCTGGCTTTAGCACTTTTTGATTTCCTCGCTCCTTTGGCATTGAAGATTTCTGATGTAGATGGATCCATAGATGAATCTGAGAGAAGCATGATCATAAAGTACTTTGTTAAAGAGTGGGGATATGACGAAAGATTTGTAACAGAGGGAGTTGTGTTTGCGGAGTCAAAACTATCAGGCTATTCAATCAAAGAAGTAGCTAAGGCTCTGGCTGAATTTAAAAATGAAAATCCTGACTGTAACTATAAATCGATGTCAAAAGAAATTCTTAGATTTCTACAGAACCTTATTGAAAGTGATGGAAAAATTGATGAGCGTGAAGAAATGGCCATTGACAGGATTAAAGCCATATTTGATGAGACAGGAAAGTTTTCGTTAAAGAAAACAGCTATGAATAGATGGAAGTCTATAAAAAATATTTCTACTAATATAATTTCGAAAAATATTGTGTTCGGAAAAAAGAATAATCTTGATAATTAAAGGGCAGGCGACAAACGCTGATAATTTATATAACCAGCTGTCACCGGCCCTTTGGTTTTTGGTATTACTCGGTAATGGGTATTAGCGTAAGCTCAACGCGACGGTTCAGGCTGCGACCGTCCGCGGTGGCATTGTCTGCAACCGGGTTGCGCTCACCAAAGCCAATCACTTCGAAACGCGCTGGCGCAACCTGTTTGGCCTGCAGGTAGGCTGCAACTGATTGTGCACGTTGTTCAGATAGCTGCTGGTTATAGGCGTCCGAGCCTACGCTATCCGTGTGGCCTGATACGGCAATAATGGTCTTGTCGAACTCTTCAAGTACCAGTGCAACTGAATCCAGAACCCCATAGAACTCTGATTTCAGGTCACTGCCCGCGGTAGGAAAGGTGATATTGCCAGGCATAACCAGGTTAATATTGTCGCCGTCACGCTCTACACTAACGCCGGTGCTACGTAGCTGCTTACGCAGTTTCGCTTCCTGGGTGTCCATATAGTAGCCAACACCACCGCCAGCAATCGCGCCAATGCCTGCATCACGCAGCATGCGCTTCTTGCGTTCACTGCTGGACTCATCCTTATTGGCAAGATAAGACAGCACCAGTGCCGCACCCGCACCGATTCCAGCGCCTTTTGCCGTATTGGTGGCTTTTTCCTCACCGGTGTATGGGTCAAAGGTCGTGCAGCCGGTCACCATCAGGGTGCTTGAAAGACCGAGGGCTAGAATCATCTTTTTCATGGGGTGTAATCCTGTAAGTTAATGTATTTATTATGTTTGTGTGGGTAGATGGCAATCAGTGTATTATTGCCTGCCTCTAATGCAGTCTGAGCGTGACATTATAATAATATGGGCTATTCGCTCAATTACAGATATTAATAATATTGAGCTGTTTATCACGAATAGTATGAATCCATTATAACAGTGACTGGCTGGATAGAGCATAATTCAATTCAAATAGCCGTAATCAATGAATATAGGGAAACCAGGTATGAAAATACAATTCCGATCAGCAGTAACTTTAGCCCTGCTGTCATGTTCACTGAGCGCTTGTCTGACGCAGCCGACGGGTACAGGCACCGAACAGAGTCGTGTTATGGTGAGTGAGGTGATGTCAATTTGCGGCGCAATCGTTGGTGAGCAGGCAGAACAGCGTATCAATCAGGAGTGGTCAAAATACCCGCAAGCGGAGGCCAGCCGACCGGTTATTGAAGCCGTTGCGGCTTCACTACTGAATAACCCAGCCGCGACAGAAGCACAACAGATCAGTCAGTATAAAAAATACCTGAGCTGTGCCACTGGGTTGTTGGTGGCCAACGGGTATGTGAAATAATCGCAGGTATTTTTCAGCTATTTGCCAGTGCAGTCAGAAATAAGTGTCTAAGGTCTCCGGCTGCCTGTTTCATTGTCCCTGTTCGTTCAGGCCTGTTTGATAATGGGAGAACTGCTGGCTTCCCCGTCACGCAGAATGTTACATCTCAGGCTGCAAAGCCAGTGAGTTTTTAAAAAGGGATCTGGTGTGAAAATCAAACTGGATGACGTTCAGATTATGGCGAGAGATTTTGCCTTAGATTAGCCAGCCATAAGTTCTACTGTTTGCCAGGGTGTGCCAATAAAAAATCTCTGGGTTGTTGCCCCTGAAAATGCTTTGACAAAGCGCTCAACAGGATCAGAATACCTCGTTTTTACTGTGCCTGCGGGTAACTCGAAGTCATCCATAATAGATGCGCCGACCACCTGCCTCACCACTTTATTTACTACCTCATACGCCCCATAAGTGCATTGACTGATGCGCCGGGTCGCCAGGGTGTTTACCGGACGAGCGCCTCTTATACATGTACAAAACCCTGATAGTGATTGAAAACGACGCTGTGGAATCGCCACTGGCTATGCCAGGCGTTATCAGCTTTGAGCAATACCTGCACGATTACCCGAAACAGAACGAGGCCCGCACGCGGATCATCAACCTGTGCAATAGCGCTGCCTATCTGAGCAAGGGGTATTACTGTTCACTGCTGGCAGAAGCCCGGCAGCATGAAGTATTGCCCAGTGTGCGCACCATCAATGAATTGAAGCGGCATCCTGCGGATATCAGCGAGCTGAAACGTTTTCTGGTGGGGGAGCAGGAGCTGACGGAACAGTTGACCGACTCTGAACTGTTTATCTATTTTGGTAAAACCAGCGACAGTCGCCTGAAAAAGCTGGCGGCCAGGCTGTTCCGCGAATACCCTGCGCCAATACTGCGTTTGCGCATCGAGCTGGAAAGTGATCTGCTGGAGCTGGAACAGTATTCCTATTCCATGCTGAGCTCATCGCAACAGCAGGCATTCCACCAGGCGCTGGAAGAGTTCACCAGCACCATCTGGCGCATTGGCAAACGCAAGAAAGCCTGGCGATGGGATATGGCGATACTGGTTAATCCGCAGGAAAAGGAACCGCCCAGCAATCGACAGGCCTTGAGCCGTTTTGTTAAGGCAGCGGAGAAGCACGGTATCCATGCCGAGATACTCAGCATTGACCAGATCTACAATATCGAGATGTACGATGCGTTGTTTATTCGTGAAACCACTGCCATCGACCATTACACCTACAGGCTGGCAAGGCGTGCCGAGGATGCCGGGCTGATTGTGTTCGATGATCCGGATTCAATCCTGCGCTGCTGCAATAAAATATACCTGCAGGATGCCTTTACCTACAGCGGCGTGCCCGGCGTGCGTTCGGAAGTGGTGAGCGAGAATGGTGCTGAAACATGGCAGCTTCTGGAGCAGAGTTTTGGCTACCCGATGGTGCTTAAAATGCCCGAAGGTTCCTTCTCCCGTGGCGTGTACAAGGTTAATAACCGCGAGGAGCTGGAATCGCGCCTGACTGAGCTGTTTGCGGAAAGTGCGCTGGTGCTGGTGCAGGAATACCTTTACACCGATTACGACTGGCGAATCGGTGTAATGAATGGCCGCGCGATTTTCGCCTGCCGTTATATGATGGCGAAAAATCACTGGCAGATTTATAACCACGCTTCGAAACGCTTTTTCTCCGGCGGCTTTGAAACCCTGCCCACCTTTGAAGTGCCCAGGGTGGTACTGGATGCAGCGATAAAAGCAGCCAAAACCGTGGGTAATGGCCTGTATGGTGTGGACATTAAAGAACACGATGGCAAAGCCTATGTGCTGGAGGTAAACGATAACCCCAGCATTGAACACCCGGTGGAAGATGGCTATCTCGGCGATGAACTGTATATGCAGATAATGGGTGAATTCCAGCGCCGGCTCGAAGCCCGTGGACGCTGATCACCTGCTGGCGCAAAGCCTGCATTCGCCACAGCAATTTTTTCTATGGGATTATGCGGCCTGCCGCGACAACTTTGTGCGTCTTGTTGATGCGTTCAGCAAGAACATGGTGGATCAACGAAGCTGGCCACTGCCAGTCGCAGATGAACCCGGGCTTTACACCGATGCTGTTTTACTGGGTAATCCACAGGCGGAACAGACGCTGGTTTTAATCAGCGGCACCCATGGCGTGGAAGGATATGCAGGCAGTGCGATTCAGCGTTTCCTGCTGCAATATTTGCAGTCGGATACCGGGGCGATCACCGCCGACTGGAATATGTTAATGCTGCACGCACTAAACCCCTGGGGTATGCAGCATGCTCGCCGTTGTGATCAGGCTGGCATTGATCTTAATCGCAACTTTATCGATTTTTCCGCGCTGCCGACCATCGACGATGATTATCAAAAAGTGCTGGATGCGTTTCTGCTGGACGATGTCGAGGCGCGCCGCCAGCAACTGGAGCAGCTCAGACAGCAATGGGGGCAGGTGCATTACGATCGCCTGCTCAGTGGCGGGCAGTATGAATATGACTGGGCACCTTTTTATGGTGGACGAGCCCCGGCCTTTGCACAGCAGGTGCTGGATGAAATGATTGCAACCTGGCAGCTGGCTAAAAAACGTCTGGTGGTAATCGATTTGCACACGGGCCTGGGTCCCTGGGGGCATGGCGAGTTGATATCGGATCATCCATTATTAAGCAGGGCCAATGAAGAAGCGCGACAACTGTTTGGACCTGCCGTGGCCGTGACTGATGCGGGGGAATCCTGTTCGGTGCACAAGGCGGGCTTAATGGATTATCGCTGGCATCAGCTGATGCAACAGCACGGCTGTTTTCTCACCCTGGAATTCGGCACCCTGGGCACGCAAAACCTGTTCGATGTGCTGATTAATGATCATCGCCTGCAGCACCAGTCGAACAGTGCCAGCAAGGATGCTCTGCAGCAACAACGTCATGCCATGCTCGAACATTTTTGCCCGGCGGATCAGCTATGGCAGCAGTCGGTGCTGTTTCGTGGCTGGCAGGTGGTTACTCAGGTACTGGCATCGTCAACATGAAACAGTCTCAGCAAATTAATTTACATTTCCGCCCGGCGGTTGATGAAGACCTGCTCGCCCTGCTTGAAATCGAGCAGCGTTGTTTTACCAGTGATCGATTAAATCGCCGCAGTTTCAGGCACTGGATTCACAGCGATCACGGCAACCTGCGGGTGATGCAGGCTGAACAGACGGTTATCGGTTATGGCCTGGTGTGGTGTCATCGTGGCACTCGGCTGGCGCGGCTGTATTCGCTGGCAATTGATCCCGCATGGCAGGGGCGCGGGCTGTCGCAGCCACTGCTGGATACACTGGAGCAGACCACTGCTGAACAGGGTTACCTGTTTATGCGTCTTGAGGTTAGCAAGCAGAATCAGACGGCAATCCAGCTGTACCAGAAGCGGGGTTACCGGGTGTTTGGTGAATACCATGATTATTACGATGATCACGGTGATGCGCTGCGCATGCAGAAAACCATCCAGCAGCTTTCAGACAAGGCCATTTCACGCACCACCCCCTGGTATCGGCAGACCACCAGTTTTACCTGCGGCCCGGCATCATTGATGATGTGCATGGCCAGTCTGAATGAATCGATTAAACTTGGGCAGTTACTGGAAATGGATATCTGGCGCGAGGCAACCAGTATTTTTATGACTTCAGGCCACGGTGGCACTCACCCACTGGGGCTTGCGCTGGCGGCGAATCGACGGGGTTTCCATGTGGAAGTCACACTCAATACACAGGCGCCGCTGTTTGTGGATGGCGTGCGCGCGCAGCATAAAAAACAGTTGATGACGGTGATTCACCAGCAGTTTCTACAGCAGGTGGCCGAGTCGAGTTCGATTAATATTACTTACGAAAATATCAGCCAGAATCAGATATGTGACTGGTTCACCCAGGGCTACGCGGTGATGGTGCTGATCAGCACCTATCGCCTGGATGGTAAAAAAGCACCGCACTGGGTCACAGTTACCGGTTACGATGATATTTGCCTGTATCTGCATGACCCGGATAACAGTGACCCCAATCAGCGCGCCATCGATTGCCAGTACCTGCCGATATTGCGCGCGGATTTTGAGAAAATGAGCAGCTTTGGCAGTGGCCGTCTGCGCACCGCGCTGGCGATTCGGCCACTGGAATGAAGCTGTCCCTCCATGAATTATGCTGACAATTATTATTGACTTCAGGAGTCCAGATGAGTGACCTGTTATTTATTGCAGTGCTGATTATGATCAGTGCGCTGTTCGCCATGTCCGAAATAGCCATTGCCGCATCACGAAAAATTAAACTGCGGGTAATGGTCGATGAAGGCGATAGACAGGCGGCTGCCGTATTATCCCTGCAGGATCAGCCGGGCGCATTTTTTGCGATGATACAGATTGCCCTGAATGCTATTGCCATACTGGGTGGTATTGTTGGTGAACAGGCGTTGTCACCTTATGTGGAAAACGTGATAGCAATGTTCTACCAGGGCCCATTGCTGGGCCAGGTGAGTTTTCTGATCTCGTTTTTAACCATTACCTCATTGTTTATTTTATTTGCCGATTTGCTACCTAAACGACTGGCGATGATTATGCCAGAAGCCGTGGCGATTCGTGTGGTATCGATTATGCGCGGAGTGACCTTTGCGCTGACACCGTTTGTCATATTTTTTAATGGCCTGACCAATATTATTTTAAGGCTATTCAAGGTGCCATCCCAGCGAGAAGATATAGTAACCACCGAAGACATAGTGGCGATGATGGACGCCGGTGCAGAATACGGCAGTTTGCAGAAGCAGGAATATGATTTGATTGGTAACGTATTCGATTTAGAGGCACGCTTTTTATCCAGCGTAATGTCGCCCAGGGAGCAGATCGTTTACTTTGATATCAATGAAGCCAGCGATGATATCGCCAGTAAAATAATCGAGCACCCACACAATCACTTTCTGGTGTGCAATGGCAACCTGGACAAACTGATCGGTTCTATCGAGTCCAAGGATATTCTGCGCCAGGTGCTTAAAGGCGATGTGGCCAATATTAATGACAATATGCTGACCAAGGATATTTTCTACCTGCCGGAAACCCTGAGCTTGTCCGAAGCCTTAAACGCATTTAAAGCAGCGGCGCAACCGTTTGCCGTGGTCGTCAATGAATATGCACTGGTAGTGGGTATAGTTACCGTTAAAGACTTAATGAAAGGGTTTATGGGGGATCTGATCAGCCACCAGGGCGATGAGCTGATTATAAAGCGTGATGAAAATTCATGGCTGGTGGATGGTTTAACACCCGTGGTTGATCTGGCCAAGGTGCTGGATATTGATGAGTTTCCCGAACAGATGCACTATGAAACCGTGGCCGGATTTTTAATCTATAGCATGAAACACATACCCAAACGCGCCGAGTACATCCAGTTCAGTGGCTATAAATTCGAAGTGGTCGATGTGGAAGGGATACGTGTTGAGCAGTTGCTGGTGTCTAAAATAGTGCCGGCTGGTTGACAGCAATAACCTGGCTCATTTCAAACGGCTTTGATTCACGGCTATGCACTAATTATGCGAGCAGAGAGTGGTTTGATATAAACTGCTGACATGGCAAAGAACACTGGTGTAATGACACATTAGTGCAGGTGCTATAAAGCCGGCCTTGCATCTCGGTGGTGACCAGTGTTTGGGAATCGGTCCAGAATCTGATAGTCTATATGGGTGCGTATTTTAACCTGATAATCATTAAGGGCTTAACCATCACATGTTCCGTCGCTACTTAAGCTGTTTCCTGGCCATGCTGATTGCGCTGCAATCAGTGGTCGTTATGGCGGATGCGCACCAGCTTCATCAGCTTTCGTCGGAGCACCAGCGATCCGGCGATGCGCATGGCCTGATGGATGCGAGCTCAATGACAGATGTTGAACTGAACAAGCAGCGTGAGGCGAGCAAGCAGCTCAATAGCAGCCCAGAGAACTGTCATCACAACTGTCATTGTCAATGTATGCCACACCTGTACCTGTTTGCTAACCAGGTCAGCCTGGTCAATATTGTGTTGGGCTCTGAGCTGACTGACTACAACTTCACCTACCTGTCTTACACAGGATCGGCCGATAACCCCCCTCCTATTAGCTAGTCGAAATTCATAGATTTTTACCTGGCCAGACGCACTGCGCTGGCCATCGACTGGCTCAATTAAGGGGACAACTCCTTGAAAAAATTAATTCTGCCCATACTCGTGGGGGCTTGTTTTACGTCATTGCTGTGGGCGGCTGAATCAGCAGCCGAGGCAG
>DATCTK010000014.1:0-4467 GCA_036567985.1 Gammaproteobacteria bacterium | reverse complement strand
CGCCAAAAATTTTTCGCGGCGAGTTTGTTTACGTTTAGCCTGGCCTTCGGCATCAGAGAAGCTTAATTGAGACATTGTCTTTACCCTGTTTTGTGATTTTTCCGCTATTATGCCAAATATTGGGAGTTTTTCAGAGGTTCCTTAAAAACAAACCGGTTGACTATGACGACACTAAGCAACCGTAGAAACACAAGCAAACACTAAAACTATCTGCCCCTGGCGCAGTCGCGACTTAATAATCGCTTACAACAAAATTAAATCGATTCTTCGCTATACTTTAGCGTTCTGGTTACTGGAAGAAGTTATATAAAGGAGAAATTATGGAAAACGCGGGCAAATGGAAAATTATAAAAACAGGGTTCTGGCTAGGCATTGGCTTTATTATCCCACAACTCATTGTTATGTATTCTGGCACAGCCATAACAATGCTCGCCATGCCATCGATTATGGAGGCATCTTTTAATACAGAAGACGGGGACGCGTTAAGCAGCTTCACTTCGAATTATGATCGAACAGATCAGATCAGGCTAGTCGATTTTAGAGAACAGAAAAATAATAATCAACTTCTCATCCTTGGCTCAATAGAGAATATTGGGAACAAGAAAGCAGGCTCTATTCAAATAGAAGCAGAATTATTAGATGAAAACGGAGCATTCATATATGAGTGCTCTGAATATATCAACAAAGACCTCATGCCGGGCGATATCGAAAACTATCAAATATCTTGCGGTTGTGGAAAAAATCCGGTGCCTGACTATGCCACTGTAAATGTCAGGGTTGTGAGCGCGAGCGGATATTAATACCTGCACTAATTGCTGTGTGCTTTAACATGATATGCAAGGAGCGCATTGATGCCATTTCAAGCCATTCCAGTCATTTGGATCTTCGATGAGAAAAAACCCGGGAATTCTATCTGGATTTCCTGGGCATGTCGCTCGACTGGGAGCACGGCTTCGAGCCAGGGTTTCCCATTTACCTGCAGGTTTCCAGGGGTAATCTGCTATTTCACCTTAGCGAGTATTCAGCTGACTGCTCGCCTGACGCTAAACCATTTGTGAACACCGATGACCCTGGTGGACTATCTCGTGAGTTCACATCGCGGGATTACAGTTACTGTCGCCGCAAATTACAACAGCAGCCTGGGGCAACCGGGGCTCGAAGTGGCAGATCCGTTTTCGAATAGAGTACTGGTTAATGAATGCTCTGCTATTTAACAAATCTCTCCAGTTAATTGCAGATCAGTCAAGTCTTAAACTCTCACTCTTTATAAGCAATAAAAAACAGGCGACTCCCTTTTACGACAATAAGCTGATAGCCTTAAAGCCAGTGCAGTCATTACCGCGTCACCTCACCAGGCCAGACCATTTTCCCCGGCCAATGAACTACTAAACAGCCAGCCACTCTATAATAAACGCTTTACGTGACCTTAACTAATAACAAACAACACGGACTGATGTGCATTACAGTTCCACAAAGCGCATAAGCCAGCTAATATACGCACATGACTTTATCTCTCCTCCTCACCGTTTTTGCAGGTAGCCTGTTCACTGCCTGGACTGCACACCTGGGTCGATTGTATGCGGCCTGGTCGGCGGGTGTCGTTGCACTGCTTGCACTGATACAACTACTGCTGCAGATGCCGGCGGTGTTTGCCGGTGAAACACTGATTGAGCGCTACAGCTGGATGCCGCAATCCGGACTGGATCTGGTGTTCCGGCTGGACGGACTGGGCCTGCTGTTTGCGCTGCTGATTCTGGCCATTGGCCTGCTGGTCATTTTCTATGCCCGTTATTACCTCTCCGCGCAGGATTGCATGGGGCGTTTTTACAGTTACCTGTTGCTGTTTATGGGGGCCATGCTGGGCATTGCGCTGTCGGAGAATATCATCCAGCTGCTGGTGTTCTGGGAGCTCACCAGCCTGGCGTCGTTTTTACTCATCAGCTACTGGCAACACCGCGCCGACGCCCGCCAGGGTGCGCGCATGGCGCTGGCAATTACCGGCGCTGGCGGTCTGGCCATGCTGGGGGGCTTTATTCTGCTGGGGCATATCAGCGGCAGTTACGAGCTGTCGGTGATTCTGCATTCCGGTGATGTGATCCGCAGTCATCCATTGTATTTACCCATGCTGGTTCTGGTGCTGCTGGGTGCGTTTACCAAGTCGGCGCAGTTCCCGTTCCATTTCTGGCTGCCCAACGCGATGTCGGCACCCACACCGGTATCGGCCTACCTGCATTCCGCCACCATGGTAAAAGCCGGGGTGTTTTTAATGGCGCGCCTGTTCCCCGCCCTCTCGGGCACACCGGAATGGTCGTGGATTGTGGGCAGCGTGGGGCTGATTACCTTCCTGGTGGGTGCGTTTTTCGCGCTGTTCCAGCACGACCTCAAGGGCCTGCTGGCCTATTCCACCATCAGCCACCTGGGGCTGATTACCGTGCTGTTTGGCATCGGCACGCCACTGGCGGCGGTGGCCGGGGTATTCCATATTATTAACCACGCCATTTTCAAGGCCTCGCTGTTTATGGCGGCGGGTATTATCGACCACGAAAGCGGCAGCCGTGACATGCGCTGCCTCAATGGCCTGTGGAAATACATGCCCCACACCGCATTGCTGGCGATGGTGGCCGCGGCGTCCATGGCGGGCGTGCCACTGCTCAACGGCTTTCTTTCCAAGGAAATGTTTTTTGCCGAAGCGGTCAGTGCCAGCAGCTACTTCGAACTGGGCTGGTTACTGCCCTGGCTGATTACTATCGGCGGTGTGTTTGCGGTGGCCTATTCGTTCCGTTTTATTCACGATGTGTTCTTTAATGGCGAACCCATCGGCTTGCCTAAAACACCCCACGAACCGCCGCGCTGGATGAAGGTGCCGGTGGAAATGCTGGTGGCCCTGTGCCTGCTGGTGGGGATATTTCCCGCCTTCACGGTTGAACCGATTCTGCGCATTGCCGCCAGCGGCTTACTGCAAACCGCGCCGCCAGAGTTTGACCTGGCCATCTGGCACGGCCTCAGTATGGCACTGTTAATGAGTATCGTGGCCATGCTGGGCGGTGGTGTACTCTACGCGCTGCGCAAACCGATGTTCCGCTTCCATGAAAAGCACTGCGAGCAATTAAGCGGCATGGCGCTGTATAACGGCTTAATCAACGGCCTGCTAACACTGGCGCGACGCTTTACCCTGAGCATCGATAACACCAGCCTGCAACGCATGGTGGTGACCTTTATTCTGTCGGCACTGCTGCTCGGCACATTCGCCTACTGGAGCAGCGGCAGCCCGCTCACCGGTAGTCGCGCGCTCTTGCCACTGGACGCAATCAGCCTGATTGCCGCAACCGGCCTGATACTGGCGGCCATCGGCACGGTGGTTGTGCATCGCCAGCGTTTTACCACACTGGTACTGATTGGCGCGGTGGGCCTGGTGGTGGCACTGATCTTCGTTAAATTCTCCGCACCGGACCTGGCACTGACTCAGCTCTCGGTAGAAATTGTCACCATTGTACTGTTACTGCTGGCGCTGTATTTCCTGCCGCAGAAGCCCGCGCGGGAATCCAGCCAGCGCCGGGTAGTGCGGGATATCGCCATTGCCGGTGGTGCCGGTGTTGCCACCTCGCTGCTTGCCTGGTCGGTGCTCAGCCGCCCCTACCAGAGCATTGCCGACTTCTTTATCGAGCAGGCCAAGCCCGGCGGCGGTGGCTACAATGTGGTGAATGTGATTCTGGTGGACTTCCGCGGCTACGACACCCTGGGTGAAATCGCCGTGCTGGCACTGGCCGCACTGGGGATTTTTGCCATGCTGGAAAAAATTCAGCTGCCCGGCCCGAACACCGACGGCGCCCGCCCCTGGAACTGGGATATGCACCCGGCGGTGATGGCCTCGCTCACCCGATTACTGCTGCCGCTGGCGCTGCTGGTATCAATTTTCATTCTGTTACGCGGGCATAACGCACCCGGCGGCGGTTTTATTGCCGGGCTGGTAACCGCGGTGGCGCTGATTATGCAGTACCTGGCGAACGGCGTTAGCTGGACCCAGTCCCGCCTGCCCGCCAATATGCACCCGCTGATTGGCAGCGGACTACTGATTGCCACACTCACCGGGCTGGGCAGCCTGCTGGTGGCACACCCATTCCTGACGTCTACTTTCACCTACCTCGACTGGCCACTGGTGGGCAAATTCGAAATTGCCTCTGCCATGGCATTTGATCTCGGGGTGTACCTGGTGGTGGTGGGCGCCACCCTGCTGATTCTGATTCACCTCGGACTGATGCACAGCGCCAGCCATGACCAGCTACCAACTGATGAGGATCGATATTAATGGAAGCCCTGATTGCACTGGTCATTGGCGTACTGACTGCCTGCGGTGTGTACCTGACCCTGCGCGCGCGCACCTTCCCGGTGGTGCTGGGCCTGACCTTTCTATCCTATGCGGTTAACCTGTTTCTGTTTACCATGGGCCGCCTGACTATCGGCCAGCCG
>DATCTK010000013.1:0-26861 GCA_036567985.1 Gammaproteobacteria bacterium | reverse complement strand
GCCAATATATAAATTGAGCCATTCACTGCGAAGCACGCCTTGTAGCTGCACGCTTCAGGACTCGCAGAGACATATCAGCATTGTTCAGAGGTACCTTAAATATGAACGCAAAAGATATTAATGTAATGCAGCTGGAGGCTGTGGCATCGGCGTTGGCTGATTTGTTGCCACAGGTTACGTTTGTTGGTGGAAGTACAACCGTTTTGCTGGTTGATTCGGCGGGGCACTTCGGTGTGCGTAAAACGGATGATGTGGATGTCATTATCGATGTGGCGTCTCTGATTGAGTACCACCAGTTTTCACAACGCTTGCGTGATCTTGGGTTTCGTGAAGATACGGATGGGCCAGTATGCCGTTGGCTTTTCGATACAGACGTGGGCACGATTAAGCTGGATGTGATGCCGATTGATGAATCCATATTGGGTTTTTCAAATCGCTGGTATAAAGAAGCCATTGCAGAGCCGCTTGAAATGAGACTGCCCAGTGGCGTAGCGATTCAGGTGGTGAGTCCTGTGTATTTTATAGCGACAAAGTTTGAGGCGTTTGCAGGCCGTGGCAAAGGTGATTATTTTAGCCACGATCTTGAGGACATTGTTTTTGTGCTGGAGAACAGGTCCGGCTTAATTACAGAATTAATGAATGCCTCCGAGGAGCTAAAGTCTTACTTCTCGAATCAGGCTGCATTGTTGCTTAACGATGATTTTCTGAATGTGTTACCCGGCCTGGTGAATAATCCTGAATCTGCGAAGGTGATAGAAAGTCATCTTAAAATTATGAAAACATGGTCGTATATTTAGAAGAAAACATATAGCAAAAATGTAACCACAGCATATGGTGGCATAGGCCTTTTTTCTGATTACACTTTTGTGCTGGTGTCATTCACTTTGGCATTGCCAATAGGCCTTACACTTTTAACTCCGCATTATTTTTCAAAACCTGCATTAGCAGAAGCTAATGCACTGCCTAAGCTTATAATTTCTATTGGTTAATTCCCACGCAGACCATTGATTGTTATTTCCTATGAAGCCGATAGAAATAATTCATTTTATACATTGTTAATTCAGGGTAATACTCTCTGGCGGAATCGTAATACGGTTAAATCGCTGTGTGCCATGTGCATGCGGTGATAATGATTTCCAGTGACACGCATTATAAATATAAACAGACCAGAGAAGGTGAAATATGATTATGCCAATACGAAAACCACTGGTGTCGGCGATGCTATCGATAGCACTCATCGCACCAGCCACGTCTGCATTCGCCGCGGGCGATGCAAAGTCCAACCAGTTCTGGTG
This sequence comes from Gammaproteobacteria bacterium, assembly GCA_036567985.1. Taxonomy (GTDB): domain Bacteria; phylum Pseudomonadota; class Gammaproteobacteria; order SZUA-229; family SZUA-229; genus SZUA-229. The sequence continues at coordinate 25,566 of DATCTK010000013.1, read as the reverse complement.
GCCAGACAAGATCAACCTGGAACAGCTGCGTCAGCATTCACCTGAGTCCAATCCCTACGGTGAGGATTTCGATTACGCTGAAGCCTTCAGCAAGGTCGATCAGAAAGCCCTGAAGAAAGATATCGAAAAGCTGATGACCACCTCCCAGGACTGGTGGCCGGCAGACTGGGGCAACTATGGTCCGTTATTTATTCGCATGGCCTGGCACAGTGCCGGTACCTACCGCACCATGGATGGACGTGGTGGTGCTGACGGTGGTCAGCAACGCTTCGAGCCGCTCAACAGCTGGCCCGATAATGCCAACCTGGACAAGGCGCGTCGTCTGTTATGGCCGGTTAAGCAGAAATACGGCCGCAGTGTATCCTGGGCCGACCTGATGGTGCTAGCGGGTAATGTGGCGCTGGAAAACTCCGGCTTCAAGACCATGGGCTTTGCCGGTGGCCGTACCGATGACTGGGAGCCTGACATGGTGTACTGGGGTGCGGAAACCGTGTGGATGGGCGATGATAAACGCTACAAGGATAAAGAACGTAATCTGGAAAACCCGCTGGCCGCGGTGCAGATGGGGCTGATTTATGTGAACCCGGAAGGTGCGGCACATAAGCGTCACGACCCCAAAGCCGCGGCACACGATATCCGCGAAACCTTTGGCCGCATGGCAATGAACGATGAAGAAACCCTCGCGCTGATTGCCGGTGGTCACACCCTGGGTAAAACCCACGGCGCGCATGCCCCGGATAAATGTGTTGGCCCCGAGCCGACCGGTGCCGATATCACCGAGCAGGGCCTGGGCTGGATTAACCGCTGCGGTAAAGGCAATGCGGAAGATACGGTCACCAGTGGCCTGGAAGGTGCCTGGACACCCACACCCACGCAATGGAGCCAGGCGTTTCTGGCCAACCTGTTAGCGCTGGAATGGGTTCAGGTGAAAAGCCCCGCTGGTGCGGTGCAGTGGATTCCCAAAGACGAAAACCAGCGCGGCACCGTGCCCGATGCGCACATCAAGGGCAAGATGAACCCGGTGACTATGCTCACCACCGACCTGTCACTGCGTGAAGACCCGGCCTATCGCAAGATTGCCGAGCGTTTTGCCAGGGATGCGGATGCCTTTAATGAGGCCTTTGCCCGCGCCTGGTTCAAACTGACGCACCGCGACATGGGCCCGGCAGCACGTTATGTGGGTGATGAAGTGCCCGCCGAGATGATGATCTGGCAGGACCCGGTACCCGCTGTGGATCACAAGCTGATCAGTGACAAGGATGCGGCCAAACTTAAGGCAAAAATTCTGGATTCAGGACTGAGTGTGTCCGATCTTGTGAAAACCGCCTGGGCATCTGCAGCTTCCTATCGTGATACCGATATGCGCGGTGGTGCGAACGGTGCACGCTTACGTCTTGAACCACAGAAAGACTGGGAAGTTAATGATCCCAAATCACTGGCGAAAGTGCTGAGCAAGCTCGAAGCGGTGCAGAAGGACTTTAACGATGATCTGTCCGGTGGCAAGAAAGTCTCACTGGCGGATGTGATTGTGCTCGGCGGTGCAGCTGCCATCGAGAAAGCCGCTAAGGATGCCGGTTATAAAGTGACGGTGCCATTCAAACCGGGTCGCACCGATGCCAGCCAGGTGCAGACCGATGTCGAGTCGTTTGCGGTGCTGGAACCCAAAGCGGATGCCTTCCGTAACTACTACAGCAAGGCCAGCCTGCGTTCACCGGCGGATATGATGGTGGACAGGGCGGATACGCTGAGCCTGACCGTGCCGGAAATGACCGTGCTGATCGGTGGCATGCGTGTGCTTAACGCCAATGCCGGTGGTTCAGGCCACGGCGTATTTACCGACAGGCCCGGCCAGCTGAGCAACGACTTCTTTGTTAACCTGCTCGATATGTCGAACAAGTGGCAGAAGTCGTCCAAGGGCGAAGGTATTTACGAAGGAATTGATCGCAGCAGCGGCAAGGTGAAATGGACCGCAACCCCGGTTGACCTGGCGATTGGTTCCAGCTCGGAACTGCGTGCGGTGGCTGAAGTTTATGCAGCCAATGACGGCAAGGAGAAGTTTGTGAATGACTTTGTAAAAGCATGGACCAAAGTGATGACACTGGATCGTTTTGATCTGAAATAAAGTCGATTCACAAAACGGCAAGACTGACGGAGAGATTGGTAACTCGCTGCAATGGCGGGTTGCCATCTCTCCGTTTTTTTTGATCATCTGGCGGTTGGGCTAAGGCATGCAGCCCAACATAAAGCTGCAAGGGATAACTCGTTGGGGTTCCTGCGTCACCCCAACCTACAACCAGGAGAGAACGGTAGTTCGGGGTCAGAGTAACAACTCCCATGTCTTTCCCATGCAAACCGTCTCATGGTTTTCGTCCTCAAAATCTTAATCGTATCGAGTTGTTACTCTGACCCCGAACTACCGAGCTATGCGGTGTAACTGCTTGACTTGATGCCTTGCAATGCTATTCTTTATTCGTAAATCGCGAATAGAGAATGGCGAACACGGATAATGAATCGGGTCGAGTTATGAACTTAAAGCCACAGGACATACTGTTTTTGCTGAAACTGATAGCGCAGGGAGACAGGCCGTGGACTTTCAGTAGCCTGGCGGCTGAACTGGCAATGAGTGCATCAGAGGTGCATGGGGCGGCAAAGCGTGCCCTGGCCGCACGGCTTGCACATAAGCAGGGTGAGTCGATTGTGGTTGATCGTCGCAACCTTGAAGAATTTCTGTTACATGGCATCCAGTATGTGTTTGTGCCTGATCGCGGTGCCATGAGCAGAGGTATGCCGACGGCGCACGGGGTTGAACCCCTGGCGTCTGTTTTTACAGCAAGTGCAGAGCCGCCTCCCGTCTGGCCAGACCCGGAAGGTGAGGCGCGAGGTGAATCCTTTTCGCCTTTATATAAGTCGGCGCCAAGTGCGGCGAGGAATGATCCCGCGCTCTACCAGTTGCTGACGCTGGTTGATGCTATCCGTGGTGGCGGTGCCAGGGAAAGGGCGCTGGCTAAAAAACACTTATCAAGCCGGTTAAAAGCACAGCAAAATACAAAACAGAGCCGCCCACAACACAGCCGTAATCAAATAATGATTGCTGGCCAGATACTGGTCTCGCGTACAGAGCTCAATAAACTGGCAAAGCGTTTTCATATCAGTCGACTGGTTCTGTTCGGTTCTGCCGCACGCTCCGAGTTGCGGCCGGATAGCGATATTGATCTGTTAATCGAATTTGAAAACAGCCAGGTACCTTCAATGGGCGGCATGCTGGAAATAAAAAATGCCTTCGAGACGCTTTTCAAAGGGCGCAAGGTCGATATAGCCACACCGTCTATTATGGGTAATCCTTATCGAAAACGTGCGATTGAAAAGGATATGGAGGTGCTCTATGCGGCCAGAGGAACGTGATGCCGCTCACCTGTGGGATATGCTGCAGGCGGCCAAAGAAGTGGAGGTGATGATGGATGATCATGACCTGGCGGCATTTCTTGAAAATATTATTCTGGTGCGTGCGCTTGAACGCTGTATTGAAATAATTGGTGAAGCGGCGAAACGTGTATCACCGTCATTTATGCATAGCCATCCACAGATTCCCTGGAGTGAAATTATAGGCCAGCGAAATATACTGGCACACGAGTATGGCCAGATTGACTACGAGATGCTGTATAAAACAGCCGTTAATGATATTCCTGAACTGATAGCGCTAATTGAAAACTTTTTGCCGCCGCTGGATGAGAAATCATAGTTCGGGGTCAGAGTAACAACTCGGTAAGATTCAGATTTGGTCTGAACTAAAGCACGTGAATGACTGAAATCGTTGGGGTTCCTTCGTCACCCCAACCTACATAAAATTTGAGTTGACGTGCATGGTTACACTAATTCAGTGCCGTAGGTTGGGGTGACGCAGGGACCCCAACAATCTTGAACGTATAGGTTGGTGTTGGGGTTCGTTTCTCACCCCAACCTACATAAAATTTGAGTTGACGTGCATGGTTACACTAATTCAGAGAGCGCATGGATGTGCAGGCGCTGTCATTTATTCCGCACATCTTGTGCTTCACCCTTCGGGCCGTGCATTCGCACGTTCAAAGTGCTCCTGCACTTTAGTATTCCGCACATCCTGTGCTTCACCCTTGGGCTGTGCATTGGCTGACATTAACGGACAGCTGGCCTGTGTCATATAAAGTGTTCAGGGTTTAGACTATAAATTGCTGAAGATATTTCATCGCGCTAAAGGAGCTGGCAATGAAAATGACATCAGGTTTGTGGTTGCCATGGCTTGTGCTGCTGCTTTTTCCACTGGCGGCATCTGGTTTTGATAACGGCCCCAGCTGGTTCGGCTTCAGTTATACCTTAAACACTTCGGGTGCGCGCACCATTGGCATGGGGAGTAGCGGGGTGGCGTCGGTGAATGATGCCAGTGCGGTGCTGGTTAACCCGGCGGCGCTGGTGCGTTTGCCGACATCCGAGTTTCGACTCGACAGCAACTTCCGTCACCTGGATGAAGTCAATCTGCCGGGTGCAAGTAACCTCGGCACGGGGGAGTCGATTCGCCTTGGTCTCAAAGTGGACGAAACCAGCCAGATAGATCCGGCACTGATGGCCTTTGCCACGCCGACGAATAACGGGCGCACGGTGCTTGCATTGTTTTATCACGAGTTTCTGCCCTACGACCGTTTTGTTACCGTGAGCAATCCGCTCAGTGGCTCGGTGGTGGAAAAACACAATGTTATGTTCGATCTGGACGAGTTCGGTTTTTCCATTGCCCACAGTCTGCACGATGGCAAACTGGCGCTGGGTTTGTCCGCCAGCCTGGTCACGCTGAATATGGATGTGCTGGCGGTGCAGTTGCAGGGTGTCGAGCCGTTTAATGAAGTCGAGTTCGCCAGCTATGGCAGCCAGACCGAGCAGGAACCCATCTGGCGTTTTGCGTTGTTGTACCAGCCTCGGGATGACCTGAGCCTGGCGTTTAATTACACCCTGGCACCCAATCCCGATTACACCCATATTACCGCCAATTCGCCAGCTACGGTTAACAGTGCCGCGCAAAATGGTTGCAGCGGTGATATCAATAACGCCGTGCTGCCAGATGGCACACCCACTGGCAGCTGGATCTGTAAAAGCTCCTTGCCATTGCCATCCAGTGTGGCAATCGGCGTTGCCTATACACCCGGGTCGCAGTGGAATCTGGCATTCGATCTGCTGCTTATTGATTACAGTCGCATCACTAAAGAACTGCATGCATCCTATGCTTATCCCGGTGGTGATGTGGTTGTGGTGCAACAAAAATCGGATTTTGAAGCCGAGGCGGTTACTGAATATCATTTCGGCATTGAGTATCTTGCAACAATTAAGCACAAACCGGTTGCATTACGCGCCGGTTATTATTTTGATCCGGCGCATGATATTAAATACCGCGGCGAGGACTCCACCACAAATCTGATTTACACCGGCGGTGATGATGTGCATCACCTGACTGCAGGCATGGGTATGCTATTGAGTGATGCACTGCAGTTTGATATGGCACTGGATCTGGCGGATGATGACAGTTACCGAATTGCGCTGTCGTTTGCCTATCGGCTTTAGTTGTTTGTATAACGATAATGCACATTCGGCTATCAGGTGGATCCGCTTCGCTTGATCCACCCTACGGCGATTTTTATGGGCCGGATTTTCGTAGGCCGGATCAAACGCAGTGGATCCGGCGTGTGTCGTGCAAGAGTTATTATCATGTTAAAGAAATTGGCAATGAATACGACATCAGGTTTGCGGCTACCGAAGGCAGGTCACGTCACGGTCTATGAATGAGCAACCCTGCGTGAAAACCGTCGCGCGATGATCGCCAGTGCGGCTAACAGCAGTAAGCTCCAGACATTCATCGAACCATTGCCGTGTACATAAACATCGGTTTGATAGCTGACACTTGCGCCATCGTAGAAACTGTCACTGTAGCTGTCTTCCAGTGGCAGTGTACTGAGTGAACTATCTGCGTAGGGGCCATAGCTGAGCAGCCAGGCATTGTTGTGGGCATCATACAGATCAATGCGAATGTCATAATAGCCAGCAGGAAAACCTTCGACCAGTTCGGTTTCGATAACGAATGCATCACTGGCGCTGTCACCATAAATCGTAAATACATCGCTGCCGGCATAATAATTCCACGGGCCACCTTCATAACTGATATACAGCTCGGCATACACATGGGCATTGCTATACACAGTGTCAGCATCCAGGGTGACGCTGAAATGGTGATAGAAACCATCATAATCGTAATCGTTAAACAGTTCGACAGAGGCATCGTGAATACTGAAGTCGCCGTAATAACTGCTGCTCATTTGCCGGGTTGATTCACTACGATAGCCCTGCTTGCTGATGGCGGGCAGTGTTTGTAGTTCTGCCTGTTTCAGTTTAAGCAGGTTCGACTGAGTCTGTTTGGTTGACGGTTCAGACTGCGTTGTGACTGAATAGCTAATGGATCGAGTGCTGGCCGGGCTTTCACTGGCGCTGGCCGTGTGCAGGCTAGTGAAGGCAAGCAGACCAGTTAGCAGTGCAGTTACAAGGTAATGGCTCTGGTTGTTTGTTGTTATGTGCGACATATAGATGCTCCCGCAATGGTTGACTCAAGTCTGTAGTGCTGGGAATTATTTCAACATGGGGTAGCTGAACCTTAGCTGAACGGGGAAGATTATTTTAATAAAGTGGGAGAAGGTGAGGTGATACTGTGCAGCCATCTGGCCAATAAGTTGGCCGATCAGTTAACTGATCTGGGTTATAGCAGTACGCGGATTTCGGCACCGCCCAGTGGGCTGGTATGGATGCTCAGCGTGCCCTGGTAGGCATCGACGATATTACCCACAATTGACAGACCGATGCCATGCCCGGCCACACTCTGGTCCGCGCGCATGCCGCGCTTTAATAGCGTCTCGGCCTGTGATGCCGGAATGCCGGGGCCATCATCCATAACGCGTAATAACAGTTTTTTTCCCTGAGCTTCGGCGCTCACTTCAATGCGCTGCTTTGCCCACTTGTAGGCGTTATCCAGCAGGTTGCCGAGCAGTTCCATCAGATCGCCTTCGTCGCCCTTGAAGCGCAGTTGCTCATCGACATTGATCTGCAGCTCAATCGCCTTGTCCCGATACACTTTACTGAGTGAATCCAGCATGCGCTGCAGCACCGATTTCACATCAAGTGACTGTGCACTGCTGGAGCTGCCCGCGGTGGCAGCCCGTTGCAGCTGGTATTCGACAATTGCATTCATGCGGCTGATCTGTTCCTGCATCGCTGCATCCACCTCGCTGTCTGCATTGAGGCCACTCTGCAACACTGCCAGTGGCGTTTTCAAACTGTGTGCCAGGTCACCCAGCGCATTGCGGTAACGGGTTTTCTGTTCACGTTCGTGTTGTAACAGCTGGTTGATATTGCGCGTGAGCTGTTCGATTTCGCTGGGGTAATCATGCTCTATCTGTTGCTGTTCGCCGGCTTCGATGCGATTCAGTTCATCACCGACGCGGCGCAGTGGTCTCAGCCCCCAGCGCAGTATCAGCGCCTGGCTGATGAGTAGCAGCAGCGCCATGGCGGATAGCCAGCCCCACAGTGTATTGCGGTAGTCAGCCAGCTGCTGGTTAAAGGATGCCAGGTCGGTGGTGATATTAAACGTCAGTGCAAGGCTGTCGTTTTCTTCGAGCCAGTTAATGCCATAGGCGAAGCTGTAGTAGTTGTGATTGTCCACGCGGTTTTGCTGAAAACGTTTATCACCGCTCTGCAACCATTGTGGTGTGGGCAGGGTTGCGCCCAGTGCAGAAGAGGATTGCCACAGTGTATCGCCTGCCTGGTTAATAATGCTGGCATACACACCGGAGCTGGGCAGGCCGAGCAGTGCATCCAGTTCGTTGGAGGGCATAAGTATTTCACTGTCGCTCACTTCGGCGGCGGCGAGCAGGGCATACAGCTGGCTAGTGAGTTTATCCCTGAGCGCGGTTTCGCTGCTCTCGATAAACGCGCGATTAAGTGCGGCGGCGGTGAGGGTAATAAAAATCAGCAGGACCAGGCTGGCGCTAAGAATAATGCGACGGTTCAGTGACATATTTTTTTGCACCTAGCTCGTGGTTTCATCACACAGGGTGAACCTGTAGCCACGGTTGCGCAGGGTGGCAATGGGGCCAAGTGAACCGTCCGGGTCGAGTTTTTTACGCAGCCGACCGATAAGCACTTCGATGACATTGCTGTCCCGGTCATCATCGTGGGGGTAGAGGTAGTCGGCCAGGCGAGATTTGGAAACCGCTTCATTGCTATGGCGCATCAGGTATTCCAGCATGCGGTATTCAAATGCGGTAACGTCTATGAGTTCGTTATTTCGTAACACCTGTTGAGTGTCCAGTTTGAGGGTAATGGCACCACAGCTGAGCTGGTTGCTGGCGCTGCCACTGGCACGACGTAACAGGGCTTTTAAGCGTGCCAGCAGTTCTTCCATCTGGAACGGTTTGACCAGGTAATCATCGGCACCGGCTTCCAGGCCTTCGACTTTTTCCTGCCAGCGGCTGCGCGCCGTGAGGATGAGTACCGGCAGGGTGCTGGCCTGCTGACGCAGTTTCTGTATTATTTCAATGCCCGACATGCCGGGTAAACCAATATCAATAATGGCTGCATCCAGTGGGTATTCGTTGGCGAAAAAATAACCTTCATTGCCGTCACTGCTGGTATCAACCATATAGCCTTCGGCTTCCAGGCTTGCCTGGATGTCGGCGAGTAAATCCGCTTCGTCTTCAATAATCAGAATTCGCATGCTAGCGCGTTCTCAGTAACTGCCCCGAGCTGGCATCGATAACAATAATGCGCACTTCGCCATTGTCGTTGAGCATTTTTACCCGGTAGGTATTGTGGTGGTGTTTAATGTCGAGCACCCGGCCGGGGCTGGCCTGTTGCGCAGCACTGATTGCCTGTTGTTTGCTGATCCGCTTGCCGTTCTGCTCGCTGGCCTGGGTGCTGCAGGAGAGTGACAGTATAAGTATCATAAACAGGGGCAGAACAATCGATTTCATAAGCCGGCGCGCCATTGGTTAACGGGGAATCAACAGGGGTTAAACTGGGTAACAGTTTACACCGCAATGAATGTCGCGACTACCTGGGGGACTACCGGGGCGACCTTGTGTGAGTCGGGGCAAGCGGGCTGAATACGCAGTGCCCATGAGTGTGGGCACTGCGTCACAACTGGCTTACCGGTCGCGAAAAATAATATCGAGATTATCACTATGCAGGCCAATCATGAGTCGTGGATAAGCCGGCAGGTAAATCGGCTGGTGATAGCTATTATGCACGATCGTGTGCCGGTGATTATGACGGGCAGTGTGATGATGCCTGTGCTGATGATGTCGATCACGATACACAACATGCCCGGGGTGATGACCATGGACGGGATGGGACCTGTTTGTGCCATAGTGAGTCACATGGGGTCTGTGCTGATCACGTCGTTGTTCATGCCGTTGTTCACGTTGTTCTGGCTGTCGGCCATGCCGCTGATCCCCGCGGTGCTGGGAATGCTGTGCATGCCTGTCCCGCTCATTATTGTTACCTGCCATGGAAATCGTCGGTGCCAGGGTAAAACCTGTAACCAGCGCGGCTAGCAGGGGCCATGTTTGAAAGCGTGCAATTATATTCATCGTGGTTCTCCAGATTCAATAACATCGGCTAGTGTCCGATGGCACAAGACTACGCCTGGCTGGCTGAACGAAAGCTGAACGGGGGGGATATTCGGAAAGTGACAGGGAAAATGCCACATCCCACACCTGTTGGGGTGTTCCGCCGAGCGGACAAACGACCAATGACTAAAGACCAACGACTACCAATATTTCCCAGGCGGCCACCTTGCGAAGCCGCATTACCATGCTGCTTTTTTTCGATGGCTTTCGCACCTCCCATGAAACCAGCAAGATTGAGGCTGTCGATAAAGACGTCGTCCGCGCCATGCTGGATGGCGAATTAATTAATGCCACCGATAACGGGGTTTGTCTCCCAGTCACCCGGTATTGCGTGGCGGTTCGCAGAACCCCCATGTGTTTTTCCAGCGCTGGACTACCTCAAACAGCAATCGGGCTGCAGTCGATTGAAGATATCGAGGGCTACGATAACTGGAATGCGTTTTTTATAATGTTCTGTATCAAGCTGAGTAAATAAAAGGCACACTGATTGTGCTCCCTTTCAACCGGGCAGAAAGCCCGGCGCAAATCCGGCGTAAAAAATGTTAGAATGCAGCTCGCGCAATTTCTACCATCCATGACATAAAAAAACCATGCAAACCATAGTTTCAGTTTCCAATCTATCAAAAACCTATAAGGGCGGCTTCCATGCGCTCAAGCAGGTAAACCTGGATATCCATAAGGGCGAGATCCTCGCGCTACTGGGGCCCAATGGCGCGGGCAAAACTACGCTGATCTCGATTATCTGCGGCATTGTGAATGCCAGTGCGGGCCAGGTGACGGTGGATGGTTATGATACCGTCAAGGATTATCGCATTACCCGTGACCTGATCGGCCTGGTGCCCCAGGAGTTAACCCTGGGTGCATTTGAAACCGTGTGGGATACCCTGTGTTTCAGTCGCGGGCTGTTTGCGAAAAAACATGATCCTGCCTACCTGGAAAAAGTGCTGAAAGATCTGTCACTGTGGGATAAACGCAATGCCATGATTATGGCGCTATCCGGCGGTATGAAACGCCGGGTGCTGATTGCCAAGGCGCTGGTACATGAGCCCAGGGTGCTGTTCCTGGATGAACCCACTGCCGGTGTGGATGTGGATCTGCGTAAGGACATGTGGGCCCTGGTGGAAAAGCTGCGTGAAACCGGGGTGACGATTATTCTTACCACCCATTATATCGAGGAAGCGGAAGCCATTGCCGATCGGGTGGGGGTTATTAATAAAGGCGAGTTACTGTTACTCGACGACAAGGTCGCGCTGATGCACAAGCTGGGTAAACGCCAGCTATTGATTGAATTGCAGGAACCTTTGCCTTCGTTGCCGGTGACCCTGGCCGGGTTTGCACTGGAATTATCAGAAGATGGCAGCGCCCTGACCTATACCTACGATCCGTTAAAGAGTGATACCGGCATTAATGAATTACTGCAATTAATTCAGCAGGCCGATCTGGTGATAAAAGACGTGCACAGTATGAAAACCTCGCTGGAAGAAATTTTTGTTAAGCTGGTAAAACCTGCAGTTGAGGTGGCTTCATGAACCTGCGTGCGGTTAGAGTGATTTATAAATACGAAATGAAACGCGCCTTTGAAACCGTAGCGCAAAGCTTTGCCTCGCCGATTCTCTCCACGGTTTTGTATTTTGTGGTATTCGGTTCGGCCATCGGTTCGCGTATTGAGAGCATTAATGGCGTTAGCTACGGTTACTTTATTGTTCCGGGTTTAATGATGCTGGCAATTCTGACACAGAGCCTGTCCAATGCCTCCTTTGGTATTTTCTTTCCGCGCTTTACCGGGCAGATTTATGAAGTGCTGTCGGCGCCGGTATCCAGTTTTGAGATTGTGCTGGGCTATGTGGGCGCGGCGGCAACCAAGTCGTTGATAATCGGCGTGATTATTCTGCTCACCGCCAGCTTTTTTGTTGAGATGCACATTGCCCATCCATACTGGATGGTGCTATTTTTGCTGTTAACCTGTATTTCGTTCAGCCTGCTGGGATTTATTATCGGTTTATGGGCAAAGGACTTCGAGAAACTGCAGATAGTTCCGCTGTTAGTAATCACCCCGCTGGTGTTTCTGGGTGGTACGTTTTATTCCATCGATATGTTGCCACCGGCCTGGCAGACCATAAGTTTTTTCAATCCGGTGGTGTACCTGGTCAGCGGTTTCCGCTGGAGTTTTTTTGAAGTGGCGGATGTGAGTGTGTGGCTGAGCCTGTGGATGATTATTCTGTTTATGTTTGCCTGTCTGTTTATTGCCTGGTGGATGTTTAAAACCGGTTATCGCCTCAAGCAATGATATGAAACAATGAATATAAAGCAATGAGTACGTTTGATATCCAGCAAAACCTGCAACGACTGCATGTTATTTTAGTCACGCATCAGAGTGTTGAAGCCGACTGGGTGGCAGAGCTGGTTGAGCTGGCAGACAGTGATACAGAAGCGCTCTATGCGCGACTCAATTCAAAACGCATGTGGGGTGGGGCAGGTTCAGTGGCCAATGAAGCACTGGCGGATAATCCTGGTATTGATGACTGGCAATGGCAGTTCGAAATACAGGATTTCCGCGAGCTGATGATTGCCCTGGGTGAACACCTGATGGCACGAGAGCAATCCTATCCCGATATTGGTAGCTGGTTACTGGCCTTTAATAACTGGAACCAGCATAACTGAAACCCGTCGTAGTTGCGGAGGAATCAATTTGTCTGTTGATAGCGTTACCCAGTTATATCCTGTAATGCAGCCTGAGCTCAAGCTGCAAGGGCTTTACCTGCAGCTGCTTGCCGATGATGCGAGAGAGGCCGGTACTCCACTGGTGTATACCAATTATATTAGCAGTCTTGACGGGCGCATCGCGATTGATCACCCGGTTAGCGGTGAACGGGGTGTGCCGGGACACATTACCAACCCACGGGACTGGCGATTGTACCAGGAGCTGGCAGCAGGTGCAGATGTCCTGCTGGTCAGCGCACGTTACCTTCGTGAACTGTCACTGGGTAAAGCGCAGGCGAGCTTGCCAGTAAGCGATGATCCGGCTTTTGCCGATCTACTGGAATGGCGACTGCAGCAGGGTTTCAAGCCTCAACCTGCGGTCGTAGTGCTGAGTGCCAGCCTGGATTTGCCCCTGAGCCAGCTGCAGGCATTACAGCATCGCGGCGTCTATGTTGCAACCGGCGCAAAGCATAGCGCCAGTGCAGACAGGGTGCAGGAGATTGAACAGTGCGGTGCACACATGCTTTACGCAGGCGATGACAGCCGGGTTGAAGGTGGTCGGTTGGTGGAGCTGCTTACCGGGGAAGGGTTTCGTAATATATATTCGATTGCCGGCCCCGGTGTGCTGGAAACCCTGGTGCGGGCGCAAGTGCTTGATCGAATTTATCTGACACAGGCGAATCGCTTAATCGGTGGCGTATCTTTCGACACCCTGTTCGAGGGACATTTATTGAATCCACCTGCGGATTTCAGTTTACGTGCACTCTATTATGATCAGCACGCAGGCGACAGTTTTGCTCAGCTCTTCGGTATCTATGATTTGATACATAAATAAATTGATAAATAAATGGGCTGTGAATTGCTCGTGCTGAATCGGCTGATCATTGACTTTTATAAGCCAGGGCAATCAGCCAGGCTGGTTAGCAACAGGATGGCAGCGAGTGTTACGAGAACGATTACTGTGACGCCGGATATCACGCCGTTAAAGTACACAGGGGTAGTGAAAAATAATAAATTTACTGATGACTTGAAATCACTAATCATCAAGATTTTATGATTGACTGGTTGTTATTTCATTGATGGATAATTTTGAATGCTATAACTACCGTTTCAGTGTAATTTTATATTATTTTTAAAAGGAGAAGTTGAGATGAACTTACCTGTAGGAAATAAAACCCTTTCATGGGTTGTTCTGGCTATTGTTTCAGCTGTGGCATCTGTCTCTTTTGCAGCATCCGCTTCTGCTGATAAAACATCGTTCGAACAGGTTCAAAAGAAAATGGGTGAAGCTGCAGCTGCAATCAAAAATTATTCAGTCGAGCAGCGTGACGAGGCTGGCAGGCAAGTGGAGGATACTCTGCATGAACTTGATGCTGATATAAAAGATATGCAGCAGCGACTTTATGAGCAGGCAGATCATATGGACAAGGCTTCACGTCAGCAGGCCCGAGATGCTCTCGAAGCTATTAGACAACAACGTAATGATCTGTCAGAGTGGTATGGTCGAATGCAACATAGTACAGGTAATGCGTGGATGGAAATAAAGTCAGGCTTCGTGAAAAGTTTTGAGGAGCTGCAAAAGTCTTATGATGATGCGAAGAACGAGTTTTAGTCGGCCTGTTTAAATGTGATAGTCATCGAAGAAATAGATTAATTATTAATTATAATCATATAAATTAATTTATGAAAATGAGGAGAGATATTAATGAAACTACTAAGTTTAATACCCATCGTCGCACTTGTTCTTGCCGCTAATATATTGACCGGTTGTGAATCTAATGAAGGGCCGGCTGAAAAAGCTGGCGAAAAAATAGATAATGCCATAGAACAAACAGGTGAAAAAATCGATAGTGCCGTAGAAGAAACAGGCGAAGAGATAGAAGAAGCGGGTGATAAGCTGCGTGAGAAAACGCAGTAAAGATTATGCGTTCACATTCATATATCTGATTTTTAACTCGGATAGTAAATATAGCTGATTATTATGCGACGCTACAGGGATGGTAGGTCGCTACTTTCTTTACATATATTCCTGCAGTTAGCCCTGGCTTGAACCCGTGATCAGAGCAGGGTTTCAGAAAAGCTCCGGTTCCAGCTCCAGGTAAACCCGGTAAGCATTACCACGATTACTTGCATCGAATGCAGGCAGTTTTTCATACGCCGACCAATCGGTCTCCCTGTATGCCTGGTCGAAGGGTTGCAGGTTCTCCAGTGCCTTTGTCATGGCTTTGATGACGAATTTAATATAATCCCGGGTAAAGACCAGTGAATGGGCCAGGTTACTGTCGGCATCACCATGACCGGGGATGAAATAAGCCGGTGCAGGTTTCATATTGGTGAGGTAGTCCAGTTCCTTAAGCCAGTGACGCACATCGGTTTCGGGGCTGTCCAGAAATGGAATACGACCCTTGTAAATAACATCGCCACTGAACAGAATGCCGGGCTCCCTGACCAGCATAATGCTGTCTCCGGGGGCATGAGCCGGGCCCAGGTGGCGTATTTCAAAGCTTAAACCACCCAGCTTGAAGCTGTATTCCCTGTCAAAGGTAATATCCGGCGCAACCAGGTAGGTATTCTCGTCTACCCATGGAAACAGCGCTTCGCGTCGTTGTTGCAGCCGGCGCTGTGCGGCTTCACCCTGGGTATCGCGACTGCCGCCCACATAGCCCAGTGTGTGTTGCTGTGCAATCACCTCGGGTTTGTCGCCATGCTCCTTAAAGGCCTGCAGACCATAGATGTGATCTGCGTGGTAATGACTGATCACGACCTTTTTAATGGGCTTGTCGGTCACTTCACGGATGCGTTGAATCATGCGATACCCAAGCGCGGGTGTACCGAGTGCATCAAACACCACCACACCTTCATCGGTAACAACAAAACCGGCGTTCGAGGTATGGCCTTCATTATTGCCCCCTGGCACGCCGGAGGCACCAATAATGTAATACACCGGCGCATCGGGAACCTGATGCAAAGCAAACGGTAAGGTGACAGTACCATAGGGTGTATCCACCGCATCAGCAGCGGACAGGCTGGCGCTAAACAGGCTGCACAGCAGGCCTGCAATTAGCAGGTATCGATTACCGCATATAGGCATGGTTCTGCTCCTGTTGCAGGCGAATGATTTCTGCATCTGCCATGGGTACCATCTTGACAAAGCCGTGAATCTCATCGGGTTTAAAGCCATGACTTTGCGCGGCCAGCGTGCACATGCGGAACTCGATGTTGCCGCTGTCCTGCAGGCTTTTCGCCCGGCTCATAAGTTCCTTGTGCTTATTGTAGTTTTCGATTGCAAAATAGGGTATCTCGTCACCGTGGAGTACGAGTATGATTGAGGAGTCAAACGGGTCTGCTTCGTATACCGTATTCAGATAACTGACCCGGTCAAGTACATTGCTAAACGCGGCCATGCTGTATGCGGCAACATCATAAACAACCTTGTGTGGTTTATAGTTTATCTCAGTTGCACTGGCGTGACCCCAGGGGGCATTGTTGTCCGCCGCCAGTGCAATGTTGCCGGGTAACAGCAGGGAAATAAGAAACAGCCAGCTCCTGGTTTTCATAAAGCATGCTCCGGTCGTTTTGATAGTGGCCTGCCTGAAACAGAAAGCAGACACGGAATTAATTCCGTTTCCTGTATTCTAACGTTAACCCTTGTCGACTGACAAATGCGCAACAACGACAAGCGGTATAACGAAAGTGCAGGCAATAAGTAAAATACTGGAATATGTATAAGTATAGCCTCAATTATGGACAATAAACTCATAAACAATAAACCCATGGATATTAAGCACACGGATATTAAGCACACGGATAATAAACCCTACCAGCCAATAGCCTGTGCACTGCACGACCAGTATGAGCTTGCCATTATGCATAAAAAACCGCTAAAGATTAGCTGGTCGGATACTAATGGACGGCATACCGCGCTGGTTATTGCGAAAGATATACTGGTGAAAGACAGGCAGGAGTTTTTAATTGCCGAGTCCCAGGATAATACACAATATTGCCTTCGTCTCGACAGGATTAGTTTACTGGCATGCTGATACCTGGCAGGCTGTTAAACTGGCCTTATGTGAGACACAGGCCCGGCACTTGAGTTCGTTTGTTCAGGGGTGTAGAGTTTTAATCATTTTATAAAAATATCATGCAGTCAGGTCGATGCAGCTAATAGATGCATTCAACAGGAGCCAGGTAAATGATAAAACTGAAAATCAATGGAGAACTGTTCGAGATCGATGTCGAGGGTTCCACGCCCTTGCTCTGGGTGCTGCGTGAACAGCTCGGCCTGACGGGCACCAAGTACAGTTGCGGCATCGGTGTCTGCGGTAGTTGTACAGTAAACATTGACGGTGAAGCGGTGCGCTCCTGTCTTATCTCCGTCTCCTCGCTTAAAGCGTCCCAGGATATTCTCACCATCGAAGGGCTGTCTGCCAGTAATGACCACCCGCTGCAGCAGGCCTGGAAAGAACTGGATGTGCCGCAATGTGGTTACTGCCAGCCGGGGATGATTATGTCGGCGGCGGCGCTGCTTAATTCCAACCCGTATCCTTCCGATGCGGACATAGATGAGAATATTACCAATATCTGTCGTTGTGGCACTTTCAATCGGGTGCGCAAGGGTATTCATAGAGCGGCAGACCTTGCCAGCACAAAAAACAGCAGCGCTAAACACGGAGGTGAAAAATGAAACATCAACGCATCAATGTTTCGCGTCGCGACTTCCTGATTCAGAGCACGGCTATTGGCGCGGGTTTCTCACTGGGATTATTTTTACCACTGTCTAGCCGCACAGCGTTTGCCGCTGACAACGTGCCGCCCTATTCGTCACTGGGAACATCCTCCAGTGGAGCAGAAGTTAATGCCTGGGTTGAAATTCTGGCCGATGACACAGTGGTGATTCGTATCGCACGCTCCGAAATGGGCCAGGGCACATTAACCGGTCTGGCACAGCTGGTGGCCGAGGAACTGGAGTGTGACTGGTCTAAAGTCACCACCGAATACCCCACACCCGGCGAGAACCTGGCGCGGGATAAAGTCTGGCGCAGTTTTTCTACCGGCGGCAGTCAGGGGATTCGTGGCAGTCATGATTACGTGCGCAAGGGCGGTGCGGTGGCACGGCATATGCTGATTCAGGCCGCGGCGGAACAATGGGATGTACCCATGGCCGAATGTACGGTTGCCAGCAGTGTGATTACGCATAAGCCAAGCGGTCGCACTACCACCTATGGCAAGGTGGCCGCACTGGCTGCAGAGTTGTTTCCCCCTGAACACATTGAGCTGAAAGATCCCAAAGACTGGAAGCTGATCGGCCAGCCGGTAAAACGCCTGGACACCGTGGATAAACTCAATGGTAAACAGGTATTCGGTGCAGACCTTCAGCTGGAGGGCATGCTCAATGCCGCGATCAAGGCCTGTCCGGTTTTCACAGGCAAGCTCAAGTCTTTTGATGACAGTAAAGTGCGCAAGATGCCGGGCGTAAAAAAGGTGCTGAAAGTTGGCGACAATGCTGTCGCCGTGGTGGCAGACACCTGGTGGCATGCAAAATCGGCACTGGATGAATTACCGATTAGCTGGGATAAGGGCCCCAACGCCGAGTTGAGCAGTGCCGCTATCGATAAGATGCTGGATGAAGGCTTAAGCTCCAGTGATAAGGTATTTGAAGGCAATCGCAAAGGTGATGCGAAAAGGGCGCTCAAGGCTGCAGCCAGAACAGTCGAAGCGACCTATGCGTATCCTTACCAGAACCACGCCACCATGGAGCCGATGAATGCCACGGCACTCTGGACCAAAGACAGGTGTGAAGTCTGGTGCCCGACACAGAACGGTGAAGTGGCACTGGATGCGGCAGCCGAAGCATCGGGTCTGAATATCAAACAATGTGATGTTTACAAGATTCACCTGGGTGGCGGTTTCGGTCGTCGCGGTGCGGTGCATGATTTTGTAACGCAAGCTGTACAAATCGCAAAACAGATTCCCGGCACACCGGTGAAACTGCTGTGGTCACGGGAAGAGGATATGGCCCATGGTTTCTATCATCCGGTTACCAAATGTAAACTGATAGGTGGCCTGGATGACAAGGGCAATCTGGATGCGTTGCAGGTACGCATTTCCGGCCAGTCGATACTGGCGTCTATCCGGCCGCAATGGCTGGCAGAGAACGGTGCCGATATGATTACCTTCCAGGGTTTTCATGCGGAGGGTGATCATGCCATCAGTTACACGGTACCCAATCTACTGGTTGAACATGCGATGCGTAACCCGCCGGTGCCGGCAGGTTTCTGGCGTGGTGTGAATATCAACCAGAATGCGATTTACACCGAATGTTTTATCGATGAACTGGCACACGCCGCGAAAAAGGATCCACTCGAATTTCGTCGTCAACTGATGAAAGATCACCCACAAAGCCTGGCGGTGCTGAATGCGGTGGCTGACAAAGCCGGCTGGGGCACAACCCCTGCTAAAGGTGTGCACCGTGGCCTGGCTGTGACCAAAACCTTCGGCAGTTATGTGGCCGCCTGTGCTGAAGTATCGGTGGACGATGCAGGCAAACTCAGGGTACATCGCATCGTTGCCGCAACCGACCCGGGTTATGCGGTAAATCCGCAACAGATTGAGGCACAGGTGGAAGGCTCGTTTGTGTATGGTTTGTCGGCGCTATTGTATGGCGAATGCAGTATTAAGGACGGCGCGGTTGAGCAGTCAAATTTCCATGATTATCCATCAATGTTAATCAATGAAATGCCTGAAGTTGAGGTGATTGTGATGCCATCGGGCGGTTTCTGGGGCGGCATTGGTGAACCCACCATCGCCGTTGCCGCACCGGCTGTATTGAATGGCATTTTCGCCGCCACCGGTAAACGGGTGCGTGAGTTCCCGTTACAGAACACGGATCTTCGAGCCTAGTTGGACCGCAAACCGTTTGTATATGAGGTAAATGTGATGAGACAGTTAATTGCGTTTTGTGTAAGCCTTTTGTTCAGTGGCGCATCCCATGCAGCGGATGTGGTGAGCGATAAAAGTATCGGTATGGAACTGGCGCGGGATCTGGCCAGTGCCACCATCGAGGCCTGCCGTAAGGACGGTTACCATGTGAGCGCGGTGGTGGTTGATCGTCACGGTCTGGTTCGTGCGGCTTTACGGGATGACCTTGCCTCACGCTTTACCCTGGAAATTGCAGAGCGCAAGGCGAATATGACGGTCATGGCCTGGAGTGACAGTGGCCAGTTTAAAAAAGCCCGTGAAGATATACGCCAGGAATTAAATCACATAGAGGGTCTGATTGTCATGGAAGGCGGCATCAGGATTGTTGCCGGTGGCTTTAATCTGGGTGCAGTGGGCGTGAGTGGTGCACCGGGGGGCGATAAAGATGCAGCCTGTGCCAATAAGGCATTAGAGAGTCTGGATGCACGAATCCAGTTTGCTATCGATTAAAACCCTGTCTTATCCATCAGCAGAAGCCTGACCAATGAACCAGTACGGCAGTGATTATGATGTAATGCTAAAAGCCCGTGAATGGCTGGACGATGGTCATCAGGTGCTGCTGGTAACCGTGCTGAAAACCTGGGGTTCCTCACCACGCCCTGTGGGTTCGGTGATGATTATGAGCAACCAGGGCATCATCCACGGCTCTGTTTCCGGTGGTTGTGTTGAAGAAGATCTGCTACAGCGTTATCTGGATCATCAGCTCAGCGACGCTTTCCCAACACGGATAAATTATGGTGTAAACCGTACAGAAGCCAGCCGTTTTGGCTTGCCCTGTGGTGGCCGACTTGAACTGCTGATTGAACAGCTAGACGATGTCGACGAGTTGCAGCAGCTACTGGATGCAATTCAGCAACAGCATTTAATTACCCGCCAGGTAGATCTGCAAAGCGGCGAGGTGAGTTTGCAGGCCGCCAGCAGCCAGCAGACGTTTGAATATAACCCTCACACAGTGCGCAAGGTGTTCGGTGTGCAATGGACGCTGTTACTGATCGGTGCGGGGCATCTTTCACACACTGTTTCACAAATAGCACTGATGCTGGATTACCGCGTGATTGTTTGCGACCCGCGGCAGGAATATGCACAGAACTGGCAGCTTGATGGCACGGAACTCACCACCTTAATGCCCGATGAAGCGGTGCAATATTACACCCGGAATACACGCAGCGCGGTGGTTGCGCTGACCCATGATCCAAAACTGGATGATATGGCCTTGCTCGATGCGCTGGTATCAAGTGCATTCTATGTGGGTGCAATCGGTTCCCAGCGTAACTGTCAGGCACGCCGCGACAGACTCCGGCAAATGGGCTTAACTGCAACGCAAATTAACCGATTACATGCACCCACCGGACTCGCCATTGGCAGTCACACCCCGGCAGAAATTGCGGTATCCATTCTGGCGGAAATCACCCAGCAACGGAATCTTGTGAACCACCCAGTTGAGTCGCCAGCTGAACTGTCAGCCGGGCAACCGCTTAAACCATCTGTCAGCATCCTATGAGTAATAAACCGATCGGTGTTTTGCTGGCCGCAGGACAGAGCAGCCGCTTTGGTAGCAATAAACTTTTATACCCGCTTATTTATAACACCCCGATGCTACTGCTTTGTGCAGAAAAGCTGGGCAGGGCAATGCCGGATTCAATGGTGGTGATTAATCGTGAGCTCATTCATTTAAGCAGGCAGCTGGAACAACTGGGCTTGCAAGTGATTGTGAATGATCAGTCTGAACAGGGCATGGGCAGCAGCATTGCCTGCGCTGTGCGTGCCAGTGAATCGCTTTATCCTGATGCCGCTGGCTGGCTGATACTGCTGGCGGATATGCCCTATATCGAAACCCGTACCATTGAGCAATTATATAAACAACTGGAACAGGGTGCAGACCTGGTTGCACCGGTTTACCGTCATCAGCGAGGTCATCCAGTGGGTTTTAGCAGGAATTATAAAAATGACCTGCTGGCATTGAACCAGGACACAGGGGCACGTGATATTTTAAAAAAATATCACGGCTCGCTTCGCCTTTTGCCGCTGGAGGATGAGGGTATACTGATTGATATCGATCGACCGGCTGATATCCCTGCCTGTACTGATTAAACGCCAGAAAATACAAGTCGGCTCAACCTGTATCCAGACAATCCCTTATTATTTTTCCGCCAATTTGCAGGCCGCCATCAGTTAAACTGACGGTCTGATCCGTTGATTGCCGAGAGTTCCCTTGAAAAATCTTGCGTTTAAAAATCGATACCTGGCACTGGGTGAAGGCTTCTACACCAGGTGCAAGCCGGCGCCTGTAACAAAACCTGGTTTAATTATCTTTAATCATGCACTTGCCGCCGAGCTGGGGCTGGCGAGTGATGCGCTGGATGAGGATTTTCTCGCGGCTATTTTTTCCGGCAATGTGATCCATGACAGTTGTGAACCACTGGCGATGGCCTATGCCGGGCACCAGTTCGGGCATTTCAATCCCCAGCTGGGGGATGGTCGGGCAATCTACCTGGGTGAGCTTGAGCAGGTAACCGGCGGTTCGCTGGATATCCAGTTAAAAGGCTCGGGGCAGACCCGCTATTCCCGTAACGGCGATGGCCGTGCCGCCCTTGGGCCGGTGCTGCGTGAATACCTGCTGAGTGAAGCCATGCACAAACTGAATGTACCCACCACCCGGGCGCTGGCCGCAGTGACCAGTGGTGAAGAGGTGGCCAGGGAACGGCTGCTGCCGGGCGGGGTGATTACCCGGGCGGCGCGCAGTTTTATTCGCGTCGGCAGTTTTCAGTATTTTGCCCAGCATGAGGATACAGCGGCAATCAAGGCGCTGGCAGATTACGTGATTGAACGCAATTACCCGCAGCTGGTCGAGGCGGAGCAACCCTACCTGGGTCTGTTTGCAGAGATTGTGCAGGGTCAGGCGCAACTGATTGCCCGCTGGATGCAGCTGGGCTTTATTCACGGTGTAATGAATACCGATAATATGTCGGTTGCCGGTGAAACCATCGACTACGGACCCTGTGCTTTTATGGATTACTACCAGCACAGCCAGGTGTACAGTTCCATCGACCGTGATGGACGCTATGCCTACAGCAATCAGCCATCCATTGGTTTATGGAACCTGACCCGTCTGGCGGAAGCTCTGCTGCCACTGTTTGATGATGACACCGAGCGCGCGGTGGAGCTGGCCAGAACCGAGTTGCAGAATTACATTGTCAGCTACGAACAGGCCTGGCTCAGTGGCATGCGCGACAAATGCGGCCTGAGCGCCAGTGCCGCGGCCAGCGCCGATGAGGACAAGGCACTGCTGCAGTCATTGCTTAACCTGATGGATGAGCAGCAGGCGGATTTTACCCTGACGTTTTATTATTTAAGCCAGTGCGCCAGCCAGGCCGATGAAAAAGCCGATGAGAAATTGCGCCAGCTGTTCAAACAGCCCGAATCACTGGATGCCTGGCTTGTGCAATGGCGTCAGCGCCTGAGCCTTGAAAGTGCGAGCGATGGGCAACGACAGGGTGCTATGGCGAAGGTGAATCCGCTGTATATTCCCCGCAATCACCAGGTTGAGGCGGTGATACGCGCGGCGGAAGACCATAATGACTTTGCACCATTCCATGCATTGCATAAGGTGTTACAGAAGCCATTTGAGTACCAGCCGGGTAATGACAACTATATGCTGCCGCCAGAGCCGGATGAGGTGGTGCAGCAAACTTTCTGTGGCACCTGAGTAGCTGCCTGGTGGCTAGCTGGCGATGTTCTGGTCGTGGTTGGCCAGCATCAGTACCAGCGCCTGGGCGTGCTCCGCGGCTTTGCGGCCCAGATCGGTCAGGTAGCCACCATCCACCTGTGTCACCAGCCCTTTCTCGTAGAGGCGTTCAACTGCACTGATTTTTTCTTCGCTGGCGGTGGAATGCACTTTAATGCCCTTGAATGCGTCGAGGCTGTATTGAACCAGTATATTGAGCTCGGCCATGTTCTCGATTTTATAATGCATTGTTCACCTTTTGCGTTTGTCTGTTGTCCCGATACTGGTGGGCAACATGATTACCGGCATATCTTGATATAGATGACCGATCATAATATATGCATCTGTGTATTGCACGAATGTTATTTTACGCCGCCACGCGCTATGATAAGGCGCTTTATGCAGTGTGCAGGCGGGTTTGCCTTCTCGTCACAGTGTGTCTTTTAATCTGGTCTTTACCTGAAAAACCTGTTGTGTCAGTGAGTGATGATAAGAATTTCCAGTAATGTAAGCCTGGCCGATGATGAAGTGGAACTGCATGCGATTCGTTCCCAGGGGGCGGGTGGGCAGAATGTGAATAAGGTGGCGAGTGCGATTCATCTGCGCTTTGATATTGCAGCATCCTCGCTGCCGGAGTTCTACAAGGAGCGTCTGCTCAAGCTGAATGACAAGCGTATCAGCAAGGAGGGTGTGCTGGTGATCAAGGCGCAGCAGTTTCGCACCCAGGAAAAAAACCGTGATGATGCGATTGCGCGATTACAGGAGCTGATCCAGAGTGTGGCCCGTGTGCAGCGGGCGCGGGTGGCAACAAAGCCATCGAAGGCAGCAAAGAGCCGTCGGGTTGACAGTAAAACAAAACGTGGCCAGTCCAAATTGCTCAGGCGAAAAGTTGATAGCAGTGACTAGGCCGGCTTATTTACCTGGCTTATTCAACTGGGCTACCAGGTTGCCACTGGTGCGACGCAGCCGCTGGCTGAGCATGCGTGACACCAGCCACAGTAGATCAAACGCCAGTTTCGGGTGTTGTTCCCGCAGTTTGAACAGGTCTTTACGGGTGAGTAGCAGCAACTCCACATCGGTGGCTGCCACCGCCTGTGCCGAACGGGGTTCGCCATCCAGCAGTGACATCTCGCCAAAACTCTGTGAGGGTAGAATCGAGGCAATCACATTGGCGCGGGAACCGGACTGACGCTTGATAATGTCGATCTTGCCGCGAATCACTATGCCCAGGGTGCTGTCCTCGGCGCCTTCATCGAAAATCACCGTGCCCTTGCTGGCGCTGTAGGCGCTCATGTGTTCGGAAATATGGCAGATTTCATCCCAGGAAAAGTCTTTGGCCCAGCGGGTGAGTTCGAGGTAGTTGGCCAGGCCTTCATCGGTGCAGGCAATTTTTTGCAGCGTCATTCGGTTTCTTCTTACAGCAGGTTACGGCAGTTTGTAGCAGGGGCAGTGCCTATGCTGGTGAGCTGCCCGTAAATTCATTAATATAAATATAGCACAGCCCGTGGCCGCTTTTGCGCCGCTTTGAATTAACAGGAATGATGCGTTTATGAAATCAGCGTGTGTGAGCATTGGTTTGCTTAACCCGAAAAGCCCGGAGAATGTCGACGGCGTGTTGCGTGCCGCGGGTAATTACCGGGTGAATCAGGTGTATTACACCGGCCAGCGTTATCCGCGGGCACTGGCGCTTAATCCCGATACGCCGAAGATGCGGCGCAAGGTGAGTGAGGATGTGACACTGCACTGTGTGGATAATTTGCTGAATGTGCTGCAGCCAGGGATGCAGCTGGTGTGTGTGGAGTTTGCGCTAAATGCACAGCCACTGCCGGATTTTGAACACCCGCAGAATGCCTGTTATGTGTTCGGCCCGGAAGACGGCAGCCTCAGCCAGTCGTTGATTGATCGTGCCGATGCGGTGGTGTATGTGCCCACCGTGGGCAGTATGAATTTAGCCGCTTCGGTTAATGTATTGCTCTATGATCGACTGTGTAAACTGTCGTGTGCCGCTTATGCCAAAAACGACAATTCACTGGATGATAATGCCTTAATTCGGCAGAGTCGTGATACCAATAATAACCTGCGTTTTAAACGCTGAGTTGCAGCAGGCGCCAGGTTTTTGATAACACGTTAACGCCGACGGGTAGAAGGCTTGAGTCGCTCGATCGCTTCGGTTACCTGATCAACACTGCATTCATAGACAATTTCTCGTCCCATGATGGTGCCGACATAGGCGCGATGGTTGGCGGTGGGCAGGAGCACACAACGGCTGCTGTGTACACCTTCGCCCAGCATCACTTCAATTTGCTGCGGGCTTTTGCGATACTAGGGTACCTCTGAACAATGCTGATATGTCTCTGCGAGTCCTGAAGCGTGCAGCTACAAGGCGTGCTTCGCAGTGAATGGGGCGCTCCTTTACAAGAAGCACAACACCGTAGATGTGCGCTTCAGGACTCGCCCTACGGGGCTTACAGGTGT
>DATCTK010000012.1:0-96287 GCA_036567985.1 Gammaproteobacteria bacterium | reverse complement strand
CTCATGGATGAGACGAACAATGATCAGAGCAAAAACAAATTAAAATGCGATTTTTATTTGTTTTTCATTTTCAATAACTTAGCAGTTATTGCCATGTTAGTTTAGTCATGGGGCGGCACATCCCTGTGCCGCGGAACCTCTGAGTTTTTCAGAGGTTCCTTAATACGCCACTTACTCTGCTTCATTGCCTGGCGACTGGCGACGTCGTATCAGGTACTTCTCCAGCTCCACCAGCAACAGCACGCTGGATGCGATCAGCACGACCTGCAACCAGACACGGGGCGCCAGTGCCGTGGTACCAAACAGCGCCTGCATCGGTGCGGCGTAGGTAAAGCCCAGTTGCAGTAACAACAGCAGCCCGATCGCCAACAACACATAGGGGTTGCCGACAAGCCCCTGGCGGTTAAACACACTGGCGGTCATATAGCGGGCACTGAACAGGTAGAAAATTTCAAACATCACCAGTGTATTGACTGCCAGGGTGCGCGCATGTTCAATACCTGCGCCCTGCGCCCTGTCCCATAGAAACAGACCAAAAGTGCCGCCGGTCATTATCAGTGACACAAACACAATCCGCCAGCTGATGTGCGCGCTTAACATGGGTTCACTGGCAGCACGCGGCGCCCGTTGCATCACATGGGGTTCCGCCGGTTCAAACGCCAGTGACAGGGCCAGGGTGACGGCGGTGACCATATTCACCCAGAGTATCTGCACCGGGGTTAAGGGCAGATGCTGAAAACCCAGCACGATTGCGGTCAGTATGATCAGCGCCTGCCCTATATTGGTGGGCAATATAAACAGGATGGATTTTTTCAGGTTATCGTAAACCGTGCGGCCTTCTTCCACTGCATGGGCAATCGAGGCAAAGTTATCATCCGCCAGCACCATCTCTGCGGCTTCCTTGGCCGCCTCTGTGCCCTTACGCCCCATGGCTATGCCCACATCGGCACGTTTCAATGCCGGTGCATCATTCACCCCATCGCCGGTCATGGCAACAATCATATCCTGTTCCTGCAACAATTTAACCAGGCGTAATTTATCCTCCGGATTGACCCGTGCGTATACATCCACCTCGTTTACCTGCACTCGCAACTCATCGTCTGTCATTGATTCCAGCTGCTCGCCGGTAATCACATCCTTGCTGTTATGTAAATCCAGCTGCTGCGCAATGGCACGTGCGGTTGCACCATGGTCACCGGTAATCATTTTTACCCGGATACCGGCACGACGGCAGTTCTGTACCGCTGTAATCGCTTCCTCGCGGGGCGGGTCGATAAAACCAAACAGGCCCAGCATAACCATTCCATTTTCGACATCGGTAAAATTCAGTTCCCGGGTGCTTTCCGCTACCGGTTTAATCGCAATCGCCAGCACACGCTGTCCCTGTGCAGCCATCTGTTCAATCTGCTGCAGCCAGTAGTCTTTATCCAGGGGTTGTTCCACCTTATCTACACGCTGCTGTGCACATCGCTCCAGCATCTGCTCAGGTGCGCCTTTCATATAAATAAACGCCTCACCCTGATGACTGTGATGCAATGTCGCCATAAATTTATGTTCTGATTCAAATGGAATCAGATCACTGCGCGGATAATTTTTAAGTTCTTCGTCATGATTCAAACCGGCTTTTAAACCGGCAACCAGCAGCGCAGCCTCCATCGGGTCTCCATGCACCACATAGTCATCTCCCTGTGGTTCCAGTGATGCATCATTACATAACACCGCACCACGCAGCATTTCCAGTAGCCCCAGCCGCTGGTCCGCTTCAACTTCCCTTTCCTGCAATGAAATACTGCCATGGGGATCATAGCCCGTACCGCTAAAGCTGAAGTGATGACGCGCACTGTGTAAACTGCGCACAGTCATTTCATTGCGGGTGAGTGTGCCGGTTTTATCCGAACAGATGACCGAGACTGCACCCAGGGTTTCGACCGCCGGCAATTTTCTGATAATGGCATTGCGCTGTGCCATACGCTGCACACCGATTGCCAGGGTGATGGTCATAATTGCCGGCAGGCCTTCAGGAATCGCCGCCACCGCCAGACTCACTGCCGCAAGAAACATATCCGCCAGTGCATAATCATGAATCAGAACACCATAGGCAAAGGTGGCACCGGCAATCAGCATAATCGCCAGGGTCAGCCAGCGGGCAAACTGTGTCATCTGCCGTAACAGGGGTGTGGTGAGAGATTTCACATCTGAAACCATGGCACTGATATAACCAATCTCGGTATTTTCACCGGTTGCCGCCACCACACCCGTGGCCTGACCATGGGTCACCAGTGTGCCGGAATAGGCCATGCACAGGCGATCACCCAGTACCGCAGTTTCCGCCACCGGCTCGACATTCTTTTCCACTGCCATGGATTCCCCGGTGAGCGCCGACTCCTGTATATGCAGCCCCTTAACCCGCAGTAAACGCAAATCCGCCGGCACCTTGTCGCCGGACTGCAGCATGACAATATCACCGGGCACCAGCTCCTCGGCGGGCAGGCTTAGTTTCCTGCCATCACGTTTAACCATGGCATTCAGTGACAGCATTTGCTGAATCGCACGCAATGCGTTTTCCGCCTTGCCTTCCTGCAGGTAGCCGATCAATGCATTGATAACCACCACACCCATAATCACGCTGGCATCCACCCAGTGGCCGAGCAGTGCAGTGACCACAGCGGCAACCATTAGCACATAGATCAGAACATTGTGAAACTGGCAGAGAAATCGCAGTAGCGCACTGCGGTTGTGGACCTGTGGCAGACGATTGGCGCCGTATTTCTGTAGACGCTGACTGACTTCATCTCTGGACAGACCATCCAGGCTGCTGTGCAGTGACTGCAGAACCTGTTCTGCAGTCTGATGATGCCAGTGCGAAGCCTGTTTATTGTTCGAGTTAACAGTTGGCGTGGTTGATCTACTATAGCGCCACAACAGTATTGCGGCGACCAGCAGCAATAGACCCAGTCCGACCCATAACAGCCATTCCATGCCGAGCCCATTAAACAGGGACACGGATGATTCATCTAATGCACTAACGACATCATGTTTATTCATTTAAGCGCCTGCCTTAATAAAGAGGATGCAATCCGGCTTCAGCCCAGCAATAGTAGACACACGGATTCATATAACGTTCTTAACGCAAAAACCCAGTATAACAGCCGGTTTTCATACCCGCTTGATACAGCTCAGCCAAACCACAATGCTGGCCATTAGCCCGCGAGAAATGCTGAGATAAAAAAACTGCTTTATCCCATGGCATAAACCCTTATCCTATGCAGATGAGTTTACAAGCAGCCAACCCCCGCATTAACGCCACGGTTACCGCCTCCGCCGGCAGTGGTAAAACCTATATGCTAATCACCCGCATTCTGCGCCTGCTACTGGAGGGTGCGGAACCGGGAAGCATACTGGCACTCACCTTTACCCGCAAAGCCGCCGCCGAAATGCAGCAACGCCTGGCGGAGCGGCTGTACGAGCTGGCTACCGTCGATGATGATCGACTGCTGCAACTACTGCAGGCACTTGAGCTGGACGCCAGCTACTGTGACCGTGCGCGGCGTTTATACGAGGCACATCAGTATTGTGACTACCCGGTTCGCAGCCTTACCTTTCATGCCTTCTGCCAGGATCTACTGTCACGTTTTCCCCTGGAAGCCGATATTCCCCCCAATTTCGATTTACTGGAAAGTGCCGAGCTGCTGATTCAACAGGCACGGGATGCGCTATTTAATGAAGCCGCGCTGGATATGCAGGGCACCCTGTCCAGCCATCTGCAACAGCTGATGCAGTTATGCGGCGGCCTGTACAATCTACACAAGGTACTGACCAGCTTCCTGCAGCAACGCAGTGACTGGTGGGCCTACACCGACGGTAAAGAGGATGTGCTGGGCTTTGCGCAACAGCAGCTGGCCAGCAACCTGGGCTACCAGGCCGATGTCGATCCATTGCAGCAGTTTTTTTCAGCGCAGATGCAGCAGAATCTACAGCAGTTTGCGCTGCTGCTGGGGGAAGAACAGGGCAAGAAAAACCTGCAGGCGGCGGACACCATTGCCAACTGGCTGGTACACAAAACCATCGAGCCTGCCGCGTTTGAACAGCTGCGCGGCTGCTTTCTAACGCAGAAAAACGAGCCCCTGTCGCAGGGCAGAAAAGACAGCAAGGCCCTGCGCAAACGACTCGGTGATGACAAAACCGAACAGTTTCTTGAACTACACCAGCGCATCAGCGCGGCGATTCTCGACACCCTGGATCAGCTCAATAAACAACACTGCTATGAACTGAACCATCACTGGTATTACTGCGGCGTTAAATTTATCGAGCATTACCAGACATTAAAGCGCCAGCAACGCATACTGGATTTTACCGATCTGGAATGGCGCAGTTATAAATTATTGCAGGACTCAGATAATGCACTGTGGATTCAGTACAAACTGGATCAGCAGATACAGCATTTACTCATTGACGAGTTCCAGGACACCAACCCGACCCAGTGGCAACTGATTCTGCCACTGCTGCAGGAAATTGCCGCGGCTGAATCGGAATCTGCACGCAGCGTGTTTCTGGTGGGGGATGAAAAACAGTCGATCTACAGTTTTCGCCGCGCAAAGCCGGAACTGCAACAACAGGCCGCCGACTGGCTGGCTGAACACCTCAACGCGCAGAATTTCCCCCTGAATAAATCCTGGCGTTCATCACCGGCGATTATGCACACCGTCAATGGGGTGTTTGAACAGGAACAATTCCAGGCCACCCTGCCCACCTTCAAACCCCATGAAACCCATCACCAGGATTTACCCGGCCGGGTTGAAGTATTGCCGCTGTGGCACAACAGGGATGTGGACGACGAAGAAACCCCCGTCTACTGTCGTGACCCGCTGCAACAGCCGCGCACTGATTCGCCCAATATTCACCAGTATGAAGCACGCCAGATCGCTCAGCATATCCAGCAACTGATCGATCAACGCACGCCGGTTATCGAAGATGGCCAGAGGCGTGCGCTGAACTTCAATGATATTTTTATTCTGGTGCGCAAGCGCGCCCATGTGGCGGAGTTTGAACGGGCACTGCGGGATGTGGGCATTGCCTACCTGGGCACCAATCGCGGCACCTTCCTCGATTGCCTGGAAATTCAGGACATGGAAGCACTGATCAATACCCTGCTCACGCCATTTAATAATCTGGCACTGGCGCAGCTACTAAAATCACCGATTTTCTGCGCCACGGATGATCACCTGCAACTGGTTGCCGCACACAAGGGCTCGAACCAGTGGTATGAGCGACTGCAAAGCCTGTCGGATCAGCTGGAGCCCCAACATCCACTCAGCCGTGCCTGGCATCTACTCAGTGAATGGCGCCAGCTCACCGATAAAATACCGGTGCACGACCTGCTCGATAAAATTTTTGCCGACACCGATTTGCTCGAACGCTATCGCCGTGCCACGCCACCCGCGTTACAACCCAGGGTAAATGCAAACCTCACCCTGTTTATGGAAATGGCACTGGATCTGGACAGTGGCCGTTACCCCAGCCTGATGCACTTTTTATACTATTTGCGCAGTCTTCGACAGACCAGTGGCGATGCGCCGGACGAAGCGCCGATGCAGACCCGTGAGCCACGGGTAAAAATCATGACCATCCATGCCAGCAAGGGGCTGGAAGCGCCGGTGGTTTACCTGGTAGACAGTATCGTGGCGGATAAAGACCGCACCGCAATGAGCACCCTGGTAAACTGGCCGGTGGAACAGCAACGCCCGCAGCATTTCCAGCTGATTCCCGCTAGCCAGCAACAGGACAGTGTCAGCCGCACACTGCGCGAACAGCAGAAACTGTCGCAACAGAAGGAAGATGCCAATCTGCTCTATGTCGCTCTCACCCGCGCCCGGCAATACCTGTTTGTCAGCGGCTGCCAGGGTGAACGCGGGCCATTCCTCGACTGGTACTACCCGTTACAACAGGCGTTGCAAAAACTCAGCGGCAAGGATGAAGCGCACCTGGTATACAGCACCGGCGATCAGACGAGCGCGCCTGAAATCAGCGATACACCAGCGCAAACCGAAATCCCCGCGGTTGAAATTCCGTCGGCACTGCAACAGAAGCTCCATGGCCAGGCGAATAAACCCGGCCTGCTCTCCCCCAGCCAGGCGGATCTGCGCACCCAGGCAGAAACATCCCCTGACTCCAGCGACGCCGATGCACAGGAGCGCGGCATCGCGATTCATTTCTGCCTGGATGCCTTAACTCGCATCAAGCCACTGAGCGAAACCCAGCTGCGCAAACAGCTGCAATATACATTCAATACCAGCCAGCCAGCATTACTGGATGAATGGATCGGCATTGCCAGAAAAGTGATTCAAGATGACGATTTACGCTCGGTATTTCAAACCGACGGGCTATTGAAATTTTATAATGAGTGCCCCATACAATATATGCTGGAAGATCAGGCGGTGTATGGCATTATCGACCGCCTGCTGGTAAGTGATGAGCGTGTGCTGATTGTGGATTACAAAACCCACCAGCAGGCCACAAAAGAGAATGTGTCGATACTCGCAGCGGATTACCAGCAACAGATGCAACTCTATGCCACAGGCGTAAAACAACTGTGGCCGGATAAAAAAGTCGAGGCCTGTTTGCTGTTTACCGAATGCTGTGCACTGCAACCTGTAGTCATCAACTAATCAAAGCTAATCAATATCTGTTAATGATTAATAAAACCCTAGAGTCAATATAATGAGCGAGTCCCAGTTTATCTTCGAAGCCACTGCAGAGAATTTTCAGCAGGGTGTGATCGACAATTCCTACAAGGCACCGGTAGTGGTGGACTTCTGGGCCGAGTGGTGCGAACCCTGCAAACAGCTGATGCCGATTCTGCATAAAATTGTCGATGAAATGCAGGGCCAGTGTGTACTGGCCAAGGTAAACAGCGAAACCGAGCGCGAACTGGCACAGCAGTTCCAGATTCGCAGCATCCCCACGGTAATGATTTTTAAAAACGGCGAAGTGGTGGAAAAATTCAGCGGTGTACTGCCGGAGCAAAGCATACGCAATCGCATCGAGCAGCACCGCATTACCGAGGCCGATATCAAACGCCAGCAGGCGTTACAGGCAATGCAGTCCAACGACATTGATAGCGCGAAAGCACTACTGCTGCAGGCGGAACAGCTGGATGCGGAACATGTGGGTATCCAGATTGACCTGGCGCACCTGGAAGCGAAACAGCAGGATTATACTGCGGCACAAACCCGGCTGAATAAACTGAAAATTGCCGACCGTGAACGGGAAGAAGTGATTAATCTGCTGAACAAAATCGAGCTGGAAATGGCCACGCAGAATGCACCACCACTGGAAGAATTAAGCCGCATGGTGGAACAGAACCCGGCGGATAACCTGTCACGCTACCAGCTGGCCACCCTGTTGATTAACCAGGGTGAACATGAGACCGGGCTGCAGCATCTGCTGACCATTTTACAGCGTGACCGTAAATTCCAGAATGATGGTGCGAGAAAAGCCATGCTGTCGACCTTCTCACTGCTGGGTAATGAGCACCCGCTGGTAAATGAATACCGCCGCAAGATGTTTAATGCAATGCACTGAAAAGCCAGAAGCAAAAAAAGTCCGCGAATGAACGCGAATAAACGCGAATGTTCAGAAAAAAAAGATGGATCCGCCGCGCTTGATCCAACAGATGTCCATAGATATAAAATGTGCAGATCGGGGTGAGGCACGAGCCCGACATAAATCTGTACCTAAAGTTTGTAGGGTGGATCAAGCGCAGCGGATCCACCTGTCTGAATCATAAACCTGTATAGGATGATGTACTTGTGGTTGCTGTAACACCTAGCCTGATGCGCCACACATTTGCGTTTATTCGCGTTCATTGGCGGACTTTATAAACACCACAGCAAAGATACACCGCGGCTGTTAACGCTTATAGCGTATTGAGCTGCTCAATCAGTTTAGCCGCTGGCACATAGCCCGGCATCAACTGGCCGTTCTCCAGCATAATCGCCGGTGTGCCGCGAATGCCCAGGGCAGCGGCCAGTGCCTGGTGTTTTTTCACCGGGTTGTTACAGCTGCGCTGCTCGATATCCTCACCCGCCTTGGCCAGGCTCAGTGCCTCATTCTGATCTTTAGCACACCATACCGATACCGATGCCTCAACACTCTTTGGCCCCTTGAATGGCACAAAAATATAACGCACCTTCACGCCGTTACTCAGGTACTGCTCCACTTCATTATGCAGGCGCACACAGTAAGGGCAGTAGATATCGGTAAACACCGTAATCGTGTGTTTCACCTCGCCTTTCGGCTGGTACACGATCATATTTTTTTCACCCAGTTCGTTAAGTGCCTCCAGGCGGATAGCACCACGGGCATTTTCCGTCAGGTTGGTACGGGTTTGCATATTGTACAGATCACCGTCCAGCACAAAGGCAGCATCTCTGGTCATATACAGAACCTGCCCACCGGCCACCACCTGGTACAGCCCCGCCACCGGGCTTGCGGTTATTTCTGCATTCGCCGCTGCCGGCAGCACATTGGGCAGAGCCTGTTTTAACTGTTTGATATCGGCCTCATTGGCCGCTTCATTGGCATGAGCCAGGCCAAAAGGTGCGCTTGCAGCGGCCAGCAGGGCAGCAAGCATCATTAGAGGTAAACGGGAAAATAACTTCATAAAACGATCTCGATTGTTTGGGCTGTTCACATAGACCCGGCAGATTATAAATAATTCCACCGGCCTGTTGGCGATAAACTGTCATATTTATTCTGCTGCTGGACATGTTTACCTGCATTTGCCGTCATAGCAGGCGCTACGCCCATGCAGATTCAACTTGCAATTCAGGCACGGGGATGATGCTGCTGATAGATATCCTGCAGGCGCTGTTTTGCCACATGGGTATAAATCTGTGTGGTGGAGATATCACTGTGCCCCAGCAGCATCTGCACCACCCGCAGGTCCGCGCCGTGATTCAGCAAATGCGTAGCAAAAGCATGGCGCAGGGTGTGCGGCGACAGCACTTCCGGGTTTATACCTGCCTGCAAGGCATAGCGTTTGAGCAGGTACCAGAAGGCCTGGCGAGTCATGCCATGCCCCCGGTTAGTGACAAACAGCGCATTACAGGGTGGATGACGTGCCATTAACTCCGCGCGCGCATGGCCCATATAATTCTGTAACCAGTCAATGGCTTCTTCCCCCAGCGGCACCAGGCGCTCCTTGTTGCCCTTGCCCATCACACGCACCACACCCGGATCAATCGATACCTGTGAAAACTGCAGGCCGATCAATTCACTCACCCGCAGGCCGGTGGCATACAGCATTTCCAGCATGGCCCTGTCACGCAAGCCCCGCGGCTGGTTGATATCCGGCGCAAGCAATAGCGCTTCCACCTGTGCCTCACTCAGGCTGCGCGGCAGCGGCTGCTCCGGTTTTGGAGCTTCGATCAGCGCCACCGGATCTGCTTCTATACGCCGCTCCCGCTGCAACCAGGCATAAAATCGCCGCAATGATGACAACAGCCGTGCCGCGCTGCGGTTTTTACTGCCCTGCTCAAAACGGTGAGCAAGGAACCCCTGCAACTCACCCTGCTGTGCATTTTTCAGCTCAGTTTGCTGACTACTCAACCACTGTGCCAGGCTGGCCAGGTCATTGCGGTAGGCCGCCAGGGTATTCTGGCTCAGGCCGTGTTCCATCCACAGCGCATCAAGAAACTGTTCGATCAGCTGCTGTTCGGGTTGTGAGAGTTGATCAACTTTAGCCATAGGTGGGGTGTATGATGAACCTGTTACAGGAATTGAATCCGCGCTGAATGTGATAAAATGGCGCGCCCAGACAAAAGATTACACCGATTAGGCAATGATTGCAGCCATGGCAGACGATACTCCTTCAAATCAGACACCCGCAGATATCAGCTACCTGATTCTGGCCGGTGGCCGTGGCCAGCGCATGGCGGGAGCAGATAAGGGGTTGATGCTGTGGCAGGGCAAGCCGATGATTGAACACATTATGCAGCAACTCGATGCACGAGCTGACAACACCATTATCAGCGCCAATCGCAATCAGCAACAGTATGCGGAATATGCCACACAGGTGATTAGCGATAACCAGAATAGCACCACTGGGCAGGAACACTTTCAGGGGCCACTGGCGGGCCTGCTCAGTGCACTTGAAGTCTGCCACAGCGAGTACCTGTTATGCGTGCCCTGCGACTCACCCGCGCCACCGCAGAATTTATTAGCCCGCTTACAGCAATGCATGCGGACGCACAACAAACAGGCCGCCGTGTGTCATGATGGCGAACGCTTACAGCCGCTGTTTTTACTGCTGTCGACACAATACAGGCAACAGCTAAGCGATTACCTGCAACAGGGGCACCGCAAGGTGCAGGATTTTATTGGCCTGATTGAACCCGCGGTTTGCGACTTTTCTGCCCAGCGGGATGCATTCCGTAATTTCAACCGTTCACAGGACATGCAGGCATGATAAAAGCAGATACATCCCGCATTCACTATGCAAAACCCCTGCTCGGCTTTGCCGCCTACAGCGGCACCGGCAAAACCACCCTGCTGGTGC
Source organism: Gammaproteobacteria bacterium (assembly GCA_036567985.1). Lineage (GTDB taxonomy): Bacteria > Pseudomonadota > Gammaproteobacteria > SZUA-229 > SZUA-229 > SZUA-229. The sequence continues at coordinate 85,729 of DATCTK010000012.1, read as the reverse complement.
AACTGATTCCCGAATTAAAACGCCGCGGCCTGCGTGTGGCGGTGATCAAGCATGCACACCATAATTTCGATGTGGACAAGCCGGGCAAGGACAGTTATGAATTACGCAAGGCCGGTGCCGCACCCATGCTGATCAGTTCAAGTCGGCGCACGGTGATTATGATCGACCACGAAACCGAGCAGGAACCGCAACTAGATCAACTGCTCACACAAATCCCTGTGGACTCGGTGGATATGGTGCTGGTGGAAGGCTTCAAGCAATGGCCGTTTGCAAAAATCGAACTGCACCGCGTGGCCACGGGCAAACCCCTGCTGCACCCTACTGACCCGAATATTATTGCTGTCGCCCATGACCAGGACACACCACTGGCTGACACCTCACTGCCGCAACTGGACCTTAATAATATCCAGGCGATTGCCGATTTTGTTATCGACTATAAAAACCGCGCAGACGAATCCTGATAAACACAACACATATATAAAGTATCGCTATGATTAAAAAACAAGCCTCATGCAACGACGAATTCGACCCGAACTCATTAAGCTTCGAGCAGGCACTGCAACGGATACAACAAAGCATTGCGCCAATTAAGGGCAAGAGAAATGTCACCATTCGCGAAGCCGCCGGGCATATTCTCGCCGACGATGTGACCTCGCCCATGGATGTGCCGCCATTTATCAATTCTGCCATGGACGGTTATGCCATCTGCGCGGAGGATATTCCCGCCGAAGGCAGCGCGACACTCAGGGTGATTGGCAAATCCTTTGCCGGTAAACCTTTTGACGGCGTATGCAATCGTGGTGAAGCGGTGCGTATTATGACCGGTGCGGTGGTGCCGGACGGTGCAGACACGGTGATTATGCAGGAACACGCTGAAGTGGACGGCGAACAGATTCGCATCGGCAGCGAGCACAAGCCACAACAGAATGTACGCAAGCCGGGGGATGATTTTTTCTGTGGCGACACCATTATTCGCGCCGGCGAACGACTATCACCCGCTAAACTGGGCCTGCTTGCCTCGGTGGGGGTGACTGAATTTAAAGTCATTCGTAAACCGGTGGTGGCGTTTTTTTCCACGGGGGATGAATTAAAAGGTGTGGGACAAACCCTGCAACCCGGCGATATTTTTGACAGCAACCGTTATATTCTCTTCGGCATGCTGCAAAAAATGGGGGTTGATTGCATCGACATGGGCGTGGTGCCAGATATCCGCGAGGAAATTGAAGCCACATTGAAAGAAGCCGCCGATATTGCCGATATGGTAATTACCTCCGGCGGTGCCTCAGTGGGTGAAGCCGACTTTATTAAACTGATTCTGGATGAAATCGGCGAAGTCGGCTTCTGGAAAATCGCCATAAAACCGGGCAAACCACTGGCCTTCGGCCACATTAATAACACAGTGTTCTTCGGCTTACCCGGCAACCCGGTATCGGCCATGGCCACCTTTTACCAGTTTGTGCAGCCAAGCTTACGCCTGCTGGAGGGTGAAACAGTGAGCGAACCATTGCGACTTCGCGCCAGAACCCTGGCCAAACTCAAAAAACGCCCCGGCCGCAAGGATTTTCAGCGCGGCATTATGTCAAGTAATGAACAGGATGAGCTGGTGGTAGACACCACCGGCATACAGGGCTCGCATATGCTGAGTTCAATGGCCATGGCCAACTGTTTTATTGTGCTGGAACGCGACGCGGGGGATATTGAAGCCGGTGAAATGGTTGAAGTACAGCCGTTTAATGAGCTGATCTAAAAAGAAAACGCGAATAAACGCAAATGAACGCAAATAGACGCTATCCAGCTCTGATATGCCTGATTTCTGGCGTTCATTCGCGTGCATTTGCGTTGTTCGCGTTTTTTTCAGGGCATTTTTTAGTTTTATAGGGCAATATCAAGCGCAGCAGTTCCACCGGACTCCCGTCCAGACCTGCGCTGAGCGATGCTGGACTTAAAAAGAAAGCGAAAATGAGTTTGGGCAGTGCAAACAGATGCGACCTAGCCAGACCTCACCTCAGCTCCTCTGATTTTTAGCGTTAATTTGCGTGCATTTGCGTTCATTCGCGTTTTCTTTTCTGTCCGATCGCTGCTCGCGAAATACCGTCGTGCGTCGAGCACACAAAAAAAAGGCCGTATCGGATGATACGGCCTTTTTTTGTCAGGTTGTGGCACACCTGACGGTCAAACGATGGTCAATTAAGCTTTTTTGCGCTTCGCACGGCGCTTTTTAGGCTTCAGAGACTTTTCAAGCTTGGACAGTTGCTGCTTGGTCCATTTTTCAACGAACTTAGCAACTGCAGCTTCCTTGTTTTCAGCCATCTTGATCAGGGCTGCTTCACGCTTGGCTGCAACTTTCAGCTCTTCACGTGCCGCTTTCAGATCAGCTGCTACAGCGTCGATTTTCGCTTTCATTGCTTTTTTAGCTTCTGCTGCACGCTGTGCTGCGGCTCTTTTCTTGGCTGCGGCTTCTTTTTTCTTGGCTGCTGCCATTTTCTTTTTAGCGGCGGCTGCTTTGCGTTTTGCTGCTGCAGCGGCTTTCTTTTTCGCTGCGGCTGCTTTTTTCTTGGCTGCAGCGGCTTTCTTTTTAACTGCTGCGTTAGGCGCTGCTTTCTTTGCTACTTTTTTCTTTGCAACGCGCTTCTTGGTTGTTACGGCTTTTTTCACTGCTTTCTTTACTGCTTTTTTCTTTGGACGTGCCATATTTGTATTCCTCTTTGACGGGTTGATGCACAGATTATAATTCGTATTTTCTGTATTACAAATAAATCAAGGCTTTAATGTGCTTTTTTTTCATTTTTTTTAAGTTTTTTTGCAAAAAAAACCTGGGACAGTGCCCAGGTTTTAGTTTTTTAAGTCAATCTGCGTTTTTTAAGATTTTATTTTCACCTGAAAAACTTTTTTCAAATACAGTTAATTTTTCTATTTTACTGTCAATCTGAGTTACAAAAAGACTTAAAGGGTCGATGTTTTTTACACTTCTACATTATAACAATGTGCCCGTGTACCGTTAGAAACGGAAACCGGTTTGAATAAAACCACCGAATGATGAGTCATCACCCACAACAACCGCTGCATCCAGGTGGAAACCTAACCACAGGCCCACACCCAGTGAGAGTAAATCTGGGTCATTAGAGCCGCTGGCCATGTTGCTTTGATAACCTGCACGCAGCTGGAATACTTCAAATGTATTCAACTCTGCACCAACAGAAAACATTTTTGATGGGCTTTCAAAGCCAACCGGTTCAATTTCAGTTAAATCCATATCCGCTGCCAGGGTGAAAAAGCCACCATCGAAGGCCACACCGGCACGCAAATGCCGGTCGAAATTAATATCGAGCGGTGTATTGACGTTTGCAGTGATGGTTTTGGTTTCTTCCAGCAGGTTTTTTGCTACCAGGCCAACGCGAACACTGTCCAGCACATTCAACACTACACCGGCGTCCAGCGTGGTAAAGCTGCCCAGATCTGTCTCTTCATCGAATGCATCCTCAACATCCGCATCAGAAATACTGCGGGAATAACTAATACCATCCACATTCACCATTTTGGGCATAATACCCACCGACAGCTGCATCCCGGCAAGGGAAAAATCAGTGCCGATCGGCAAACCGATTTCAGTGGTCATCACACCAATTGCCTCTACAGTCGCATCCGGATTTACAAAATTATCTTGAATATCCGTAACACTCACTGATGCGGTAGCATTGGCGCGCAGGCTCACACCCCAGGTGTAGTTATCACCCGAATAGAGTACGGCCGCATTGGGGGTTACACCCAGCATCAGGCTGGAATTTTCCAGTCCCTGTAGAATTTCTACCTGACGTTGCCTGTCCGCAGTTGTTTGAACCATCTGGTCTTCAATTTCCTGGAACTCATCAATCGAATCGATCACATCACCATCATCAACCGCCTGTACACCGATCGCGGGAAAAAGCAGTGCGAATGTGTCATCATTTTCATTTACCGTCAGCATGCCGGGATTTGACAGCGCAGCGGTTGTAATGCCACCGGTTGCCACACTCACATTACCCATTGCAACCGAGCGTGCATCATAGTAGCCATAGGGCATTGCCTGCACCTGCGTGACACCGGCCAGTAATAAACCTGCGAAGAGCAGACCACGTTTATTCATAATAATCTCCGATACTGTGTTGAATAAGCCAAGTTTATAACAAAATCCTCTGAAAACAAGAAATCACGCCCATTATCAGACCCAGTGAACAACAGATGCACGAGATTGCGTAATCCATTACAATTTCGCTTCGTTTATCTGTTATAGCGTCATTCATGCAAATTCCCGATAATTATGCCCCCGTGTCTCTGATAAAACGCCTGCTGGCGATTATTTATGATCTGTTTCTGCTGATTGCGGTTTTTTTCGCCGTGGGCATTCCGCTGAGTATTCTCACCACCTTTATCTTTAATGCCGGTGATGCCATCACCGAAGAGCACCGTTTCTATCTGCTGAACCAGATTATTATTCTGTGCGGGCTATTTATTGCCAGCCTGGTTTTTTATGGCTGGTTCTGGACCCATGGCGGGCAGACACTGGGAATGAAAACCTGGCGAATTATGCTGCTCTCGAACAATGCACAGAAAATCAGCTGGAAACAGGCAATGCAACGTTATTTTGCAGCGATTTTGTCCTGGCTGGTGCTGGGGATGGGGTTTTTACTAAGCCTGGTGGATGATAAAAAGCGCTGCTGGCACGATATGCTGTCTGGCACCTGCCTCGTACAACTTGAGAAAACAAAAAAATAATCCGAATTACAGCCTGTGCCTGATATTTCAGCCCGACCAGATCGACCAAATTATTACTCACCTGGCAGCGGTTTATTAAATGCCTTATTTAACCTTGCGCAACGCGTAAAAACTGGCCATGGCGACGATAAACACCGGCGCGGCGGCACTGATAAACGGGTTTACATTATAGACCTGGCCCAGATGGTTTATGGTGCGGTTCAATAGAAAAAAGCCGATACCCAGCAACAGACCGAATAACACCCGGTTTCCGGCGCCCGCAGAGCGCTGCGAGCTGAATACAAATGGCAGTGCAATCAGCAGCATCACCAGGGTCGACAGCGGTGTGAAAATTTTAATCCAGAATGCCAGTAGATAATGACTGGATTCCAGCTCGTTATCATTCAGGTACTGACTGTAGAGAAACAGGTCGTAGGCTGACATGTTTTCCGGTTTCACACTCACCACATCAAACAAATCCGGATTGAGCAGGCTGTCCCAGGTTTCAAATCGAACCTGCTCACTGACAATCTGTGTGCCACTGAAACTGGTTCGGGTGACCTGTTCAAGTTGCCACTTGTCGTGCGTGAAATGCGCTGAACGAGCCTGTGTAATCTGTTTGAGCTGATGGACCTCATCAAATTCATACACCTTGACCCGCCCCAGATTCAGCCCGGGATACACATGACTGACATACACAAAGCGTTGTCCATCCCGCGCCCAGAAGCCCCCTTCACCACCCAGGGTAACGGTCTGGTTTAGTTCCTGAGCGCGAACTGACTGTGCCTGACGTTCGCTCACGGGCACTATAAATTCCCCCACCAGGGCGACAAACAGCAGCAGGATAAAACCGGCTCGTAATACAGAAAACACAATGCGCATAATCGATATGCCAGCAGCACGCATCACCGTCAGCTCACTGTTCGCCGCCAGCGCGCCCAGGCTGAGCAGGCTGCCAATTAATACTGCCGTGGGAAACAGTTCATAGAGTCGTTTGGGCAGACTGTAAAGCACATACTGTGCGGCATTAAACATGCTGTAACTGCCCTTGCCCACTTCATCCAGCTCGGAGACAAAATCCACAAACGCCAGCAATGATCCCAGCACCAGCAGCACCATAAAACTGCCGCCAATCACGGTCCTGCCAATATAGCGATGCAATATATTCATACTGACTTCACCGCCTGTCGCTGCCTTAACAGCTGTTGAATGCCGCCGGCGCGTTTACCCCACCAGTAAATAATCAGCAATACCGCCACCCCATGTACCCACCAGATACCCAGCCACTGCGGCACCGCCTGTTTTTCTACCCAGCTTTGCCCCACCCCGAGCAGGTTGGAATAAATAAGATAAATCAGGATCGCCAGCGCCAGTTTCGAGTAACGTCCTTTGCGCGGTGTGGTGTAACTCAATGGCAGGGCGAGAATGGCCAGCAGAAAACAGGCGATCGGCAGCGACAGGCGCCAGTGTAATTCCGCTGTGTAATCGGCACGATCCGATGCCAGTAATTCCATTGTGGACAGTGACTGTTTGCGCCCGGGCTGAGTTGCAACTTCGCTTTCCGGCAGAAAGATCCCTTTCTGCGCATACTCAATAATACGAAAGTCTGCCTGACCCGGTACACCTTCATAGGTGCGACCATCTTCAAACATAATAAACTGTCGCCCCTGCTCATCCCGGTAACGTCGCGCGCTGCTGGCGGACTCGATATTTTCCCGTGCCTGACTGGACCTTGGGGCGCCATCCACCCGTGGCAATTTCAGTAGCGAGGACGCCTGCTCTACGGGTGATTCAGCACCCGGTGGTTTTTCTTCCACAGTCTGGTGCATAAACACATTGTGCATAACATGTCCGTCATCGGACTGGCGTTGCAAAAACAGAATCGCATCGCCATTACTGGCCTCATTAAAGCGGCCCGGTGCCAGCCCGCTAAGCTGCGACTGATTATCAATTTCCAGTTTGAGCAATTCTGCCTGTTGCGACACCCAGGGCATGACAAACAGCGTGAGACAGGCAAGTAACAGGGTGGCAGGAACCACCACTATCAACAGTGGCCGGTATAAACGCTTCAGGCCAACACCGCAGGCGCCCAGCGCCGCCATTTCATTGTCTTTATACAAGCGGCTGAAATTCAGTAGCACCCCCAGGTACAAACTCAGGGGCACCAGTAGAATCAGGTAACGTGCGCCGGTAAACATCAGCAATGGCCACACAGCATCACCGGGAATACTGCCCTCTGCCGCCTTGCCCAGCAATCTTGCCAGGGTGCCGCTGAGCAGAATCAGCATCAGCACCAGGGTCACCGCCAGCCAGGTCAGCAGCAGCTCTTTTGAGATATAACGATCAATTATGGTGAAATGGCGTTTAAGCATGAAATTGGCTAGCTATCTGGTTATCTTACGGCGGTTTTATGTGCTGATGTTTGTGACTATTCTACCCCATGGGAACTGCACTTTTATGATGCAGTTCAGCAAGTTTGCGCGTATTCAGAGGCAGGAAAATTGCAATTTTTCAAAATATTCCCGGTTTTTAACAAATAACGCTATATATCGGCCAGCAGATTGCATAAAATCCCCTGCAAATAAACCGTCTGCAATACAGCCGCAGCGGCAGAACATTCCCCAGACAGCAACTTGCCTGAACGTATTTTAGAAGGAATTGTCTGTTAGCAGTAATAAATTTACAAAATGGAGCAACTATGGAATTTTCGGTAAAGAGCGGAAGCCCGGAAAAACAACGCATTTCCTGTGTCGCCGTTGGCGTTTTCGAGTCGCGCAAATTATCCCCCTCGGCACAAATTCTCGATGAAGCCAGCGATGGCTTTATTTCCAACCTGATTCGCCGTGGCGAATGTGAAGGCAAACTGGGCCAGACCCTGTTGCTACACAATGTACCCAATACACTCTGCGACCGCATCTTACTGATTGGTTGCGGGCGTGAAAAGCATTTTGACATCAAGGCCTTCCAGAAAGCCAATAGCGTGGTCGCCACGTTTCTTGACGACCGCGGTGCCACCGAGGTGTTTTCATGCATCAGCGAACTGAATGTTAAAAACCGCGATTCCTACTGGAAAGTCAGCCATGCGGTGCAGGCCACGGAAGATGCGCTCTACCGTTTTGATCAGCTAAAAAGCAAAAAGGAAAATACCCGCCGTCCACTGCGCAAGGTCATTTTCAGTGTACCCAGCCGTCGTGAACTGCCGGAAGGTGAAAAGGCGGTGCGCGAAGGCATGGCCATTTCGTCCGGGATTAAACTGACCCGAGACCTGTCCAACCTGCCGGGCAATATCTGCACCCCAACCTACCTGGCTGAACAGGCCCGCTCACTGGAAAAAACCCACCGTAACTTCAAGGTAGAAATCCTGGAAGAAGCGGACATGGAAAAACTTGGCATGGGATCATTTCTCTCGGTATCCCGCGGTTCGCGCCAGCCCGCCAAACTGATTACCATGCAACACAAAGGCGGTGCAAAAGATCAGCAGCCGATTGTACTTGTGGGCAAGGGCGTCACCTTTGATTCCGGTGGCATCAGCCTGAAGCCAGGGGCCGCAATGGATGAGATGAAATACGACATGTGTGGCGCAGCCAGTGTACTGGGTGTATTGAGCGCCTGTGCCGATTTGCAACTGCCCTGCAATGTGGTGGGCATTATTCCCGCTACCGAGAACCTGCCCGATGGCCTGGCGACCAAGCCCGGTGATATTGTCACCAGCATGTCGGGGCTGACCATTGAAATTCTTAACACCGATGCCGAAGGCCGCCTGGTACTGTGCGATGCACTGACCTATGCGCAGAAATTTGACCCTGATGTGGTGATTGATATCGCCACCCTGACCGGTGCCTGTATTATTGCCCTGGGCAGCCACCCGGCGGGCTTGCTGGGCAACCACAACCCGTTAATCAACGATCTGCTGAATGCAGGGCGTGATGCCGGTGACCGTTGCTGGGAATTACCCCTGTGGGACGACTACCAGGATCAGCTGGACAGTAACTTTGCCGATATCGCCAATATCGGCGGGCGCGAAGCCGGCACCATTACCGCCGCCTGCTTTCTCTCCCGCTTCACCAAGAAGTATCGCTGGGCACACCTGGATATTGCCGGTGTGGCCTGGAAATCTGGCAAGGAGAAGGGTGCCACCGGGCGTCCGGTGCCACTGTTGATGCAGTATCTGTTTGATCGCATTGCAGAGGCAGGGAAATAAATCGAATGCCCCATGTAGATTTCTACATTTTAGCGGATAGCGAGCAGGCCAGCCTGCAGCAGTATGCCTGCAAGCTGGCGCAGCAACACTGGTCAACGGGCAAGCATGTACTGGTGCAGACGGACTCTGTCGAAGACAGCCAGCAGCTGGATGAACTGTTGTGGAATCTGCAGGCAGACAGTTTTATTCCCCACGGCATTGCCACGCTAGAACCGGTTGATCAGCAACAGCCGATTCTGATCGCTAACCAGGCCGTGAATGACAGCCGATTTGATGTGGTGCTTAACCTGTCCTCTCGCCCCTGCGATATTACAGAACCAGACAAAGCGCTACAGATTGAGGAAATTCTCAATCAGGACGAGCAACGCAAGCAAAGCGGGCGGGCGCACTATAAAATCTACCGCGAACGGGGCTACAGCCTGCAACACCACACCCTGCAGCCCTGAGCTGCGCAGCTGACCGGATGAAACCCAATGAGCCATAGCGATCAGGACATTCCGACTCTCACCGATTTTATCCGCACCGGTGATGAAGACATGTACCATCACTTTGATGCGCACCAGTTCAGTATCGATGAAGAGGACAATTGGGCAGCTACCGACATAAATGCATCCCATAATGATGCATTTTCCGCAGACGCCTTAAGCAAGGTGGAACTGGCAAACGATGAGATCGGCAGCGAAGACCCGGCCGATTCTGATCCATTTTCTGATCCATTGCAGATTGCTGCGGTAGAAATCGATCAGGTTCCAGCGGAACTGGCGCCCTTTGACCCGGCACTGGTGGAAGACGACACAGCAACCGATGAAACCGATGAATACCTTGAACTGGATGTACAGGAAGTCACCTCACCGTCGACCCGGATACCCGTGGATGAGACTGAACAACAGGCCGCCAGCACGCTAGCAACCACGCGCCAGCAAATCGACCAGGCGGTGGATGAACTGCTGCCGGATATTGCCGAACAGCTTAAACAGAACCTGTACCGCCATTTCAAATGCCAGCGCGATAGCAATTAGCCACTGACAGACACCTCACCCGTTCAGGGCCAGGCACCCTGCATATTACAAATCATCGTCTATAATGGTTATAGGGTACCTCTGAACAATGATGACATATCTCTGGCTTACAGGTGTGTTCGCAATCAAGGCAGCGTTTTGAAAGCATGCTGAAGCCTGGTGAAAAACGCTAACACAGAGTGCGGGCACACCTGCAAGCCCCGAAGGGCGAGTCCTGAAGCGCACATCTACCGTGTTGTGCTTCTTGTAAAGGACCGGGCCATTCACTGCGAAGCACGCCTTGTAGCTGCACGCTTCAGGTCTCGCAGAGACATATCAGCATTGTTCAGAGGCACCCTAAAAATGACCCTGTAAATATGTAAACGCCCCGAGCGGAGTCTATGAACGGTACCAGCCTTCGAAAGATAGCTATAATAATCTCGTCGCTTTGCCTGCCCTCAACGGCTTACGCAGCTGAAGCTGCCCCTGAAGACCTGTTCTCGCTATCACTTGAAGAGCTGATGCAGGTGGAAATCTATACCGCCTCCCAGGAAAACGAAACCGCGGCGCAGTCACCCGCCACCATTTCGGTGATCACCGCACAACAGCTCAAACAATGGGGCATTATCAATCTGCACGATGCCATCAGCCTGCTGCCCGGCATTGTTAAAAACGAAAGTTATCTCGGCCAGACCACACAGACCTTTCGCGGCATCACCCCAGGTATTTTTAATAATAAGTCCCTGTACCTGATTAATGGCCACCCATCCTATGAAAGTCTGTTTGGCTCCACCCTGCTGGATTATATTCCCATCGAAATCGTCGAGCGCCTGGAAGTGGTGCGCAGCCCTGCCTCGGTACTCTATGGCACCAATGCCACCAACGGCGTAATCAATATCATTACCAAACAGGGCGCAGAGCATGACAGTCTGCTGTCGTTTCGTGCCGGCAGTCATTCCCATCGCTATGGCAGTATTGTGCATCACCGTGATGGCCTGAGCATGGCGGCCAGTGTGCAGCGGGATGATGGTTACCGCTATGACGGTACCCAGGATGAATTTGGTAATGATGTGGATATGGATTACCACTATGACCTGAACAATGTGTTTATTGACAGCTACGGCGATGACTGGCGCATCAATGCGGCTTTTTTTGATCGAGAAAAGGCACTGTACGGCATTAATCCCTGGGTGTGGCAGAATGGCAACTTCGAAACCTATGTAGGTTACCTGGACGCAAATAAAACCCTTTCCTTTGAGCGGTCAGAACTCAATTTCTGGCTACGTTACGATATCAGTGACAAGGACATCCATGTGGATGCCTTTCCTTTCCCGGCTGATCCGGCAGAGTGCAGCGCCCTGAACATTCCGCCCAGCCAGTGCACCGCAACTAATCCGTCGGGTCAATCAGACACCGCATCCACGGTATATAGCACCGTGCAACGCTACAGCATGGAAGTGCAATATAAAGAACATATCAATGACCAGCTGAATTATATTGTTGGCGCGACCTATGAAGAACAGACCTCGGAGCCGTTGCTGTTTCGCTATGATGCAGACGACTCTTTAAACCAGCCAGCCATTGCAGACGAACATGACACGCAAACCGTGGCGATTTATGCGCAGGTTAAATATCAACCTGACAGCGACACGATTCTGATCGCCGGCGCCCGTGGCGAGAGCAATTCCGAATCCGGCGGCAGCGGGCTGATGCCTCGACTGGGCATCACCCGTCAGATTTTCCCCGGCACCTATGCCAAACTACTATACAGTGAAGCCTTCCGCACACCGATGTTTATTGAAAAATATGTCGCACTGACGAATGTACTGCAGGGTGATGAGAACCTGCAACGGGAAACCATCAAAACCTATGAAGCAGGGATAGAGTCACAGATCAACCCTAACAATCAGCTGCAACTCACCCTGTACAACCTGGAACTGGAAAATGAAATTTTAAGATCACCCCTGCCCAACAGCAACGAAACCATCTATATAAATGGCGATGGCAAAACCATGCACGGCGTTGAAGCGGAGTGGAAAACCATGTTCCTACAGGACTACGAGCTGATACTCAATGCAGCCTATCTGGGTGGCAAGGACAACTCACTGGATGAAGACGAAGCGCCCTTTATTGCCAATGAAAGTGCCAACGCAATTCTGACCTACTACGCCAGCAAACAACTGAATATGAGTTTAACCGCGCAACACATTGGCAAGAAAGACACCTTGCTTGATACTGGCGAACGCGCCAGTATTGATGCCTACACACTGGTTAATCTGGCTGCCACCTATCGGCAGAAAGCACATGAAGTTCGGCTGATTCTGAATAATGTCACCGACGAAGACTACCGCTACCCGGAACCGGTACGGCGCAAGGTCACCGCCATTCCCGGTGGTGCAGGCTTTACCAGTTACCTGCAATACACTTACAGCTTCTAGCCTGCCTGCATCATTGCGTTATACAGCGTGCTATGGCAGGCCAATCTACTTTTGAAAAGACACAGCTGCGCATGTCTTTTCTACTGTAAACAAACCCGCTATCAAAAGGTAAACGGCAACAACACGAAAACCGCGAATACACACAAAGCTGCATATGATTCTAATTGCGTTTATTTATTCCGCACTCCTGTGCTCCAGCACTTTAGTGCGTTTTCTTTTTAATAACCCCACCTGCAGTCAGTACGCATAACAGCCAGATCCACTTTGACTGATCCAGCCTACACAAACTCGATTGAACCTCTGCCCTGCGCCTTAACCCTGTACAGCGCCTCATCCGCTCTTTTTAATACCGTGCTTTTGTTGTCATCACCTCTTATCGGCGTCACCCCGGCACTAACACCAAACCTTATATCCAGTTCATTTTCCGTATTAAAACGTAATACTTCGCGCAACATATCGTTACTGATGCGCTTGTACCAGGCATTGACCTGATCAGCCGTATAATCATCCAGCAGTAAAATAAATTCATCCCCACCTGAACGGGCACACACATCTCCCTTACGGGCATGTTTCATCAGAATTTCAGACAAAAGCTTCAGCACATGATCACCCACATCATGACCATAGCTGTCATTAATCTGTTTGAAATAGTCCAGATCAAGAATCACCAGGTATTTATTGTTAAACTGCCGACTGTTTTCAATATAATGTTCGATTTCGGCATTTAAAATACGCCGATTAGCCAGCCCGGTTAACTCATCGGTACCGCCTTCATGTTTGAGCTTCTGCTGATAGCTGTTCAGCTCACGTGCGGTATTTTTTATAAAACCGAGCACATTACGCGCTTCCTTTAATGACACATTTCTGACCTTATCCGGGTCAAATTCACCTTCACGGATATTTTTCATAATCCGGCTGAGGATTTCAAAATCTGAAATAACCACCCGTGATATACGTTTCATTGAAAAATACAGAACCAGGCTGATCAGTGTAAAAGTCAGCAGCCCGGTTACAAATACACTGGTGAGCAGGCCACGGTTATCGGCATTAATTACGGCCAGCTCAATAGTCCAGTCGCTATTTTCAACAGGCTGACTGTAGACCTGCAAGCCGCGCCCACTATCAATCTGTCCGTTAAATGCAACATCGTAACCTTCGGATGTAGTCACACGATACCGGTGATTATCCATGGCAAATTCGTTCAATAGATTCTTTATGGTTTGCAGGCTGAAGCTGACAAACAACAGGCCGATTTTTTCACCGTCCAGCAATACCGGAGAAACAATGTCGTAATGAGCCAGTTTTTCAATTCGGTAGTGTACTGGTGGATGACCGGTGGGCTGATTATTAAAACGCCTCTGTACATCCAGCAGGCACTGTTCACTCAGGCGCAGCTCACTTTCCACCCCCAGCACCCTGCCATTCATATCAAACAGCATAAAGCCGATACTCTCCGGCATCAGGCTTTGCATCCTATTCGCCCACTGCTGGACTTTTTCCCTGTGGGAAAACTGCAACAGATCGATGATTGCCGGCTGAGCCGCCATCTTATCCGCCAGTGTCTGGTAAAAATCCAGCGTGCGCCCTATGTCATTGGCCACATGCTGCAGCGTTCGGGCATGCTCCTCGGCACGCAGCTGACTGATGTGATGGCCATATGCCATGTAGTGCAGTAGCGCAACCACAAAGATAACCACAAACATTATCGTGGCATATTTAAATGAAAACTGTTTAATCGAAGTGGGGCGATGATCAGGCATATTCTTCAACTTATATGTCATTTTTCATTCTAGCACATTCGACTGACAACACAGCTGGGCCAGCCCACTATCAACAACTTAATTCAGCAAGCCTGATTTAACGATTATTTCACAGTTGATTCACAGCTTTGTCACGACCCCCTCTCAATATACACCCTGCCCGTAAGGCTTAACTCTTTCCTATTGTAACTGGAGCGTCATATGAAAAAATCTATACTGTTTGCGGCTATCGTGGCCGGTTGTGCAGCAACAGCTGCCAGCCATGCAACGGGTTATCACTCGTTTAACTTCAAGTCACTGGACGAATCCGCCAATGCTGCTGACTGGGACGCCACTACGCCCTGGAAACTGCCTGAAGGCTTCAACCAGCAGGTTGTGTCTGACGAAACCGATTTAAATATCTACCCCGATGGCCGTGCCGACTGGCATGACATGAATGTCGTCAACGAAACCGGCCCACAGGCGGGTCGTTTTATGTACCGTACCCACGAAGTTCGTCTGGGTCGTGACAGCGTAGTCGATGCCATTGGTGGCACCGTATCCGTGGTTGACCTGCACACAGGCGAAACCCGCGTACTGGCGCAACTGGGTGGTGAAGATGGTTACACGGCACTGGACGGCATTCGCTGGACCCCATGGGGCACTGTGTTATTTGCCGAAGAAACCACTGGTGGCCGTATGTTCGAGCTGGTGCTGAACGACGACATGATGTCGGCGGCTGAAGTTATCGACCGCCCACAAATGGGTCGTCTGGCGCATGAAGGCATCGACCTGGATGCGGATGGCAATGTATATATGGTGGATGAGCACCGCGGTCGCTCCTCTGGCTGTGAAAACGTTGTACCCTGCGGCGGTGGCGTCTACAAATTCGTGCCTAACCGTTTTGGTGACCTGTCATCTGGTGAGCTCTATGCTCTTAAAGTAAACGACGCAGATGGCCTTGGCCAGGCTGAGTGGGTTGGTCCGATTGATCCGCTGAATGCCCGCACCTCCGGCACTGAATACGGCGCACAGAGCTACCAGCGCCCTGAAGACCTGGAAATCATCGGTGACACGCTGTATGTCGCGATCACCGAAGGTCCACGTGATGTGGCTACGGAAACCAATCCGGCACAGAGCAACTTTGGCGAGCTGGAGTTCAAGAGCGAACTTTACGAAGGCCGTGTGATTGCGCTGAATATGAACACCATGCAGGTCACAGACTTTATTAAGCCAGGCGTGAATGCACCGGTAGAAATCGGCAAGCCAGGAGATGCCAATCACCAGACTGGTTTTGACAGTGTGGACAATCTGGCAGAAGCCCCCAATGGCGACCTGATCATGATTGAAGACAACAAGCCGTCCGACATCTGGTTTGCATCAACTGCAAAGGTTAACCAGTTTGGCGCCTCTGAGAAGGTCAAGCTGTTTGCTTCACTGACTGATCCAGGTGCCGAGGGTACCGGCATTTACTTCAGCCCAACTGACCCCCACACATTGTATGTCAATATCCAGCATTCAGCTGCACCTGATGGAGATGGCACCTGGGCGATCAGCAAGGACAAGCGCTCACACAAGCGTTACAACAAGGAAGACAAGCACGACAAGCGCCATGAAAATCGCTGGGACAGATAATCCGTCTCAGGAATGATTATCACAGGGATGATTGCCGCAAGGCCGAAGCCACGCTCTTAGAGCGTGGCTTTTTTTATATGCTGGATGCATGGTATTTTGCGGGAGGCAGGGATGCCGGGAGCAAAGATGTACAGGATGTACGGTATTTCGTGAGAGGCAGGTAATCAGTCGTTAGTCCTGGGTCAGATGTCGTTAGTCAAAAGCTGAAAAGAAAACGCGAACAACGCGAATTAACGCCAATACGGACCTGGATAAGGCTTTCTATCGCGTCTATTTGCGTTAATTCGCGTTCATTTGCGTTTTCTTTTTCAAACACACAGACTGCCCATCGGCACAGAATCACCGCAAATTAGCCCCTCTGCCACCTACGACTGCCGCACCACATAGGCTATAATTCGCCTTCTTTTTGCTAGCAAGTCAGTACATCCATGGAAACAACCTACAACCCGCAGTCAATCGAACAGAAGTGGTATCAAAGCTGGGAAGAACGCGGCTATTTTGCCCCCGGCACCAACCCAGATGCAGCCAACTACTGCATTATGATTCCGCCACCCAATGTCACCGGCACACTGCACATGGGCCATGCCTTCCAGGACACCATTATGGATGCGCTGATTCGCTACCACCGCATGCAGGGGGATAACACCCTGTGGCAGGCGGGCACCGACCACGCGGGCATTGCCACACAGATGGTGGTGGAGCGCCAACTGGCAGCCGATGGCAAATCCCGCCACGACCTTGGCCGCGATGCCTTTATTGAAAAGGTCTGGGACTGGAAACAGCAATCCGGTGGTTCAATCACTCAACAGCTGCGCCGCATGGGTGGCTCACTGGACTGGGAACATGAGCGTTTCACCATGGACGAAGGCCTGTCGGATGCGGTGCATAAGGTGTTTATCCATCTGTATGACGAAGGCCTGATTTACCGTGGCAAACGCCTGGTGAACTGGGATCCGATTCTGCACACTGCGCTGTCCGACCTGGAAGTTATTTCCGAGGAAGAATCCGGCCATCTGTGGCATTTCAGCTACCCGCTCACTGATGGTTCGGGCCAGCTGGTGGTGGCCACCACCCGCCCGGAAACCATGCTGGGGGACTCGGCGGTGGCGGTACACCCGGACGATGAGCGCTACCAGGACATGATCGGCAAGACCATCACCCTGCCCCTGGTGGGCCGTGAAATTCCGATTATCGCCGATGACTACGTGGATATGGAATTCGGTACCGGCTGCGTCAAGATCACCCCGGCCCACGATTTCAACGACTATGAAATGGGCAAGCGCCACGACCTGCCGATGTACAATATCCTCACCGTGGATGCCTGCATCAATGACCAGGCGCCGGAAAAATACCGGGGCAAGGACCGCTACGAAGCCCGCGACATGATCGTGCACGATTTAAAAGAACTGGGCCTGCTGGCTGACGTTAAAGACCACAAGCTGATGGTGCCACGCGGTGATCGCTCCGGCTCGGTGGTGGAACCCTACCTCACCGATCAGTGGTATGTAAAAATCGCGCCCCTGGCCCAGCCCGCGATCGATGCGGTAAAGAACGGTGATATTAAATTTGTACCGGAAAACTGGGACAAAACCTATTTCGAGTGGATGAACAATATCCAGGACTGGTGCATTTCGCGGCAGATCTGGTGGGGCCACCGCATCCCCGCCTGGTATGACAATGACGGCAATATCTATGTGGCGGACAATGAAGCCGAGGCACGCAAAAAGTACCAGCTGGATGACTCGCTGCAACTGACCCAGGACGAAGACGTACTCGACACCTGGTTCTCCTCAGCACTCTGGCCATTTTCCACCCTGGGCTGGCCGGAAAAAACCGGGCGTTTACAACAGTTCTACCCGACCAGTGTACTGGTCACCGGCTTTGACATTATTTTCTTCTGGGTGGCGCGAATGATTATGTTCGGCCTGAAGTTTATGGATCAGGTGCCGTTTAAGGAAATCTATATCCACGGTCTGGTACGCGATGCAGATGGGCAGAAAATGTCCAAGTCCAAGGGCAATGTACTCGACCCGATTGATATTATTGACGGCATCGACCTGGAATCACTGGTGGCCAAACGCACCAGCGGTTTGATGCAGCCGCAGATGGCAGCAAAAATCGAAAAAGCCACGCGCAAACAGTTCCCCGACGGCATTCCCGCGCTGGGCACCGATGCGCTGCGTTTTACCTTTGCCTCGCAGGCCACCAGCGGCCGCGACGTGGTGCTGTCACCGGACCGCATTGCCGGCAACCGTAACTTCTGCAATAAAATCTGGAATGCCACCCGCTATGTGCTGATGAACACCGAAGATCAGGACACCGGTATTGATAATGCCGACTGCAGCTATTCACTGGCGGATCGCTGGATTCGCTCGCGCCTGCAGCGGGTAATTGCCGATGTGCATCGCCACTTCAATGCCTACCGTTTTGACCTGGCAGCGCAGGAACTCTATGCCTTTGTCTGGGACGATTACTGCGACTGGTACCTGGAACTCTGCAAACCGGTGCTGATGAAAGATCATTTCACTGCAGAGCAGAAACGCGGTGCGCGCCAGACGCTGGTTCAGGTACTGGAAAGCATTCTGCGCCTGAATCATCCGTTAATGCCGTTTATCACCGAAGAACTGTGGCAACGTGTCGCACCGCTGGCGGGCATCGAAAATGAAACCATTATGCTGCAGGCCTACCCTGAGGCAGACGAAACACTGATAGACGCCGCTGCGGAAGAAGAACTGGAATGGCTAAAGCAGTTTGTAATGGGCGTGCGCCGCATTCGTTCGGAAAGTGACATTGCACCGGGCAAGGCACTGCCGGTGATTCTGCAGAATGCCAGCGATGATGACAGGCAGCGCTACCAGAATAACGAGGCGTTTATTTTCAGCCTGGCCAAGCTGCAATCAGTAGACTTTATCAGCAACAGCGATAATGCACCGGAATCTTCCACCGCACTGGTGGGTGAAATGAAAGTTCTGATTCCGCTGGCGGGGCTGATTGACAAGGATGCCGAAATGGCGCGCCTTAACAAGGAAATCAGCAAACTGCAAAGCAACCTGGAAAAAACCAGCAGCAAACTCGATAACCCCGGCTTTGTTGATAAGGCACCCGAGGCTGTGGTAAACAAGGAACGTGAGCGCGCCGCCGAGATGGCATCCGCGCTGAGCAACCTGAAACAGCAGCTGGAAAAAATTGCCGCGCTGTAATCCGCACAGAACCCTGGAACGAGATGCTTATGAATATTGCTGCAGAAAAGAAACAACAAATCACCACATTTCATGCACCGCTGATTGTCAATGTGGTGAACTCGATCAGTGATACCTCTTTGCGCCCCGGACTTGAACAGGTATTAAAAGCCTCGGAAGAAAATGGCTGGGGTAATCTGGTGGCGGCGATTCGCAAGGTACTCAAGGGGCAGCGGGACAGCAGTATTCTGAAAGGTCTGGATGAGGAAGACCAGGTGATTGTCGATGCCATACTGCGCGGCATTCAGGACCCATCCACCCTGCCCGATCCAAACCAGGAGGCAGACCCCACACTGGCGGCACCGATGCTGGCACAGCTGATCAGTGGCGCCAGCAAGGGCGATAGCAATGCACTGAGCATGCTCGGTCAAATGGCAGAAGCCATGTCCAACACCCAGGGTGACCTGGCGCGCTTCAGCACCCTGATAAAACCCATGGTGGATGGGGAGCGTGATGTAGACAGGCTGTGTGACAAAATCGGCCCGCAGGGTGAGTCGCTGGTGGTGGCGATACTGAATGAACTGAGCAAGCTGGATTCACATTAACCAGCTACGACCTGCTCAGGCAGAGACCAGCTGTGTGCGCAACAAACTGTAGAGTTTATGCTCAATGGTTCGCTTTATTTTTAGCAGATGAATGAACTGCAGATCCGCTGGCTGCTGCACATCAAACAGCGACAGAGGTGCATCCACATCGGTAATATAAAAAGGTCGTGAACGAATACTGTGCATCTTGCCAGACAGGTATCTGGCGCACTCAAGCAGGGCCTTTTCACCAAATTCTTCATAACTGAACCAGCGACCATCACAGCGCAGGCTCAACTGTTCAGTCTGCTGTACCTCGACTATCTGCAGCTGTAGTTCAAAAAATGTTTTATAGGCCGACACACCTTCTGCGCCTACCGGGTAGAACTCCATCCCGCCCAGCTGATTGAAACTGATCTGCTGGATTTCCAGCAGTGGCGGTTCGGTTTCCAGGCGCATCAAATTTTTAAGTCGCTTACGCAGATTACGGTACAGATAGAGCCACTGCGAAACAAAGCTTTCCCGATCAAACAGGCGAACTTCATCACGCCATAAACTGCCCCGTTCGTCCAGCACCCAGCAGATCGCACCGCGACCGATAACCCGGTAAAACACCTGTACCGTGTCCGCCTTATTACGTCGATAAATATCTTTCAACGGTTCCTGTGGAAACGCCAGAGTCTCAAAGCCTGTACTGAGAAAACCCGTTGAAGCACGTTCAAGATAGTGCAACAGACGATCATGGCTACCAATTTTTTCTGGCCGAATAATTTCCCCCTGTTGCTGCACCTGATAATACTCATTACCCAGCCGCAGGATAAATCGCCCACCCGGTATTCTATTACGCAGAAAAAATGCCTGCATTTCATTGTAAACCTGCGTCACCCGTAACGACAGATAGGTACTGTCCGCCGTGCCATGGCCAAATATTTCCATGCGCTGCGGCAGTGAAAGCCTGTCGACGGATGCAGATTGTAGCCAGTCACACAGACACTCAATGATTCCCGTATTGCCATTGTATTGTTGACTGAATACATCGCCCCAGCTATTCACTATCAACTGTTCACAATGACTGCTGAGACGATCAGAAGACGATACCAGGTCGAATGGATCGTCGTTTTCAAGCAATGCATTACCTGTCTTATCCAGACTGAGAAAATTTACAAACAGTAATGACTGCACGGGACGCGGCGGATGTTCAAAGGCCTCTAGAGGGATATCATAAACCCGCTCTGGCGCCATTTTCTGTATCAGAATTTCCAGCACATAGCGGGCTTCAATCTGCTTTATTTCCCGCCTCGGACAATCTACCGAAACCTGGGTAGACTGATCCACCAGGCGGTTCAGCCAGCACCAGGCTAACAGGCTGAGCACACTGGAAAAATTTTCTATGACTTTTTCTACATCTTCAGCATCATACAACACAAGACTCCATTGGTCCTGTTCAGCCTTTTCATGGCGCAGCTGAATTCGTTCGAACACAACTCCCGTTGTATTTTTACCGCTGTAAAGCGGCACCCGGCCCGGGCTTTCCTGCAGGAAGTCCTGCATGTTTTTCGCTGTATCTACAAGCCCGTCTACGGTAGCTTCAGCGTTACCATGCCCCATAGTGTTATCAAGTATGCTGGCGAACAGGCGATTAATTTTTCGTGAAATGGTTTTGTAAAGATTGAGATGGGCGATAACATTATCAAATCCATAGACCCTGGAAGCCGGTTGCCAGGAGTCGCCCAGCAAATTATCCAGCAGGAACGGATTAAGACTGGCGGACACTTTTCTTAACTGTGAAATGATCCGTGCCGGTGAGCTGGCGAGGACACCACTCTGTGCTGAAGCGTCGCGACTAAGGGCGGATTCAAGCAACTGTGACATGACTTCGACTGCCGCTGGCGGCACTTCGCCCTGATAGATGGACTGCTTGATACGTATCGCCACGCCGTCATGCTGTGGCGACGCAGCGGCCTTCTGCGCCATCGGCAGCAGGTTAAACAGGCACAGTTCCGGTTGTTTTTTAACCTGCTGAACCAGGCTGATTGCATAACGCAGTACATCGGTGACATGGTAATCACTGGCATTACCCAGATCCAGGTATTCGCCTTCAATAAACCGCCTGTCACGAACGTATTGCAGGTAGGCATCATATTCATTTTCGCGCTCTGGCGGCACCACCCACCACAGCGGGTATTTACCTGCCAGTAGTCGACTTTCACTGTAAAAATAATCCAGCCACAGCGTGCTGTACTCATAGCCGGGGGAATCCGGGCCTTGCCTGAACGTTGCCTGGTCTACAAAATTAAATCTGATCATTAACTGCCGCGACTGATACCAGTCGCTCAGTTTATGCAGCTTGTCCTGCAGCAAGCCAATCTGGATATCCGTAAGATCATCTTTTCTGAATACCCAGCATTGCAGGTTTTTCTGTAACAATGATGACTGAAAATACAGGCCATCGATCACATAGGTATCAATGGTATCTTCCGGGTTATACCTGAACTTGTCGTTGAGTTGACGTGCAGTATTCAGCACATCTGCGCCCGGTTTATAAGACTTGATACCAATCGGTGTGTCCATCGATATATAACCGGGCAGGAATCGGTTATTAATGTGCAGCAATAACGGCAGCAGTCGAACCATATTCGCAGCCTCATCACCCAGCTCTGTCGAGAGGTAATCAATCTGCTGCTGGTTCCACTTCAGATATAGATCGCGAATATCGGCGATATCCATCAGCTGTGTGCCTTTATCATACTGTGCTGATCTCCTGTGCAGTCATCACTGCGGTGACTTCACCTGCTGCAGACTACTCGCCTGTTCTAACGGTATTCTGCCGTGGATCTCTGACCTGTGATAACAGTATCGCTCCCAGCACAAACAAAACCAGCAGCGACAGTATTGAGTAACGGTGATTATCGGTAATCAATGCCACCAGCCCCATTAGCAGGGGGCCAATAATCGCTGCAGACTTACCCAGCATATTATAAATACCAAAATATTCTGCAGACTTGTCCGCAGGCACCATACGCGCATAAAACGAACGGCTCATCGCCTGCACACCGCCCTGCACCAGGCCGATCAAGACCGCCAGGGTATAAAAGTCGGCTACGGTTGTCATTGAATAACCAAGCAGGGTAATCAGTGCATACACGCCTATGCCGGCCATTATCGAGGTTTTAACCCCTACCTTGGCACCGATATACCCATAAACTATAGCGGCCGGAAAGCCGACAAATTGAGTGATCAGCAGGGCAATAATCAGATCATTGGATTCGAAACCCAGCGCCATGCCGTAATCCACCGCCATGCGGATAATCGTGTCCACGCCATCGATATAAATCCAGTAAGCAATCAGAAACAGCCTGACTTCACGATTCGAGAAAGCCATCTTGAATGCGCGCAGCGTTGTTGCAAACACCGAACTGTTTTCTGCATTCTGTAATCGCGGGCCATCTTTAGTCCACATTGCCAATGGCAGACTGAATACAAACCACCACAGCGCCACCAGGATAAAACAGAACAGAACAGCATCTATGCTGTCGGTATAACCCAGCAACTGGGGTTGCTGGCTCAGATAGACACAGCCGGCCAGTGCAATGCCGCCACCCAGATATCCCATGCCATAGCCCAGACCGGACACCTTATCCACCTGTGCACTAGCACTGAGTGGCACCAGCAACGCATCGTAAAATACATTCGCCGCCATAAAACCGATACTTGCAATCACATACAATGCAAGCACCATTTGCCAGTGCCCCATCGCTGACTGACTCAGGGCTGCGGTGGTAATCACACCGATCAACATCAAACCCAGCAACATCGGCTTGCGCAGATGGTATTTATCACCTGCAGCACCCAGCAAGGGCGCAATAATCACCACCACCAGACTGGCCAGTGCATTGCCCAGTCCTAGCCAGAAGGTACTTTCCGAGCTGGGCAAATCACTTGCCCAGTAAGACTTGAATACAATCGGGAAAAAACCGGCAATCACCACGGTTACAAACACTGAGTTAGCCCAGTCATAAAATGCCCAGCCAATCACCGATTTATTTTTATACATAATTATTTTACTTCCGGATTGAATAATCACCGCAACTGGTTAAAGCATACAGTGCTATACACATTAAGCCATGCATCAAACGCTGCTGGACTTTGTATATTCTGACAATATAGGCTATTTTAAAACCTGAATCTGCAGTTTAAGCATAACAAACGACAAGATAATACTCTATGAACCGGACTTTTCTGATCTTTCTGATGGTAGGCAGCGCAATGATGATTGCGGTGCTGGGTCAGTACAAGCCACACACACAACTAAACTATACGCCCTGGGATATTCAGATTCAGGACAATGGCGCCAGTCGGGTGTTTGGCCTGACACTGGGCAAAAGCAATATACAGGAAGCCAACCAGATTTTTGCCAGCTTTGCAGACACCCGGCTGCTAATCGACGAAAGCAATCAACCGGTACTGGTCGCGCATTATAATGAACTGGTTATGGATGGAATTGTAGCGGACCTTGAGCTTTATTATCAGCTTGAGCCAGCAGTGCTAGAACAATTACATAAAGATCTGGTGGCGATAGAAAACAGCCAGCGACAGCAAACTTATAAATTACCAGCGGACACCGAAATGGATTACCTGTCGACACCGATTGCCCGCATAGTCTATAAACCGGCGATTCAATACGGTGAGGAACTGATTACCCAGCGTTTTGGCGCACCGCAACAGACAGTCAAGGTCGATGATCAGCAACGCCACTGGCTCTACCCGGACAGCGGACTGACCATCAGTTTATTCGATGGTCAGCAAGCAGAAGAATTTGAATACCGGCCGCTCAAGCAGCCACAGTCATAAGACAGTTACAGTTCGTAACTGGCATGTTCACGGGTTGCCAGGAAGCGAATATCCGGCCAGCGTTCCTGGGTCATATCCAGATTCACCCGGGTGGGTGCGATATAGACCAGGTCCCCCGCATGATCGAGTGCCAGATTGGGTGAAGCTTTCTGCCTGAACTGATTCAGCATTTTTTCATCATCACATTCAACCCAGCGCGCGGTGGTTACACTGACGTTTTCAAAACTGCATTCAACGTTGTACTCGTGTTGCAGTCGGTGCGCCACCACATCAAACTGCAGCACACCCACCGCACCCAGAATCAGGTCATTATTATTCAGCGGACGATACAGCTGCGTTGCACCTTCTTCACATAACTGAATCAGACCCTTTTGCAGTGCCTTCATTTTCAACGGATCACGCAATTGCGCACGACGGAACAGCTCGGGCGCGAAGTTTGGAATGCCGGCAAACTGCAGGTCTTCACCCTTGGTAAAGGTATCGCCAATGCGAATCGTGCCATGATTATGAATACCGATAATATCACCGGCGTAAGCCACATCCGCATGGCCGCGATCAGAGGCCATAAAGGTAACCGCGTCATTCAGTTTCACCTCTTTCTGAATACGCACATGTTTAACTTTCATGCCCTTTTCAAACTTGCCGGAGCAGACCCGCATAAAGGCGACCCGGTCACGGTGCTGTGGATCCATATTCGCCTGGATTTTGAATACAAAACCGGTGAACTTTTCTTCATCCGGTTCGACAATACGTGCACCGGCATCACGGGCTTTGGGCGGTGGTGCGAACTCATCCAGTGAGTCGAGCAATTCCCTGATACCAAAATTATTAATGGCCGAGCCGAAAAATACCGGCGTTAACCTGCCTTCACGATAGGCCTGCAAATCAAACTCGTGGCTGGCACCTTTCACCAGTTCTATTTCATCACGCAGTTCCTGCGCCATACTGCCCAGCAGCTCATCCAGCTCGGGATTATCCAGCCCTTCGATAACCTGGCCCTGTTGAATCTTTCCGCCGTGGGTTGCGCTAAACAAATGAACACAGTTGTTATATAAATGGAACACACCCTTGAAGTTTTTGCCCATACCAATTGGCCATGTCATGGGCGCACACTGAATGTTCAGAATATTTTCCACATCATCCAGTAACTCCACCGGCTCACGGGATTCGCGGTCAAGTTTATTAACAAAGGTAATAATCGGTGTGTCACGCAAACGACACACATCCATTAACTTGATGGTGCGTTCCTCAACGCCCTTGGCGGCATCAATTACCATCAGCGCCGAATCCACCGCGGTCAGGGTGCGGTAGGTATCCTCGGAGAAGTCGGCGTGACCTGGTGTGTCCAGTAAATTGATAATGCAGTCATTATGGGGAAACTGCATTACCGATGAGGTTACCGAAATACCCCGTTGCTTTTCCAGCTCCATCCAGTCGGAAGTTGCATGCCGTGCCGCCTTACGGCCTTTTACCGTGCCCGCCAGCTGAATCGCACCGCTGAATAACAGCAGTTTTTCAGTCAGGGTGGTTTTACCCGCATCCGGGTGGGAGATAATGGCAAAGGTGCGACGACGCTGCATTTGCTGGATAAGTTCAGACATAATATCGGGTTCAATCAGGCTTTAAAAATGTGCGGGAATTATACATGATCCGCTGCCCTGAAGCAGACGGCGACAAACTATTTACACAGGAAAATCAGAACCACGACTATGAGACAGGGCTGAGCTTGTCGAGATTAAGCGCTTTGGCATATACCAGTGCATCTTCACGACCTTCGCTGGAGGGGTAATAGGCTTTTCTGACACCGATATGGTTAAAACCTTCCTGCTCATACAGGTTTTGCGCAATGGTGTTAGACACCCTGACTTCAAGAAAAATACAGTCCGCATCCCGCGCTTCGGCCAGCTGCATCAGCTTATGCAACATGCGTTTACCCAGCCCTCGCCCCTGCGCATGAGGACTGACACACAGGTTCAGAATATGCGCTTCATTGGCAGCAACCGACACCAGTCCATAGGCAAGAATTTCGTTGTTCTCCCTGTACACCCAGCAGGGATAACCCACGCGGATACAGTCGCCAAAGATGCCTTCGGTCCAGGGGTGACTATAAATCGATTCCTCGATTTGCATAATCTCCGGTACATCGCCCAGAGTCATTTTGCGAAAGCCGTTGGCC
Source organism: Gammaproteobacteria bacterium (assembly GCA_036567985.1). Taxonomy (GTDB): domain Bacteria; phylum Pseudomonadota; class Gammaproteobacteria; order SZUA-229; family SZUA-229; genus SZUA-229. The sequence continues at coordinate 59,197 of DATCTK010000012.1, read as the reverse complement.
AGATCAATATCGGGATTTACTGCCATGTCTATGTAGCTGTTGTTAAACGATGCTTTATTTGTAGCAGATCCTGCCAGACTTTGCGCTTGTTCTGCGCCGAGCCCAGCAGGTCGCGGGGATGATAGGACGCATACACCGGCACCCCGAGATGCTGGTGATGTCGCTGGCGCAAATCCGTGAGTGACTTCTGGCTCACCAGCAACTGGCGACTGGCCTGCTCACCCAGCAGCATAATCGCCGCCGGCTGTATCAGTTTAATCTGTGCACTCAGGTGGTCATCACAGCAGATCATTTCCGAGGTATAGGGTGCCCGCTGCGGCGGCATACATTTAACCAGGCTGGTGAGATACACCTGCGACAGATCCAGGCCAATCGCCTGCAACATGCCCTGCAACAGCTTTTTTTCCGCTGCATCAAACAGTGCATCCTGCGCCCGATCACTGATCGGCGCATCGCTGATAATCAGCAGGCGCGCGTCAGCACTCCCCTCGCCACATACTGCATGGGCACGGCTGGCGTGCAGTTCACACAGCTGACACTGTTCGATCTGTGTATTGAGCTGGGCAAGCGTGAGCTGACGTTGCGCCGGTTGCAGATCAGCCAGGGGCATATCACTCGCAGGTGTATCAGTCACAGTATCTGATGGAGAAAGCGGTGCCGCTTGTGGCGGGTGCTGCACATCAGGTTCTGTCACCTGCGTTGAGGCTGCTTCAGCCGCTGCTGAGCTCGAATCCCCCATATCGGCGGCAGACTCCCCCTGGACAGGCACAGGCTGCATCGGGTCATACCAGACCTGAATGCCCATGGCAGCAAGGTATTGCTGGCGTAACGACTCCGCCAGCGGGCGCTGGCCTGCAGGCGGAGTCCGTTGTGTTACAGCCGAGGAGTCACTCACCGCCTAGACATCACCCAGCTGCGGGTGCTCACGTTCTTTTTCCATCACCACAATGCGGTTCAGCGCATTGATATAGGCCTTGGCAGAGGCGATAACAATATCGGTGTCCGCACCCTGGCCATTGACGATCTTGCCGTTTTTCGACAGGCGAACCGATACCTCACCCTGGGAATCTGTGCCACTGGTGATATTGTTGACCGAGTAGAGTTTCAGCTCGGTCTGGCTGTGCACGATGTTTTCAATTGCCTTGAAGGCGGCATCTACTGGACCACTGCCCGACTCGGAAGCGCTCTGTTCCTTGCCATTCACCTGAACCACCACATCCGCCATGGGTGTTTCGCCGGTTTCCGAGCAGACTTTCAGGCTCACCAGCTTGTACTTCTCGTTTTCCGCATCCCAGCTGGCATCCGCCACCAGTGTCTGCAGGTCTTCATCGAAAATTTCATGCTTCTTGTCTGCCAGCGCCTTAAAGCGGGCAAACACATGGTTCAGCTCTTCTTCCGAATCGACCAGAATATTCAGTTCCTTGAGACGGCTGCGCAGGGCATTGCGACCGGAGTGCTTGCCCAGCACAATCTGGGTTTCATTCCAGCCCACATCCTGGGCGCGCATAATCTCATAGGTTTCGCGGTTCTTGAGTACGCCGTCCTGGTGGATGCCGGACTCATGGGCAAAGGCATTGGCACCCACAATCGCCTTGTTGGGCTGCACCGGGAAGCCGGTAATGCCCGACACCAGCTTGGAGCAGGACATGATCTGTGTGGTATCCAGCGTGGTGTCGCAATCAAACAGGTCCTGGCGGGTGCGCACCGCCATAACGATTTCTTCCAGCGCCGCATTACCGGCGCGCTCACCCAGGCCATTAATGGTGCACTCCACCTGGCGCGCGCCATTCTGTACCGCCGATAATGAGTTGGCTACCGCCAGCCCCAGGTCATTGTGACAGTGCACCGAGAAGATGGCCTTGTCGGAATTGGGGATGCGTTCGCGCAAATTTTTGATCAAGGTGCCGAACTGGTTAGGCAGGTTATAGCCCACGGTATCGGGAATATTAATGGTGCGGGCACCGGCATCGATCACCGCTTCAATCACACGGCAGAGGAAATCCAGCTCGGAGCGACCCGCATCTTCCGGCGAGAACTCCACATTGTCGGTGAACTTGCGCGCGGTTTTGACTGCCTGCACCGCCTGCTTCAACACATCATCCGGCTGCATGCGCAGTTTCATTTCCATATGAATCGGCGATGTGGCGATAAAGGTGTGAATACGCGACGAATTGGCCTTTTTCAGTGCTTCACCGGCACGGCTGATATCACGCTCCAGGGCACGGGACAGGCCGCATACGGTGCTGTCCTTTACCGCCTCGGCCACCGCCTGTACCGCCTCGAAGTCCCCCTGGGAGGCAATCGGGAATCCGGCCTCGATCACGTCAACCCGCATCCGCTCCAGCGCCTTGGCAATGTGCACTTTCTCGTCTTTGGTCATGGACGCGCCGGGGCTCTGCTCGCCATCACGCAAGGTGGTATCAAATATAATTAACTTGTCTTTACTCATGAATCTGTCCTGCTAATCAGCGGGATACCGTATTAAATGTATCCTGTGGAATTCGGGTGTTGTTATGCGTATTTCGCCTCGCCAGAACTTGATAACTGCCTTACGGCAGCAGCAGTGAGAGCGCATGTAGAGGACGTAGACACAGGCAGGACAGAGCAGCGCATGCAAATGGCTTGCAGGCGGCTTGCGGTAACGCATTGTGTGCTCTGTTTAAATTCATAATACTTAAATGTGTATATGTGTTGTCTACGTTTAAAACTATAGCGATTTCATCTGTTTTTGCCAAGGGCTTTTTTAACCCTTATCCCCATCATTCCCTGTCCCATTGCCTGCATCACTGCCGATATCGGTCTTTTTGCTCAGTTTACGCACCTTACGCAACAGGCTCAGTACCGGCCCCGACAGGGTATAAAGCGCAAATCCCAGGAACAGCACCTTGGAGGTCTCAACGGCCACCAGCGCCAGCACCAGCACCACCGCCACCAGCGAGATAAACGGTACACGCCCCTTGAAATGCACGTCCTTGAAGCTGTAATAGAGCACATTACTCATCATCAGCAGGCCCAGCGCTATCATCAATGGCAGGGTAAAAAAGGCCACATCGGCACCGGGTACCGAGTTATTCGCCCCGACCCAGACCAGACCCGCCACCACTGCAGCGGCCGAGGGACTGGGCAAGCCCTGGAAATAGCGCTTGTCGGCCACACCCAGCTGGGTGTTAAACCGTGCCAGCCGCATCGCCGCACAGGCGGTGTAGATAAACGCCGCCAGCCAGCCCAGCTTGCCCCATTGCCAGCCCAGGTCCACCATACTGGCCAGGGACCATTGATACATCACCAGTGCCGGGGCTATGCCAAATGACACCATATCCGACAGGCTGTCGTACTGTGCGCCAAACTCGCTTTGCGTATTGGTCATACGCGCCACGCGACCATCCACGCCGTCCAGGATCATGGCAATAAAAATCGCCAGCGCGGCTTTTTCGAACTGTCCGTTCATCGAGGCGACAATGGCATAAAAGCCACCGAACATCGCTGCCGTGGTGAAGATATTGGGCAGCAGGTAAATGCCTCTGCGGTGATAGGCCACTTTTGAATTCTGTTTCATAGGCTGGTTTAGATTACTCTGTGATTGATCCGTGAGTAGCAAGTGTAAAAGACATGGCAACAATTTCCAATTTTTACTTGTGTTTACGGCTACCAGACATGGCTAACCACAGATTGAAATCCCTGCAGAAACAACAAAGGGGCAATACGCCCCTTTGTTGTTTTCATGGATTGTGCAACGCTTTACGCTGCTCTGTGTACAGACAATCAGTTCTTGGTTTTGTCCACGATCTGGTTGGCCTTGATCCATGGCATCATCTCACGCAGTTTGCCACCGACAATTTCAATCGGATGGGCTGCATTATTGCGACGACGCGCTGTCATTTCAGGGTAGTTGGTCATGCCTTCCAGAATAAACTTCTTCGCATATTCGCCGTTCTGGATATCTTTCAGTGCCTGACGCATTGCCTTGCGGCTTTCTTCGTTAATAACCTTATCGCCGGTTACATATTCGCCGTACTCCGCATTATTGGAAATGGAGTAGTTCATATTGGCGATACCGCCTTCGAACATCAGGTCAACAATCAGTTTCAGTTCGTGCAGACATTCAAAGTAAGCCATTTCCGGCGCATAACCTGCTTCGGTCAGCGTTTCGAAACCCATTTTCACCAGCTCAACCGCACCACCACACAGCACGGCCTGCTCGCCGAACAGATCGGTTTCGGTTTCATCTTTGAAGGTTGTTTCGATAATCGCGGTACGACCACCACCCACGCCTGAGGCATAGGACAGTGCCAGGTCCTTGGCCTTGCCCGATGCATCCTGATAAATCGCAATCAGGTCAGGTACACCGCCGCCACGTACGAACTCACTGCGTACAGTATGGCCCGGTGCTTTAGGTGCAATCATGATCACGTCCAGGTCGGCACGGGGTACGATTGCGTTATAGTGAATCGCAAAGCCGTGGGCAAATGCCAGGGTTGCGCCCTGCTTCAGGTTGGGCTCGATTTCAGCCTTGTATAAAGCCGACTAGATTTCATCCGGTGCCAGAATCATCACCACATCAGCTGCAGCAACTGCTTCGGCGATACCCGACACTTTCAGGCCTTCATTTTCTGCCTTCACCGCTGATGATGAACCGGGGCGCAGTGCAACTGTTACATCCACACCAGAATCTTTCAGGTTCAGTGCATGGGCATGGCCCTGTGATCCGTAACCCACGATGGTTACTTTTTTAGCCTTGATCAGGGAAAGGTCACAGTCTTTATCGTAATAAATATTTAAGCTCATCAGTTTGTTCTCGAAATTAAATGAATAAATTAACAGGCAAGTATATTGTCGCCACTGGATATGCCGATTGCGCCGGAGCGCACCACTTCATGAATTTTAATACTTGACAGTGAAGCGAGAAAACTATCCAGCTTTTCGCCGCTATCGGTCAGTTCAACCGTGTAGGTGGTTTCGGTTACATCGACGATATTGCCGTTGAAAATATCAACCAGGCGCTTTACTTCATCCCGCGCTTCGCCGGTGGCATCCACTTTTGCCAGCATCAGTTCACGTTCAATGTGCGCGCACTCGGTCAGGTCAATCAGCTTGACCACATCAATCAGCTTGTTCAGCTGTTTCTGTATCTGTTCAACAATTTCATCGGTGCCCGAAGTAACGATGGTCATACGCGACAGGGTTTCATCATCCGTGGGCGCAACCGAGAGTGATTCAATATTGTATGCGCGCGCTGAAAACAGGCCGGCAACGCGTGACAACGCACCCGATTCATTTTCCAGTAACAGGGATATTATGTGCTTTTTCATACTAAATCAGAATCATTTCGTTAAGCCCTGCACCCGCAGGAATCATAGGATAAACGTTTTCTTCGCGATCAATCATAAAGTCGATAAACACCACGCGATCTTTATATTTGCCATAGGCATCCTGTAACGCAGGCACCACGTCTTCAATTTTATCGATACGCATGCCCACATGGCCATAGGCCTCAGCCAGGGCAACAAAATCCGGCAGTGATTCCATATAGGAACTGGCATAGCGTCTTTCATAGAAAAACTCCTGCCACTGGCGCACCATGCCCAGGTAACCATTGTTCAGGTTGATGATCTTTACCGGCAGGTTGTACTGTGAACAGGTTGAAAGCTCCTGAATACACATCTGGATACTGCCTTCACCGGTAACACAGGCAACCTGTGCGCCGGGGTGTGCCAGCTGCACACCCATCGCCGCAGGCAGACCAAAGCCCATGGTGCCCAGCCCGCCGGAATTTATCCAGCGACGCGGTTTATTAAAGCCGTAATACTGCGCAGCAAACATCTGGTGCTGGCCCACATCGGAGGTAACAAAGGCATTGCCTTCGGTCACTTCATGTAGCTTCTGGATCACATACTGGGGCTTGATGGTGCCGCTGTTGGCATTGTATTTCAGGCAGTCCTGTGCTCGCCACTCATCGATCTGCTGCCACCATGAACTCAATGCACCGCTTTCCAGGCGCTGATCCGAGGCCTCAATCAGCTTGATCAGCTCATCCAGCACCTCGCCCACATCACCCACAATGGGTACATCGACTTTAACGTTTTTGGAGATCGAGGCCGGATCAATATCAATATGCACAATGCGCGCATCGGGACAGAATTTTTCCAGGTTCCCGGTTACCCGGTCATCAAAGCGCGCACCAATCGCAATCAGCACATCACTGTGATGCATACTCATATTGGCTTCATAGGTACCGTGCATTCCCAGCATGCCGACAAACTGCCTGTCGTTTGCCGGATAGGCGCCCAGGCCCATCAGGGTATTGGTCACCGGCGCACCCAGCAACTGGGAAAATTTAACCAGCTGTTCGCTGGCGTTACTCAGGATAACCCCGCCACCGGTGTAAATCATCGGTTTCCTGGCGTCCATAATCAGCTCATAGGCCTGCTTGAGCTGCTCACCCAGGCCAGTGATCGATGGAACCTCCGGGTTATAGGAGCGCATTTTGATTTCGCGCGGGTATACAAATTCGATTTTATGGGTGGTGATATCCTTGGGAATATCCACTACCACGGGGCCTGGACGACCGGTGGTGGCTACATAAAATGCTTTCTTGATGACTTCCGCCAGCTGGCTGATGTCTTCCACCAGGAAATTGTGTTTTACCACCGGACGGGTAATCCCCACCGAGTCCACTTCCTGGAAGGCATCATTACCAATCAGTGCACGGGGCACCTGGCCGGTCAGTACCACCATGGGGATGGAGTCCATATAGGCGGTGGCAATGCCGGTCACCGCATTGGTCGCGCCCGGGCCGGAGGTGACCAGCACCACACCGGGCTTACCTGTGCTGCGCGCATAGCCATCCGCAGCATGGGTAGCCGCCTGTTCATGGCGCACCAGTATATGCTGCAGCTTGTCCTGCTTGTAGAGTGCGTCGTATATATGCAATACCGCACCACCAGGATAACCAAACAGGTGCTCGACGCCTTCCTCAATCAGGCTCTGAACAACGATTTCTGCACCGGTCATTTCCACCTTAGATGTCTCCAAACCTTAAAAAACCTTATAAATCATGGACTTTTGATTTCGCATAGCAATATGCAAGCCGCAAAGTGTAACCTACTTTAGGAAGCAGGTCATCACTCTTTGTTCATCCAGCGATTTAACAGCTTAAACTGCTTTGGCCCGCCAATACACGCAAGTTTTATAAGGCCGGCGCCAAATCAGGCAAAGCCTCCGTTTAGCCAGTATCAATCTCCCGGCTTTTGACGAATGACGCTCGACTAACGACCAACGACTGCTTCCCTGCCTCTCGCGGAATACCGCACGTCCTGTGCATAACAAAAAAGCCCGACATATAGCCGGGCTTTTGCTAACAGTCGTAATTTCTACAAATTAGAAGAAATCATCACTGATTTTACCGCCAGCCACATCGGTCAATACCGCGCGAATCGCATCCGGTGTTGGCATGATGTTCATAAAGCTGTTGCTACCCATCATAGACAGGTCTGGGAAGTTAATCGCGATACGGAAACGTGCGTGAAGTGCTTCCGCTTCCTCACCCTTAACCAGTATTTCATAGGGCAGATGCGCAGTTGAACGCAGAGGTTTGAAGTCGATTTCACTCATAATGAAGGTTTCATCCATGTATTTCTTACCTTCTTCAGGCGCTTTCATGGAAACACCGAACAGAACCTGTGACGTACCTGGGATGCTGATCTTGTATACCTGGCCGGCACCGGATTTACCTGCTTTGAGGTTTTTCTCGATGGTAGACACCATGTCCTGATGACTGCCTTTTGACGCCAGTTCCCATGGCTCATCGAAGTATTCCATGCCGAAGGTGTAGTGATACTTGTTCAGCTCTTTTTCATTCATGCCTTTTTTGGGGCCGAAATCCTGCACGTGACCCAGTGCTGCTTTAAGTGCTGCGCTTGTCTTTGGCAGCGCGTCATTCACATGGTAGGCATAGGCCATATACGCGGGATTGGTGTAGGAAACCTGTACTTTGCCATCAAGCTCGGTTAACGCAACACGCTGTGCTGCAATGTAACCTGCACGGTCATGTGTGGCACCGGCCTTTTTCAGCTCGTCATTGGTTACAACAATAATGTGCGCTGTAGAATAAGGTGAATATTCGCCCGCAATATCAAAACCGTTTTCTGTTAATGCCGCTTTAGTTGCATCCAGTTTATCGGCAATTGAACCCGCATCATTAGACGCCAGTGCGAAAGGCAATAATTTTTCAGCCGCCTGCGCAGTCATCGCCGCCATACTGAATAACATAACCATGGCTATTCTTGTTAGTGATTTGATCTTCATTTTAAACTCCGTCCCCTTTCAAATAAGGTATTTTATTTAGAACCACGCAAAAGTAACGCGCGGTAAAAATAAACGTCCGCCGCACTAGTTGTCAACGTAAAAATCTTTTATCCATCTATTTAAGAGTATTATTAAAATCTAATACATATAAAAACAGCACTAAAATGCAGTGGTTTTATTTCAAAAATTAAAAAATCAAATCAAATGAAAACGCGCTAGCCCGCGAATGAACACTAATAAACGCAAACAGACTCAACCCATATCTTTGGTCTTTGGTCTTTGGTCTTTGGTCTTTGGTCTTTTGACTAACGACATCCATGCCTCTCGCAAAATACCATGCATCCAGCATATAAAAAAAGGCCGCGCATAATTGCGCAGCCTTTTCACAACACTTGATAAAGTCTAATTAAATTAGAACTTCATAGTGTAGGTACCCTGAAGTTCAAACTGATCCATTTCGAGCTTTACAGTCTGTGTATTATCAAACTGTGTTGGACCTTCTACAGAGTTGCTTGGTGCGTACATACCTGCAAATGTAAATTCAGAGTTGGCACTGATAGGCATAGTAAAACCAAAGGTTAAATGGGTTTCCATAACCGCTGGTGCCAGAATGTTCAGCATGGTTTCTTTATCAGAAATCGGCTGATCGCCATTGCTTACACCCACGCGCCAGGTCATATCATTTTGCTGCCACTCATAACCCAGCTTGATGACGGTCATGTCATCATAACCGAAGCCTGCACCGTTTGAACCACCCAGACAGGACGCATTGGGTGCGCCACCTGCCATACCACAGGCAAACAGATTATTCACACCATCATTGCCGATCGACGCGACATCGCTGTAGTAAATCTGCTGAATGTCGGCAACCAACGTAGACCTATCCGATGTCTTCCATGCTAACCCGATAATAGCGGTTGCAGGAATATCAAAACCACCCTGCTCGGCAAATAGACCGGCATAGTCATCAAATTCGCTCATCGACATTTTGGACTGGTATGACACACCCAGTGTCACATCCGGTGTCACGTCACCCTGCCAACCCAGCTTTACACCATAACCGTAAGATGTGTCATCACCATTATCTGTCAGATTAGCTGGATCATTTGAGAATCCAAGTTGACCAAATGCACCCAGGCCATGCGCCTTAAACATCTGGTAAGCCACAATCAGGCTGGCACCTACCGCGTTTTTATCGTCAATCTGCTTGGCATAGGATGCATTGATAAACAGCTGTGACAGGTTAATACCTGCATTACCGCCGCCAAATGTACCGGTTGTATTATTTGGGTTTTGAACAGTTTGATAGTCTGTATTCATACCACCATTACCGTATGCAGCAATACCAAACGCTGTGGTGTCATCCAGCATCCAGTTATAAGCAATGTGCGGAATAAAGAAATAATCGTGCGAACTTTCATAGGTGCCCGGTGTTAATGGAAATGCGGGGAAACCTGTATTGCCGATAGTCGCCGCACCACTTGGCATACTTGCAGTGTACTTACGATTTGGATTGAAAATCGCACCGCCCACGTCCAGACGCTCACCCACTTTCACCAGACCCGCAGGGTTGGTCGCAGAAGACAGTGCATCCTGTGAATAAGCAACACCCGCACCTGCCAGACCTTTTTCTGCGGTGCTGTAACCGTGTGCAAAGTAACCGTTGGTTGCATATGCTGATGGTGCAATCAGTGCACCGGAAACTGATAGGGCTATTAAGGACTTCTTAATACCACTTGACATAATTGTGATCCTCAAATGAATTATACGTTTTTGTAGCAACGTATTTTTATAGTAATGACGCCTACATCCCGGCATCTGAAAAGATTAAATGCTTGCCCTAGCGAGCCGCAAACATTCTCAAAACAAGCCTGCAAAGTCAATCAATTAAAGGCTTTTGCGCAGAGTTTTAAAGTGTTTTAGTAGACAAAACGGCATTTATCAATAAAAGCCTGTATAAAAATCAATCAGTATTATTATCTACTTATTTACTAATGTTTATTTTTAATAAATTAGCCGCGCCTGCTTTACTTATCACACCTGACTATCAGTCATTTTGAAAACAGCGACGTTATCGTTTCTCTTCAATACGCACATAATTTTTTTGACGCTAAGCCGTGCACACAATACGCTGAGCTGATTCACCAAGTTGGCATCGGCCACGGATTACTGTTGTGGCTCAAGTGGATAATTACCGGTTCACAATTGCATACTATTGATCTCACGGAACCGAGTGCTTGATAACCCTTAACTATAAAAGCTTTTTCAGGCATAACTCGCCTGCCTGCCTTCGCAACTGGGTGTTACTCAGGTGTAATTTGCAGCTCAGTGCCACACTGCATCTAAGGTTTAATGGTGAATTTACTGGAACGACTCAATCAAGAGCCTGTAATTATGAACGCCCGACTGTGATAGCCGGGCGCATACTGCTGTAACACACTTGTGCCACACACAATGTGGCACATTAAAAACCAATCACGCCTCCAGCGGCATGCCCTTTTGTGCCCAGGCGATAATGCCACCACGCAGGTTATATACATTATCGAAACCCTGCTGCGCCATAAAACCCACGCCCTGGGCAGACCTTGCACCGCTGCGACAATACAGAACGGTCAGTTCATCACTGTCAATTTCATGCAACCTGGTCGGCAGCGTGTGCAGTGGCAACTTTTCTGCATTGGGTATCATGCCCTGTGCCATCTCCGCGAGTCCGCGCACATCCAGCAAGCGCAGCGCCCTGCCTTCCTGCAGATATGACTGAAGCGTATCCACATCAAGCTCTTTAATTCCGTACATATTTATCAGCACCTACATAAGAAAACATTAATATTGAGATTGTAACCGATTTTTTTGCCCACGGGATATACCTCAACCACAGATAGCCTTCACAACAGCCATTTCTGCCAAATTCTCATAATTGAGGCTTATATCCTTATAAATCAATAAGATAAATTTTATTTATGCAAATATAAGCGCAGCATCATTAACCACCTATCTACTATATAAAAAAAAACTTATTCTAATACTTGCCTTTTATTCACATTCGATTGTATGGTTAATCTCTAAAAAGTAATACGATCGACTAATTAATTAAATTATAAACTGGTTTAAGCGGAAGCACCGTGGCAATTTCAGCATCAGCAAAAACACAGCGACCCGGCCAAAACATTAGGAGTGAATTCAAATGAGCGATCCAAAGCTAACTATCATCGCAACAAAAGGCACCTTAGACTGGGCATATCCCCCCTTTATTCTGGCCAGCACTGCAGCGGCACTGGGTATGCAGGCATCGGTTTTCTACACATTCTACGGCCTGAACCTGCTTCTGAAAGACACCAGCGCACTGAAAGTGACCCCAACGGGTAACCCATCCATGCCCATGAAAATGCCAATGGGTCCAAAATGGCTGAAAAGCATCGACTTTGGCCCTAAAATCCCCAATATCATGTGGAACATCCCATTCATGGACAGCATTGCCACCACCCTGATGAAGAAAACCATCTCTAACTGTGGTGTTGCGACAATTGATGAACTGCGCGACCTGTGCCAGGAAGCGGAAGTGAAATTCCTTGCCTGCCAGATGACGGTTGAGCTGTTCGGTTACAGCCATGACCAGTTTATCGACGGTGTTGAATACGTTGGTGCAGCAACCTACTTCGAAGAATCTTCGGATGCAACCCAGTCACTGTTTATCTAATCAGATAATCAGCTGAGCCGGTGCTTCCGCACCCGAAAAAGCCACCTGAACCCCAGGTGGCTTTTTTTATGCACAGGATGTGCGGTATTTCGCGAGAGACAAGGATGCCGGTAGCGATATGCACAGGATGTGCGGTATACAGTAGTCATTGGTCGTTAGTCGTTAGTCGTTAGTCGTTAGTCCTTTGTCGTGAGTCAAAAGAACAGGGGCGCTTTTTGCTGCCGACAACGATATGCCATACTCCATAACTGTTCTCAAGGGCACTTATTTTCAGGAAAGATGTCCTACAAGGCGAGATTTAAACTTTAAATACCGGCACGAAACCCGTGCCGGCATGGCATTCATATTGAAATATACCAGCCGGACAAAACCACTAAATACACTGCTGACCGCCGCTTTCATTGCGCTATCGGGCTGTTTAGCACTGGCACCCGCTCAGGCAGAGCTGCCAACCCTGGGTGACCCCACCCAGCAGAGCTTTAGCCCGTTTAACGAGTACCTGATGGGCAAGCAGTTTTATATGACCCTGCGTGCCAATGTGCCGTTTATTGAAGACCTCGAGGTCGACGACTACCTGAACACCCTGGGCCAGCGACTGGTATCCCACACCGAGCATGTGGAGCGTAATTTCAAGTTTTTTGTTATCGACATCAACAGTATCAACGCTTTTGCGGGCCCTGACGCCCATCTGGGCTTCCACACTGGCCTGATACTGGCAGCAGAGAATGAAAGTGAATTTGCCGGGGTTATGGCCCATGAGATATCCCATGTCACACAACGCCACCTGGCACGGGCACTCACCGAGTCAAACACCAACCCCGCCACCATGTTTGCCACCATACTGGCGGGCATTCTGCTTGCCTCACAAAACCCCGATGCCGGGGCCGCGTTGATTTATGGCGGCCAGGCCGCAATGATCCAGTCACAGATTAATTTTACCCGCAGCAACGAGCATGAGGCGGACAGAATCGGCATCCGTATACTGGAAGAAGCCGGGATCAACCCTGAAGGCATGGCCAGTTTTTTCGAGACCCTGCTCAAAAACACCGACAACAATAACCTGTTCTCACAAATGGAATACCTGCGCACCCATCCGCTTAACAGCACCCGGGTGGCCGAGGCGAGAAACCGCATTAGCGAACAAAGCCGTTCACTGCGTGACGACAGCCTGGATTTCCAGCTGGTACGCAGCCGCATTCTGCTACAGACCCACAAGGATCCGGCCCGCCTGGCCAGGCAGCTGGCGGATCACGGCGAAGCCGGCATCGTCAATGATTACACCCTGGGCCTGGCTTACACCGCCAGCCACCAGTTTGATCAGGCGATTGAAAAACTGACGCAATTAAGCCGGGTCGAGGACCATCCCTGGATCAAGCTCGCCCTGGCCGATGCCTACCTTGCTGCCAACCAGCCGAAACAGAACCTGAAACTGTTGCAGCAGCTCAACGAGCTCTACCCCAACTACCTGCCAGTATCGATTAGATACGCACGCTCACTGATTGATAACCAGCAAGCCAATCAGGCCATACTGCTGCTGAATCAGCAACTGCGATCACAGAAAAAGGCCGTGGTCTACCAGACACTGGCTCGTGCCTATTTTATCGAAAACAATATTGCCCTCGCGCTGGAGGCCACCAGCCATGAGTATCAGCAGGAAGGTTATCTAAAGCAGGCTGTTCAGCAAATTGAAAATGCACTGCAGCAAAGCGAGCTGTCACCATTAACCCGGCAACGCCTTGAGTCTAGAAAGCAGGATTTAATGCTGCAAATACGCAAAGAAAGCCGAATATAGCTTTATTTATTAGATTTTAATAATATAGTTTGGCAAACAGATCCACACAAAACTGGTTTTTTTCTTGCCATCAGCAGTGTTTTGGGTATGCTATTAGGCATCCAATCTAATATAACTATAACAGGCTAGTAAAACAGAGACTTGGTAAAAACACAGGCACAATAGAGCTTGCATTTTTATTAAAAATCTGCAGAACTAATGGAATATACTAAAATCTGACTACTATCTATAGATTGGTCCCTGAATTTCCACGCAATCATAAAGTATTGAGGAGTGAACTATGCGGTACACCGCTAAAACCATCTCTACAGCAACCTCGCTTGCTGCGTTATTGGGCGCTCTTTCTTTCGCAATGCCAGTCATCACCCATGCGGCCGATGCAACTGTCATTGAGCAAGGCAAGAAAATTGCCTTCGATAGAAAGAAAGGTAACTGCCTTGCATGTCACCAGATAGAAGGTGGCGACCTACCTGGAAACATCGGTCCACCGCTAGTCGCGATGAAGGCCCGATTCCCCGACAAGGATAAACTCCGTGCACAGATCAGCGATGCACGTACGATGAATCCTAATACAATGATGCCGCCCTTCGGAGCACATGAGATTCTAAGTGCATCCGAAATCGACAAAGTTGTTGAGTTTATACACACGCTATAATTTTTAAGGTAGAGACAATGAACAATACACGTAGATCCTTCATCAAGCGTTCTGCAGCAGCAGGCGCGTTCGGCGTCGCTGTTGGCGCAGGACTGATCACTCCACGCGCGGTACTGGCTGCATGGCCAAAAGCTGCTTTCGAAGCAAAAGACCTGGATTCAGCACTTAAAAATGCTTTAGGCGGCACTGCAATGACAGAAAGCTCTGACATTACGCTGAAAGCACCAGAAATTGCTGAAAACGGCGCTGTAGTACCTGTTACAGTTACCAGCACTATTCCAAATGCAGAATCTATCAGCATTCTGATTTCTGAAAACCCAACCCCTATGACGGCCACCTTTAAGCTGGGTAGCAACACAGAAGGCTTTGTTTCCACTCGTGTAAAAATGGGTAAAACATCCGATGTGATCGCTGTTGTTAAATCCGGCGACAAGTTATACAGCAGCAAACTGCTAGTTAAAGTAACCATTGGCGGCTGCGGCGGTTAATCAAGTTTTTAGAGGAATATTACTATGGCAAATTCAATTAAAGTACGTGCTAAAGTATCTGACGGCACCACTGTCGTTAAGGCACTTATCAGTCACCCGATGGAAACGGGCCAGCGCAAGAATTCAAAAACTGGCAAAAACTTTCCAGCGCATTTTATTCAGGAACTTACCTGCAACGTCAACGGTGCAGATGTCCTGGTAGCAGACTGGGGCACAGCTATCTCAAAAAATCCTTACCTGTCATTCAAGTTCAGTGGCGCTAAAGCTGGCGACACATTAAAAATGAGCTGGGTAGACAATAAGGGCGAGAGTGACTCTGTAGAAGCGAAAATAAAATAAGCTTTTCAGTCAGTCATCACTAATAAAAAAGGTACCGATTATGAAAAAAATTGCAGTCATTGTATCTGCGTTTTGCATGCTCACTGCCCCGCTACTCGGCACAGCTGCAAACCCGGAACAGGATCTGAAAGATTTCAGAGCATATTTCACTGAACGTTTCCCCGATGTTCCCTTGCAGGACTTCGCTAACGGCGTTTACTCTGTAGACAAGGCCTCACGCGATCAGTGGGAAGCCTTTGAAGAGTTTCCTCCATATGAAATCTATGTTGAAAAAGGTAAAACCCTGTTCAATAAACCATTCCAGAATGGCAAAACCTTCGCTAGCTGTTTCCCAGATGCTAAAAAAGGCATGAAGCAAAACTATCCTTACTTCGACAAGAACCGTGGCGAAGTCATCACAGTTGAGCTGGCCATTAACGAGTGTCTTGAAAAGAACGGTGAGAAAGCCTGGAAATACAAAACCGGCAACATAGCACACCTGTCAGCCTACATTGCCTACCAGTCTCGCGGCGCCAAGGGCAATGTGAAGGTTGTCGACACACCCGAGTCAATGCAATGGTATGAACGCGGCAAAAAGCACTTCTATGCGAAGCGCGGTCAGCTGAATATGTCATGTGCAGACTGTCACTACTACAATGCGGGCAACCGTGTGCGTGCTGATATTCTGAGCCCAGCACTGGGTCACACCACACACTTCCCTGTATACCGCAACAAGTGGTCTATGGGCAGTGACTCAGGTGACGGCATGGGTACACTGCAACGTCGTTACGGTGGCTGTAACAAGCAGGTACGCGCCAAGCCCTTCGCGACACAGAGCGAAGAGTACCGTGCACTTGAGTACTTCCACACCTATATGAGCAATGGCCTGACATTAAACGGCCCTGGCATACGCAAGTAAGCCTGACGTTCGTATGAGATAAAAAGCCCGGTTTATCCGGGCTTTTTTTATGCATATAAAACAGAAGCGAGTCCGCTAATGAACGGGTATCAGGTGGATCCGCTTCGCTTGATGCCACCCTACGTGAAGCGTCATTTGTCGTTGGACTAACGACCATCGGCTCACGGCTGTCGCCTGCCTCACGCAAAATACGCTCTCCTGTGCATAAAAAAAAGCCTGTCAGAAACTGACAGGCTTTCTATATATGGTGGGCCGTGAGTGACTCGAACACTCGACCAATGGATTAAAAGTCCACTGCTCTACCGACTGAGCTAACGGCCCGAAGAAGGCGCGTATATTACCTGATTCACCTGAAATTACAAGACAAAATTCTGCAATATTTATGCTTATACGAACAATTCGCCGATGATAGACCCTCAGCGATTATGTCCTGAAGGTGGGCATTTCAGCAGCAGCAGAAATGCCGCTAATCGTTAGGCTCGATAACGGGTTGGGTCTGGCAGACCCGCCTCTTCAAAGCCTTTTTTTCTCAGGCGGCAGGAGTCACACTCACCACAGGCACGACCTTCAGCATCTGCCGAATAGCATGATACGGTAAGCGAATAGTCCACACCCAGGCCCACACCCTGCTGGATAATCTGCGCCTTACTCATGTCGATCAGTGGTGTATGAATATGCATATGATGCCCCTCAACCCCGGCTTTGGTGGCCAGATTGGCCATGGTTTCAAATGCCTGGATAAACTCGGGACGGCAATCAGGGTAACCGGAATAGTCCACCGCATTCACCCCGATAAAGATATCATCCGCCGCCAGCACCTCGGCCCAGGCCAGTGCCATCGACAGGAATATGGTGTTTCGCGCGGGCACATAGGTCACCGGAATACCTTCCGCCAGCGCGGTTGGCACATCGATACTGTTGTCGGTGAGAGCTGAGCCGCCCAGCCTGTTCAGGTCAAGGTGTAACACCTGGTGCGCCACAGCCCCATGGGCCTCGGCAATGGTCTTTGCTGCAGCCAGTTCGGTGCTGTGGCGCTGGCCATAGTCAAAGCTCAGGGCATAGCATTCATATCCCTTCGCATGGGCCATGGCAAGTACCGTGGCTGAGTCCAGCCCACCAGACACCAGCACCACTGCTTTTTTATTGTTTTCACTCATCTTTACAGGGCACCTCTGAATAATCACCTGCCCGGCTGGTTATTCCACAAATATTTGTGCAACTGCAACTGGAAACGCACATTCAGTCGGTCCTGCAGAATCCAGTCCGCCAGCTCGCTGGCTGGCAGATTCTGGTGTTCCGGCGACATCAGTACCCGTGTCTTAGCCAGTAGCTGATATTCCTCAATCATTGATCTGGCCCATTCGTAATCAGCACGATCACAGATCACGAATTTGACTTCGTCATGCTGGCTCAGACAGGGGATATTTTCATAGCGGTTCTTCACTTCCTCACCGGAGGCCGGTGTTTTCAGGTCCATAATGCGACTGACCCGGGCATCAACAGCACAGATGTCCATAGCCCCTGAGGTTTCCAGTGATACATTGTAACCCTCATCACAGAGCGCACTCAGCAGCTCGATGCAGGCTTTTTGCGCCAGGGGCTCGCCACCGGTCACGCACACCTGCTGCGCACCGTAAGACGCCACCTGCGCCCTGATATCCGTCAGGCTCATCCATTCGCCACCGCTGAAGGCATAGGCGGTATCACAGTAGTGACAGCGCAATGGACAGCCGGTCAGGCGAACAAAGACCGTGGGCAGTCCCACATAGGAGGACTCACCCTGTAGCGAATGGAAAATTTCGGTAATGCGCAGACGTGAAGCGTCCGCGACCTGCTCTGAAGACATAGAATCTGCAGCCTGTAGCGGGTGAGACTTAATGGCCTTCACGCTGCATGCGCTGCAGCCGCTCTTCTGCCTTGCGTGCCACAGCGGTGCCGGGGTATTTGCTCACCACCTGGTTCAATGCTGAACGCGCGGCAGCCCAGTCCTGCATTTCATAATGGGTGTAGCCGATTTTCAGCATCGCACCTTCCACCTTATTGCTCTCGGGGTGGTTATTGACCACCGCCTGGAATTCCTTCAGCGCGGTTTTATAGTCCCGCGATACCGAATAGGCCTCACCCAGCCAGTACTGTGCATTGGCGCTGTAGGGGCTTTCCGGGTAGTCTTTCTGGAACCCCTTGAATGCCTTGATCGCATCCTGATAACGTCCCGCCTTGAGTGTATTAAAAGCCTCACTGTAGGCCGATTTGTCACTCTTCTCACCCGGCGTCACCATGGCCGTCATGGCTTGCTCATTATCAATTTCATCAGAACCGGTTACCGAGGCGGATGGCGGTGCGATGGGTGATCGACCAGCGGAGACACTGGCGCTGGGCATTCCACCAGCAGTAGCACTTCCCCGTCCCGAGGTAATTTCCAGTTCGCCCAGGCGACGATCGATATCCTGATAGAGGTTCCGCTGACGCTGCCTGATCAGATCCAGCTGGTTTTCCTGGGATTCCAGCATGCCGCGCAAGGTCTGTAACTCCTGCTGCATCAGTTCCAGACGTTGTGACTGATCCATCAATACCTGGCTACCAAGAATATTTTCCAGCCGGTTCAGACGCTGTTCAATCGATTGCTGATTTGCCAGCAGTGGCGCCGATACAGTAAGGAGTGCCGCCAGCATCAGGGTTCGAGCTGGCAAAATTACAGATTTAAATGACATAACAGGGGCCTACGGGCTGTATACATTGATAGTTGGAATTGCAATGCCATGCACAACGCTGGCCAGTCATAAAAATCGACCAGCCAGCAAGCGCGCATTGTTCACAAACAGAATGGCGTTATATTAACGTGCTTCGTAGACCAGCTCAACACGGCGGTTAAGGCGCCAGGACTCCTCATCATGACCCAGTGCCACCGGCTTTTCTTCACCGTAGCTAACCACATCCACCTGGTCTGCAGCTGCACCCTGGAACAGCACCAGTCGACGCACCGATTGTGCACGGCGGTTAGCCAGCGCCACATTGTATTCTCGACTGCCGCGTTCGTCCGCATGGCCTTCAATGCGCACCTGCATATCCGCATTGGCCGCCAGGTATTTGCCATGGTGCGCAATCAGTGTCTGGTATTCCTCACCGATCTGGTCACTGTCATAGTCAAAGTAAATAACCTTCTCGATCAATACATTATTTGTGTCATTGATCGCTGTTTTTTCATAGGACACATCCAGCCCGGAGAGCAGAGTACCATCGTCCATACCCGAACCGCTTAAACCACCGGTTTCAACACCGCCCGCGGGTTCGCCGCCTGCACCGGCCATTGTGCCAGCGCCATCGTCTTTAACGTTCTGTGGTGCACAGGCGACCAGCAGGCCGCTTACAAACAGGGTTGTGATTAATTTTTTCACGTTTGTTTCCTCATTTCGGTTAAAGCATCCGGTGTACAGTGCTGATCCCAGATGGCTACAGCTGCAAACCCTCTGCTAATTTATACTCTGTTAAATTTTTTAAACTCGTCATACAAACCGAGACACTTACTGCTTAAACGGCCCCCAGGTCGGTTCTCTTACGTCACCGTCCGAGAGCACCAGTTTCTGCTTGAAACGACCATCGCTTGAAACCGCTGCCAGTACACCCTGTGACTGATCGGTGGAAGCGTACAGAATCATGCTGCCATTGGGCGCGAAACTGGGTGATTCATCCAGTGGCCCATCGGTCAGCACCTGCACGAAACCCGACTGCAGATCCATGGTGGCAATACGAAACTCATTGCCCTCACCCTGCACATACACCAGGGTGCGACCATCGCTGGACACTTCCGGGCTGGCATTGTATTTGCCGTCAAAGGTCAGGCGTTTGGCATTACCGCCCTTGCTGCTTATGCGATAAATCTGCGGCTTACCGGCACGGCTTGAGGTAAACACCAGCTCCTTGCCGTCCGCTGTCCAGGCGGGCTCGGTATCTATGCCCCAGTGACGGGTAACCTGACGCAGCGATTTACTTGCCACATCCAGCACATAAATATCCGGATTACCTTCCTTGGACAGGGTCAAGGCCAGCTCACGACCATTCGGGGACCACACGGGCGCGCCGTTAATGCCACTGAATGAAGCCACTTTCTGACGCTGCTGAGTGTACAGATTCTGAATATAGATTTCTGATTTGCGCTTCTCAAAACTGACATATGCCAGCTGGCTGCCATCCGGTGACCAGGAGGGTGACATAATCGGTTGCTGTGAAGTCAGTACGGTTTGCGGGTTATGCCCATCGGTATCCGCCACCTGCAACACATAGGAGGGCTGACGTCCCTGCTGGCGCTGGGTGGTCACATAGGCGATCTTGGTATCAAACGCACCCTTCTGCCCGGTAATACTTTCATAGATCAGATCACTGATATGGTGACTGACACTGCGTATTGTTTTATTGGTGGCACGGAACTGGTAACCCAGCACCTGGTTGCCCTTGAACACATCCAGCAAGCGGAAACTGATTTCATACTGATCCGCATTCAACTGTTTGATATCGCCAATCACCAGGTGATCGATACCCGCCACCCGCCAGAGTTTGAAATTTACATCCTCCGCTGCACGGGGCCGGGCAATCAGTTTGTCCGGCTCAATTGGTGCAAAGCGGCCACTGCGCTGTAAATCATTGCGCACAATCGCCGCCACATCGGTATCACTTGTGGCTGACTGCAACTGCTGCTGAAACGGCACGATTGCAATCGGCAGTGCACCATCCGCGCCTTTGGTAATTTCCACTCGCAATGCGCTGTGCGCACCGAGTGATAGTGAAAATAAAAAGATAATCGTGATTAGTTTTTTCATACATCAGGCCTGAAGATAAATTCTATTTTTCGATCAAATACATCGTTATTGGGCGCCTCGGGTAAAGGCGAGGCCTTGCGTACCGCACGCTCTACCGTGCTCTTGAAGGCCTCACTGCCATTGCATTGTTTTAATTGTACATTCAGCACTTCACCGAAGCGATCCTGTTCTACCAGAACTACACAGGACCAGCCTGCAGTCATATTCACCGGTTGCTGCCAGTTATCCTGCACCTTACGTTTAATGCTGTATTTATACTGCGCCAGTAGCCGCTGGTTTTCTGCACTCTGTTTTGCCATGCGGGCTTCTTCCGCCAGCATCTGGCGTCGCATTTCCGCTTCCTGCTCCTTACGTCTTGCCTCGGCTTCTTCTGCCAGTTTTTTCTGTCGCGCCGCTTCTGCCTGCTCACGCTTTTTCTTTTCTGCAGCCGCTTCTTCCGCCTTACGTTTCTTTTCCAGCTCCGCCAGTCGCTGTTGCTCGGCCTGTTTTTTCTTTTCCAGCTCGGCTTTCTGCTTTTCCAGTTTTGCCAGTTCCTGCTGTTTTCTTAGCTGCTCGGCTTTTTCTTTTTTCGCCTGCTCCTGCTTACGCTGCTGTTCCTTGCGTTTCACTTCGGCCAGGCGTTTCTCTTCCTGCAATCGTTTCTGCCGCGCAGCATCCGCCTGTTGTTGTAACTTTTTCTGTTCTTCCAGCTTCTTTTGCCGTGCGCTGTCTTCCGCCTGTTTCAGTTTCTGAACTTCCTGCTCCACCACACTGGCATCAATGATCACCGCCTTCACGGTATCGACTTTTTTCTCTGCCGGCATTTTAGGTGCGGAGGTATGCTGCAGGCTAAACATTAAAATCGCCAGCAGAAACAGATGCAGCAGAATTGAAAACAGCAACAGCCGTGGAAATTGTTTTATTTGCGAGAACAGACTGGTGTGCATATTAATTGTCTGGCTGATCCGTCATTAAGCCGACTTTTTCCACCCCGGCTTTCTGCAGTAACACCATGGCATCCACCACCTGGCCATACCCTGCACCACGGTCACCCCGCACCAGCACTGGCACATCGGGTTTTAACTGACGCACTGCCGCTACCCGGTTGACCAACAATTCTGCTTCAATCGGCTTATCCGGATGGTCACCGATATTAAGATAAAAATCACCCTTTTGATCAACCGCCACCACCACTGGTTCATGTTGATCCGGCGACATTTGTTTGGCAGCAACATTTGGCCGTGGCAGCTCGATTTCTACCCCCTGCTGCACAATCGGCGCGGTAATCATAAAAATAATCAGCAGCACCAGCATTACATCGATGTAGGGCACCACATTGATTTCCGCCATTGGCCGATGTTTACGCCTGGACGCCACTAAACCGTCTCCTGCGTATCGCTTACAGCATCTGCAACCTTGTTATCAACCGGTTTATTTGCGCCAGCCGTTTTTTGTTGCGCCATATATTTCTGTGTCTGGCGCTGTAATACGGTGGTGAACTCTTCCATAAAGTTTTCATAACGTCCCATAAAACGATCCACCTTGTCCGCATAGCGGTTATAGGCAACCACTGCGGGAATGGCCGCAAACAGACCCATGGCAGTCGCAATCAGCGCCTCGGCAATACCCGGTGCCACCATATTCAATGACGCATTCTGTGCCGCGCCCAGGGCGATAAATGAGTTCATAATTCCCCATACGGTGCCGAACAGGCCCACATAGGGGCTGGTCGAACCGATAGTTGCCAGCAGTGAAAGGTTAGATTCGAGACGGTCTTCTTCCCGCGACAGCACCACTTTCATGCCGCGCTGAATACTCGCCATCATCAGCGTCGGATCAGTGGTGGTTTTATAGGAACGGGCAAACTCGGCAAAGCCGGTTTCGAATATTTTCTCCATGCCTTCGCGGTCCAGCCGACGGCGCGACAGTTTGCTGTAGAGTTCGCTCAGATCCCCACCTGACCAGAATTCATTTTCAAAACGTGTCGCATCACCATCCACACTTTTGAATAATTTATTTTTCTGGAAAATCACAAACCAGGAAATAACCGAAGCGGCCAGCAGCGCCAGCATCACCAGTTGCACCAGAATACTGGCCTCTGCAATTAAACTAATAAGTGATAGATCAGTCGACACCTGGGGTCTCCTTGGCAAGCTGTACAATAGATTCGGGAATAGCTATCGGGCGAAATGAGGCAGCATTGATGCAGGCAATTCGAACTTCGCCCTGGCACAGAATCTTTTCTGCCTGTTGTTCGCGATAAATCGTCTGTTTAAATAACATGCTGGCTTTTTTAAGCTCTATCAGTTGAGCGGTGATTATCAATTTGTCATTAAATCGGGCCGGGCTCAGGTAATCAAGCTGCACTGAACGCACTGCAAAAATAATATTCTGCTGTTCAATCAGCTGATCCTGCTCAAACCCCAGTGAACGCAAAAACTCGGTGCGCGCCCGCTCCATAAATTTCAGGTAGTTGGCATAATAAACCACACCACCGGAGTCCGTGTCCTCGTAGTAGACGCGCAGCGGCCATTCAAAGTTCATTTATATCTTTACCCATAAAGCTGCGTTTATTTTAATAAGTTGTGATTTGATTATTGTGATACAGATAGTGTTTAGCGCGACTCATCCATTACATCATTGCGGTGCATCATCGACCTGATCCGCAAATAGATCCAGCGCCGCTTCACTGCTCGGCGGCTTAAGGCCGAAGTGCCGATAGGCATTTGCGGTGGCGACCCGCCCCCGCGGGGTGCGCATTAAAAAACCCTGCTGTATCAGATAAGGCTCGATCACATCTTCAATAGTATCTCGCTCTTCACCGATTGCCGCCGCCAGGTTTTCGACCCCCACCGGGCCACCGCTGAATTTTTCAATAATCGTGGTGAGCAGGTTACGGTCCATATTATCAAAGCCGTAGGAATCCACCTTGAGCATATCCAGCGCACTCGCAGCCACCTGTCGATTGACCCTGCCATCGGCTTTAACTTCAGCGTAATCACGCACCCGGCGCAGTAAACGATTGGCAATACGCGGCGTACCCCGTGCCCGACGGGCAATTTCAGCGGCGCCCTCGGCATCCAGCTCGACCCCGAGAATATGCGCCGAGCGCGTCACGATCGAGCTAAGGTCGGTGATATTGTAAAACTCCAGGCGCAATACAATACCAAAGCGATCCCGCAGGGGCGAGGTCAGGGAACCGGCACGGGTGGTGGCACCCACCAGGGTAAATGGCGGCAGATCCAGCTTGATAGAACGGGCTGCAGGGCCCTCACCGATCATAATATCCAGCTGGTAATCTTCCATCGCCGGATAAAGCACTTCCTCGACTACCGGACTCAGGCGGTGAATTTCATCCACAAACAGTACGTCATGGGGTTCCAGGTTGGTGAGCAGTGCTGCCAGGTCGCCGGGACGCTCCAGCACCGGGCCGGAAGTCTGGCGCAGATTAACCCCCATTTCATTGGCCACAATGTGCGCCAGGGTGGTTTTGCCCAGCCCCGGGGGGCCGAAAATCAGCAGGTGATCCAGTGCCTCACCGCGGTTGCGCGCCGCTGGAATAAAGATATCCAGCTGCTCCGATGCCATCGGCTGGCCGGAGTAATCCGCCAGCAATTTGGGACGAATGGCATGATCTATCGCCTCATCATCGCGGGAGGACTGCGGGGTGATTATGCGTTCATTCATTCAAGATACCTTAGTTACCTGTGTGCGAGGTGAATACATACGGCTGTTTGCAGTAGCTGCCTGCTGTCTATTTTTTTGCCGCGGCCTGCAGGCTGAGACGAATAATCTCTTCCGCCGACAAATCACTGGTTTCCAGAGCCCGCACCATACGACTGGCCTCTGCGCCCTTATAGCCCAGGGCGATCAGTGCACTGACCGCATCCGCCACCGGCGAACTGGGGGCTGTAGCAACGCTGCTCGCGGCACTGCCAGCGACTGGCGAGCTGCTGCCCAGCTGGTCTTTTAACTTGTCACGTAACTCGATAATCAGTCGCTCGGCGGTTTTCTTGCCCACCCCGGGCAGGCGCACCAGCGCCGCGGCATCACTGTCCTGCACACAGGCGATAAACTCATCGGCACTCATGCCGGAAAGGATGGTCAGCGCCATTCTGGCGCCCACACCATTCACCTTGATCAGGCTGCGAAACAGGCTGCGTTCCGCCAGGCTGGCAAAGCCGTAAAGCAATTGCGCATCCTCACGTACCACCAGGTGGGTATGCAGGGTCACCGCCTCGCCCAGGTTGGGTAGCTGATAAAAGGTCGACATGGGCGCATCGATTTCATAGCCCACCCCCTGCACATCCACCAGCAACTGCGGCGGCTGCTTGTCTATAATTTTGCCGTAAATTCTACCAATCATATGTCATCTTTATCTCTGAGCCAGCATACCTGGCCTATAACCATCGACCACGGCTGCGGCGGCGTGACGGCAATGCGATCCTGCCTGCCAGATCCCGGTTGTGCGCATGGCACAGGGCGATGGCCAGTGCATCCGCCTGGTCCGCCTGCAGCCCCTGCTCAAGACGCAACAGCATGCTCATCATATGCTGCACCTGCTCCTTGCTGGCATTACCACTGCCCACCACCGCACTCTTTACCGCCTTGGGTGCATATTCGTGCACGCTCAGGCCCGCCTGCACCGCAGCGCAGATGGCCGCGCCCCTGGCCTGCCCCAGCTTCAGTGCCGAATCGATATTCTTGTTTACAAACACCTGTTCAATCGACAGTTCAGTCGGCTGATAGGTTGCGATCAGCTCGGCCACCTGCTGAAAGATATACCCCAGGCGTGAGGCAAAATCGTCGCCTTTCGCATAAATACAGCCACTGTCGACATGCTGCGAAGCCCTGCCATCGGAATCAATCACACCGTAGCCGGTTTGCCGTGAGCCGGGATCAATACCTAATATTCGAATAGTCAATGAGAGATCTGCTGTTCCGGGGTCATTATGCGGTCAGGCCGCTTTATACACGGCCCGCGATTTTCTGCTGAAGTTTACCATACTGTCCCGCCAGTAGTAGGCAATGTACCGATTGACGGTGGCTTAGAGACAAGCCAAGTTTGGCAGAACATGCTATTCTGGTGACAGGTAAAAACATACAACTATTATAAAAAAACAACCTATGCAGACGTCTTTAACAAGCAAGTCTGAGTCTATCAGCGTGCTGATACTCGGCTTTGGCTTTTTAATTTTACTATTAAGCCTGTTCGCCTACAGTAGCCATACACAGATGCAGACCTTCTATGCTGCCATTCAGGGTAGCACGGTGGCCAGCGATAAAATGGACGTGGTTGTGCGCCTGATAGAAACAGCACGCACCCGCAGCCGCCTCACCCTGCAAATGAGTTACGAAAGCGATCCATTCAAGAAAGACGAAATGAATATGAGCCTGGAAAGCCTGGCCACCCAGTTTTCCATCTACCGCGAACACCTTATCGAACTCGGCCTGAATGAGCAGGAATCCACCTATCTGGACAATATCAACCAGGCCGCCCAGCAGGCACAGCTGTTGCTCCGAGCAGCGGCGAATGTTGCCATGGCCGATGATATCGAATCATCCATTGTCTCACAGCGCATGATGATAGAAAAAGTCTACCCGCAACAGAGCATTATTATTGATAATTTCATGTCATTGCTGGACCACCAGAAAGCCATTATTTTCGAGGCGCGAAAAAACGCCACCACCCAGTACGAAAAAGCACAGAGATTACAAAGCGCGCTATTCGCCGTGATTCTGTTGCTCGCCCTGCTGGTGGCTTTTTATGTTATACGACGTAGCACACGCACCGAACGGGAGCTGTTTCTGGAAAAGGAAATTGCACAAATCACATTGCGCAGTGTGGGCGATGCGATTATTACCACCGGCAAGGATGGTCGGGTTGAATACCTGAACCCGGTGGCTGAAAAAATCACCGGCTATATCACCGAGGATGTAAAAGGCAAACCGATCACCCAGGTCTACAAAGCCTATGATGAAAAAAACCAGCGCTGGCTGGCAGACTGCATTATCGACTTCCTGATCAAGGGCAGTTACAGCATGCCCTCCAATGACATTATTCTTTACAATGCCGACGATGACATTATCGATATTTCGCAAACCATCGCGCCGATTCAGGATGAACACAACCGGGTACTGGGCACCATCACCACCTTCCAGGACATCAGCAAGGAAAAAGTGCTGGCCAAACACATTGAGCACCAGGCGCGACATGATCCACTGACCGGCCTGCTGAATCGCCGCGAGTTTGAAACCAAGGTGGTGCAGTCGCTTACACTTTACTCGGAAGGCACCACCCATGCGCTGTGCGTGATGGATCTGGATCGCTTCAAGATTGTAAACGACACACTGGGCCATGCCGCAGGCGATGAACTGCTGAAACAGATTTCACAGAAGATAAAGGGCGAACTACGCCAGACCGATTTACTGGCGCGTATTGGCGGCGACGAGTTTGCGCTGTTCCTCTCCAATATCAACACCCTCGACGCTGAAATTATCGCGGAAAAAATTCTTGACGCGATTCGCGAATACCAGTTTGTATGGAGTAACAAGGCATTCCGTGTGGGCGCGAGTATCGGCCTGGTGGATGCACCCGCACAGGTCTCGAACTATGAGAACCTGTACCATGCGGCCGACACCGCCTGCTATATGGCAAAGCATTCCGGCCGCGATCGCGTACACACGGTGACCTATGATGATAAAAACGTCAGCGAAAAACGCGAACAGACGCAGTGGGTCAATCGCATCAACGATGCACTGAATGAGAACCGGTTTACCCTTTACGCACAGGACATCTGCGCACTGAGCGACAACCCGACAGCCCCTGCACACAGGGAAGTCCTGATTCGTATGATCGATGAATACGACGAGCTGATTCCACCCATGGCTTTTATTCCCCCGGCGGAACGTTATGATTTAATGCCAAAAATCGATGACTGGGTGGTGCGTAATGTAATTGCACAGCTGAAGCAGGACAGTAGCGATACGCAGTATGCGATCAATCTCTCAGGACAAAGCCTGGCAGACGAAAAATTCACCGCGCAGATTCTTGCACACCTGTCCGATAAAACCATCAACCCCTGCCGTCTGTGTTTTGAAATCACCGAAACCTCGGCGATTGCCAATCTCAACAATGCCACCGAGTTTCTCAGGGCACTACAGGCACTGGGTTGCCAGACCGCACTGGATGATTTTGGCAGCGGACTCAGTTCCTTTGCCTACCTGCGGAACCTGCCAATAAATTATCTGAAAATAGACGGCATGTTTGTAAAACAGATTGCCGAAGATGAAACCGCGCGGGTGATGGTTGAAGCCATTCACTCGATTGGCCACACCATGGGCCTGAAGACCATTGCGGAATTTGTTGAAGACGAGGCAACCGAACGCCTGCTGAAACAGATGCATATCGATTTTGCCCAGGGTTATTATTACGGTGTACCCCAGCCACTTAACCAGAAACAGCCGTCTGTTAGCAAACAGAACAGCAAAGCCGAACAGCGCCAGGCTACAAATCGTTAAACCGTCGGATCCAGCAATAGATTGGTTGCCTCATCACCGAATTTTCCGGCGCGCAAAAAAGTAACCACCTGGGTCGCCACCTGTTCGGAATACAGCATGCCCAGATGAGTCACGGTGAGGGTAATGTAATCGGTGGCGCCGCCGAGATAGGTTTCCTCCACCGCAACCGTGCCATCGTGGGGCGGGGTTAAACCACCCACCATCAACCCCACACCCAGTGGAAAATCACCGGCAATAATGCCCAGATCCCGCCACTTCATCCACACCGGGCGGTCACCCAGCAGGCCACGCTCAATGCTCTTGCCCACTGCCCAGCGCGTCAGCATGGTACTCGACAGACGCCGCGCCACTTCGCTGCCATTCACCGGCACTCCCAGAAACACCACCCGGCCTTTTTTCTCGACAATGTACTGATCAAACAGGTGCAGCAATACCAGCCCGCCCAGTGAGTGACAGACAAAGTGCACCACCGGGGCATCCAGTGAGTGCAGGTAGTGATGCAGGCGGGCGGCGTTTTCTGCCGGGGTGCATTTAAGCGAGCGGTAATGAAACTGGTGACAGTCATAGCCGGCCTCGGTGAGGCGCTGGCGCAGACGAAACATTTCCACGCCATTCATCCATATTCCATGTACAAGTATGACGGCTTCTTTCATTCAGCCAAAATACCTAAAAAAAACAGAAGTTTAAAGCTATTTCTTGGAATACACAGGGATATCGGATCGGCGCGACAGAGACACGACAGATTATGGGATAAAGCAGGGATTAATGGCGGATGAATTAACACCCGCCATGCATTGAGGCTCCCTAGGGCGACACCTCAAGCATACGATCCAGCGCCAGTTTAGCATCACGGGCAATGTTTTCGGGCACAGATATCTGGTTCACCACATTGCCTTCCACCAGGTTTTCCAGCGTCCAGGCCAGATGCTGCGGGTCAATGCGGAACATGGTTGAGCACATACACACCGTGGGTGACATAAAGTGCACCTGTTTGCCTTCAGCAGCAAACTGTTCTTTCAGGCGATTGACCAGGTTCAACTCAGTCGCCACCAGCCAGCGGGTATTGGGCTCGGCATCGCGGATGGTATTAATAATATATTCCGTAGAGCCAACATAATCGGACTTCTGACACACTTCATAGGAGCTCTCCGGGTGAGAGATCACTTTTGTCTCGGGGTACTGCTGCTTGAAGTTATCAATCTGCTCGGGGGTGAACATCTGATGCACCGAACAGAAACCCTTCCATAAAATCATCCTGGCGTTTTTAATCTGCTCGGGGCTGAGTCCGCCCATCTCCTGATCAAAATCCCACACTACCATTTCATCCAGTGGTATACCCATTGCAGCACCAGTATTGCGCCCCAGGTGCTGATCGGGGAAAAACAGGATTTTTTCGCGCTGCTTGAATGACCATTCCAGCACATGACGCGCATTGGTGGAGGTACAGACAATGCCACCGTGACTGCCGCAGAAGGCTTTTAAATCCGCAGCGGAGTTGATATAGGTGACCGGCGTTACCATCTCGTCGGGATCCAGCACCGTGGACAGTTCACGCCAGGCTTTTTCCACCTTGGCCAGGTTGGCCATATCCGCCATGGAACAGCCCGCGGCCATATCCGGCAGAATCGAAATCTGTTCCGGGCGCGAGAGTATATCCGCCACTTCTGCCATAAAATGCACGCCGCAGAATACAATGTACTCGGCTTTCGAGGCGGCTGCGGCACGGGACAGTTTGAGTGAGTCACCGGTAAAGTCGGAATGCTCGAACACCTCATCACGCTGATAGTGATGCCCCAGAATCACCAGTCGCTCACCGAGCTTTTTCTTTGCCGCAATAATGCGTTGAGTGCATTCTTCATCGTCGAGCAAAGCATAGGGTTGTATGGCAACAGCATTCATAACAATCTTCTTTCCGGTTGTGGCAGGAAATAACTGATCAGGTCAGTTGTTTCATTCATTTTCTGATAACACAATGCGTTGTATGGCGTCCGCATTGGTGTGTGAAAAGCAACGCTGAATCGCCTGCGCTGCATCCAGCCAGGCATAGCTGACATGTTCCTGTGGATGCAGACGCGGCGTCAGCTTTTCAGGCAAACAGACACTGTATACATATTCGGTATTGGTGCTGTGCTGCGGATCATAACGGTGCCGCCACTGGGGCAGTATCTCGAAATGATTCACAATGCCACTATTCAGCGGCTGTGCATCGATACCGGTTTCTTCCAACAGTTCGCGCTGCGCACAGGCGTCGGCTGATTCATCCGCTTCCAGTCCGCCAGTTACCGACTGCCAGAAACCTGCGGGCTGCCTGCGCTGCAGCATCAGGCATTGCTGCTCGGCAGTGTACACAACCACCAGCACAGACTCCGGGCGTCGATAGCTTGTCATATTACAAACTATAAGGGCTGTCGAGGGGAATTCAACTATCTCTATGTGGGGGTATTGCCTGTTCAGCCCATCGGTGCTGATAAACACCCACAGCCTGAATGTAAATTGATCTGGCCAATAACAGTATAGTCGGGCCAATATAGATCGTTTGAGATAAAAGGTAATACCCATGACGGAACAGAGAAAACTCAGTCGCCGCGAAGCCATTGAAGAACTGCGCAGGGAAGCCGACGAGCTGGAAAAAAACACTCACTCGATTAGAGACTACGCCCGCAATGCCTACCGTGCGCGCATTCGGCGTGAACTGGCGGATCAATTCGAGCGTGAGCTTGAACAAAAAGAAAACGCAAATGAACGCAAATGAACGCGAATACATGCGCTTTTCAGAACAGGCTTTAATACAGCAGTCCATCGCACATCATATTAAAGTGCAGGAGCACTTTGAGCGAGCAAATGCTCGGCCCGAAGGGTGGAGCACAGGATGTGCGGAATAAATGGACGCCTTTAAACCCATGCATGGAAACCTTAGGGTTTATTTGCGTTTATTTGCGTTCATTCGCGTTTTCTTTTGCTTTTGCCTTTTAACACATGGGCGAAAAGAGAATCAGTACCGTAGGTTGGGGTGACGCAGGAACCCCAACGGCTACAGCCGGTGTCGGTTTATGTTGGGGTTCGTTTCTCACCCCAACCTACGCCCCTCACATATATTCGCGTTTATTTGCGTGCATTGGCGGACTTATATGAAAATCAGCCCTCAGCCACCGGCTTGCGAATGCGGATATTCAGTTCTTTCAACTGCGCTGCAGACACTTCCGATGGCGCACTGGTGAGCAGACAGGCCGCGGTCTGGGTTTTCGGGAAGGCCATCACATCACGAATCGAAGCCGCGCCGGTCATTAGCATTACCATTCGATCCAGGCCAAAGGCCAGGCCCGCATGGGGCGGGCAACCGTATTTCAGTGCATTTAACAGGAAGCCGAACTTGTCCTCGGCTTCCTGCTCGCCAATGCCGAGAATTTTCAGCACATTTTGCTGCATCTCCGCATTATGAATACGCACCGAGCCACCGCCCAGCTCACAACCGTTCAGCACCATATCATAGGCACGGGACAGGCTCTCACCGGGGTTTTTCTGCAGATCTTCAAGCGAACAGCTGGGGGCGGTAAATGGATGATGCAGTGCATCCCAGCGCTCTTCACGGTCATTCCACTCAAACATGGGGAAGTCCACCACCCATAACGGCTTCCATTCGCGAGCGATCATATTCAGGTCATGCCCCAGCTGCACACGCAGTGCACCCATGGATTCATTCACCATTTTTGCATCGCCGGCACCGAAGAACAGCAGGTCGCCGGTTTCTGTGGCGGTGCGCTGCAGAATGGCATCCAGTGCTTCATCGGGCAGGAATTTTACAATCGGTGACTGCAGGCCTTCACGCCCCGCTGCCACATCGTTGACCTTGATCCAGGCCAGGCCCTTGGCGCCGTAGCGACCGACAAAATCGGTGTAACCATCGATTTCCTTACGGCTCAGGCTCGCACCCTGGGGCACGCGCAGCACTACCAGGCGACCGTTGGGGTCTTTTGCCGGGGCCGAGAACACCTTGAATTCGACGTTGTCCATCAGATCGCCGATATCCACCAGCTCCATATCAATGCGCAGGTCCGGCTTGTCGGAACCAAAACGGCTCATTGCCTCGGCATGGGTCATGCGCGGGAATGGGTTGGGCAATGCGACTTCCAGCACATGGGCAAACAGTTCACGAATCAGTTCTTCGGTCACCTGCATGACCTGGTCCTCGTCCATAAACGAGGTTTCTATGTCCACCTGGGTAAACTCCGGCTGACGGTCTGCACGCAGGTCCTCGTCACGGAAACAACGCACGATCTGGTAGTAGCGATCCATGCCCGACATCATCAGCAGCTGCTTGAACAGCTGCGGCGACTGGGGCAATGCAAAGAACTCACCCTGATGGGTACGGCTGGGCACCAGGTAGTCACGGGCGCCTTCCGGTGTGGCGCGGGTCAGCATGGGTGTTTCGATGTCCCAGAAGCCATTGTCTTCCATAAAGCGGCGAATAAAGCTGGTGACCTGGGTGCGCATGCGCATGCGTTGCTGCATTTCATCACGACGCAGATCAATATAGCGGTACTTGAGGCGGTTATCCTCATGCACACCTTCGTCATCCAGCTGGAATGGCGGGGTTTCCGAGGCGTTGAGCACCTCAAGTTCCAGCCCCAGCACTTCGATTTTGCCGGTCTTGATATTGGCATTCACCACCGCCTCGTCACGCAGGCGCACCCGACCTTTTACCTTGATCACATATTCATTACGAATGCGTTCCGCCAGGGCAAACATCTCGGCGCGATCCGGGTCGAACACCACCTGCACAATGCCTTCGCGATCACGCAGATCAACAAAGATAACGCCACCGTGGTCTCGACGACGGTTGACCCATCCACATAATTCTATTTCCTGATCGACCAGATTTTCATCCACCTGACCACAGTAATGACTGCGCATAATGCTTCCCAAGGGTTGTAATGTAACAATAAGCCTGCCCTGCCGAAGCAGTTCAGCCGAAGTGATAGTGGAGCGCAGATAGACTGCAGGCCCACAAAAATCCACCGTGCGACAGGACGAAAAGGCCGGTATTATAATGCGCTGCGGGTCTACTGCCAAATCAGCGGCGCTAAAAACAGACAAAAATAAAGGGCGTATTGTGAATTCCAGCCAGGCAAATCCCACTTCCCACGAAAAACCGGTACTGATTACCGGCTGTTCCAGCGGCATTGGTTTATATGTCGCACGGCAACTGCAACAGGCCGGCTACCGGGTGTTTGCCAGCGCACGCAAGGCCGAGGATGTGGACACTCTGCGCCAGTTCGGCCTGAACAGCCTGCAACTGGACCTGGACAGCTCGCTATCGATTAAAAACGCACTGATTCGCGTGCTCGAACAGACCGATGGCCGCCTTTACGGCCTGTTCAATAACGGCGCCTTCGGCCTGCCCGGCGCGGTGGAGGATTTAAGCCGTGACGCACTGCGCGCGCAGTTTGAAACCAATGTATTCGGCACGCTGGAGCTCACCAACCTGGTGATTCCGGTGATGCGCAAACAGGGTTATGGCCGGATTATCCAGAACAGCTCCATCCTCGGCTTTGCCGCCATGCCCTACCGCGGCGCCTACAATGGCAGCAAGTTTGCACTGGAAGGCCTCACGGATACATTGCGCCAGGAACTTCACGGCAGCGGCATTCACCTCAGCCTGATCGAGCCCGGCCCGATTGAAAGCCATTTTCGCCAGAACGCCTTCAGGGCCTTCCAGAAATACATTCGCGCCGATAACAGCCCACATCAGCAAAACTACCAGTCGATGATCGAGCGCCTCAACAAACCGGGCCCCGCCGCACCCTTTACCCTGGGGCCGGATGCAGTGTACCAGAAAGTGCTGCACGCGCTCAGCGCAAAACGCCCGCAGGTGCGTTACTACGTCACCAAACCAACCTATGTGATGGGTTTTCTGAAACGTATACTCAGTTCACGCATGATGGATCGGGTATTAATGAAAGCCGGTGGTGCAGGAAAACGCTAGGGCATCCCTGAATAGTGCAGTAACAGCAGCAGCCACACAACTGCCATTAAAGGCAGCCGTATGAGCAACAGCTCTAGAAGTGGTTATTTTATGCCGCAGTTCAAACGGCGATGGTGCAGTACACGGAAATTTTTACGCGTGGTATTGAGCACGCTTTTTTCAATCTCGGTGATCACCACGCCGGGGCCGGTTCCCACACTGCCCAGCACATTACCCCAGGGGTTGACCACCATACTGTGGCCGTAGGTCTGGCGGTTATTCAGGTGATAGCCACCCTGCGCGGCGGCAATAATATAACACTGGTTTTCAATGGCCCGTGCGCGCACCAGTGGCTCCCAGTGTGACTGTCCGGTGAAGGCAGTAAACGCCGCTGGCAGCACGCAGATTTCCATGCCTTCATCAATCATATTACGAAACAGCTCGGGAAAACGCAGGTCATAGCAAACGCTTAAACCAAGACGCCCGAAGGGTGTGTCGATCACCACCACTTTATTGCCAGGTACGGTGGTGGCGGATTCGTTATAGGTTTCGTTGTTCTCTTCGATTAATACATCGAACAGGTGAATCTTGTCGTAACGCGCCACTCGCTTGCCGTCACTGTTAAACACCAGGCTGCTGGCATAGGCGCGATTATCTTCATCACTTTTAATCGGAATGGTGCCACCCACAATCCAGGCCTTATGTTTTTTCGCCTGGGTGGAGAGAAAGTTCTGCACATGTCCATCGCCGTCCGCTTCTGCATTGTTAACCCGCTCCCGTTCATTGGTGGGCATTTGCGAGAAATTCTCCGGCAGCACAATCAGCTCTGCACCCTGGGATGCCGCCTGCTCTATCAGCTTGGCAGCCTCGTCAAGGTTGGCCTGAATATTTGGCCCGGACGTCATTTGAATTGCAGCAACTTTACTCATTGGGTTTAAATCCCTCAATTAATTGTATATTAATAATATCCGCCGCCTCACTGCCTGGCAGGGTTTGTATTGCCGTGGACGGAACACCCAGCGACACCAGCCAGCCCTTTAATTCTCCAGACCAGAGTTCACCCTCCTCGCCACCCGGATAGCGAATTTCCAGCTGGGCATCGCTATGCTTTGACCAGGCCTGAACCAGCGCCGACAGCTCTGCATTTTTTATCAGCTTTTCACCGTGCCGCGACAGCTCCCAGGTTTCCCCGCGCAACTGTACTGAATCATTGTCAGCTGATGCCAGCGGTGCAAAAAGCATCAGCAAGGATAAAAGAATAACATGTTTTCGTATCACACCATCAGCCCGCTTTCTGTTCAAAATTCATCTGCCGTGGTTGCCCCGGGTGCAGATTGCTGTGCCTGGTTATCCGGCACCGACAGCAGGGTCACCTGAGGCTTCTTTAAACTGCCGCTTACCCGGTATTCGTATTCCGATAACTTATCCGGTGTGAACATTTTCTGTAGCAGATACACCAGGCCACCTGCGGCGGGACCCGCCACCACCGTGGTACCGAATGCAACACTTGAGCCCACATGGGGCCTTACCCTGATTGTCTGCTCCACCGTTTTTTTCTGCATATCCAGTCGGCCACGCAGCAGTATATCGGCTACCTTGCTTTCTATAGACAGATTATCCGAGTAGATATTGCCTCTGGATATAGAGAAACTACCATCCGCCTGATCAAACGCAAACCCCTCCGACAACTGGCTGGCAAAGTCCAGCGAAAGCACGGTTTTTAAATTAAACAGCCCCAGCATGCGCGCCGGGCCAGCATTGATTTTACTCAGCACACCCTCTTTTAATGCCAGGCGACCACTGCCATTGAGTTTACCCCATGAGAAGGCATAGGGTTTATCATTCCAGCGCAGATCCAGGTCAACAAGTCCACGGGTATCCTCTATGTCACTGGTAATATCCAGCCGTTTCAGCGCCCGGCCCAGATTATGTAGCTGGATCTGTGTTTTCAGATGCGTCGAATGCTGCTGACTCCAGCTCGATTGCCAGCTGCCTTCACTGCTCAGATCATAATCATCGGTCGATAGCTTCAGCGTCTTGATCATCATCGCATTTTGGGTTTGCGTTGTGCTTAGACGCACATCACGAAACACATATTCGTCCCATATCAGCTGAGCAATCGTCAGGTTCACTGACGGAATATCCCCGGGTTTTATAGCATCCAGTCCATGAGACTCATGGCTCTCTGAGACCTGCTTCTTTGCAGCAGGCTCTAACGAATCCTGCGCCGAACTTGCGTCGATAAACTGCCGCAAATTTAGCTGCTGTAGATTAATGTCCAACGGACGAGCCAGACTGGCCTGCTTACTGATTATGGCGTTCCCTTTTATACTGGGAGCCGCTATATCCAGTGCCCAGTAATCATGCAACTCTTTTAAGCTCAGCAACCGGTTATCGGCCAGCTGCAATTCCAGTTGCATTTTCTGATCCGGCATCACCCGAAGTTGCAGTTCTGCCGGCAGGGCGTCGGCCGAAGTTTTCGCCAGTGGCCCCGGCAAACTGGATAACACCGATTCAAGTTGCGAACTGGCATGTAGCGCCAGCACTGGCTGGCCTGATATTGGTGCTGGTGACAGATCAATAACCACCTGCCAGTGCGATGCACCATTGAGATACTCATGCACCATCGGCAACGGCGAAAGAAACTGTTTTATATCAACCACACCGTCAACCGCAATATGATGCTGCTGTATTTCCGTATCAGCTGGTTTAACTGTTATAGCCAGTTCATGCTCGCCCAGCCTTGCACGCAGATCATCCGCTTCAAACAGGCCATCCGCAAACTGCAGTTCACCCGTTAAGCCTTCGAACTGGTAGTTTTCCCGCTGTAATGTCAGCCTGGCCTGTTCCGGCTTCAGTACACCTCGCCAGTTAACCGTCTGCTTTCCACTCAATGGGATATCCAGCTGCAGTGCCAGTTGCCCCTTACCCTGCAACAGAACATTATCAAAATAACCGGGTATGCTTTTATCCAGCGGACTGTCATTAAAAAACTGCCCGATGTCTGCCAGGTTTGTATCGATAGTCCCATCTATATTCAGCAGTGGTTTACGAAAACTGTTGATCTCGACCCGGGTCTGTTTAATCTGTGAATTAAATAACTTCCCACGTTCTGCATCAATTTGCATGCTTTCATTTTCAAATCGAAGTTGCGCATCAATCTCATCTATCTGCGGCCAGTTGTTCTGGTAATCCAGCTTCACCTGTTCAACATCAAACACTGCTAACGAGACACCCTGTGATGCACGGAATGGCATATCCCGCAGATTGCCGTAAAACTGATAACCACCCTGACGAATGCGACCGGATAAAATAGAACGGTCGAGCCAGGCCAATGTGTTACGCCCCATAATTGAGGCTGGCAGATAACGACCAATATACTCTGCATTGCCATTTTGATAGCGTGTGGTCAGATCCATAAAGGCGGGGGCATTTTCCGGCAGAGAAATAATGAAACGGCTCTGCGATTCAATATGCGGCGTATGCATGCGTAGATGCTCGGAGCTGACCTGCCAGCCATTCGGCTGGCGTTGTAAATCCAGCTCTCCCGTCAGCCGGGTGATTTCCATACTATCCCTGAACAGGCGCTTGAAATGCAGACGACTTTCGCTGGAATGCAGTTTCAATTTTGCATTGTTATCCCGATATTCAATCGTGCCACGTAAATTATCCACTGCACTGGGCTCGAATTCAGGCAGTTTGAAACTGACCCGATCAAAGTCAGCATTGAACTGCAATGAATCCGCGTTATCCAGCTGCATCATCAACTGCAGATATTTCACATCGCCGGATGGCTGGTAATCTGCCAGCAAATTAAACCAGGAGTTTTCCACTATCGCGGCACTGTTTAACATGTCCGCCAGGTAAATCATACTCTCGACCCGCATAAAGTCAGCACTCAGGTTCACTGTTCGCTGTGAGTCTTTATATTGCAGATTGAATGCGGAAGATTTGGGCCAGACTTCACTGCCACGAATCGCCTGCAGATCACGCACATCCAGGGTCCAGCCATCGGCTGTATTCTGCCACCAGAGCTCCCCTGCCAGGCTTTCCATTTGCCAGCTGCGCACTTCACTGTCGAGATAATGCAGCGCCGCATCCTGCAAACTAAAACGGCTATACAGGTCGTTGAGCTGAGTGCCCTGCCATGCAAGCCAGATATCCGCATTCAGATCGGCATTGGCGGCAACCCCCAGCTCACCCCAGTATTCATCCAGCCAGGTCGCAGCCACGATATTTTCCAGGCTGAGCTGTAATTTTCCCTGCAGGTTTTTATAATCGAACAGATCCCCCTCGGCCTCAGCCACCAGGCGCAGATAGCGGCCATAAGTTTGTGGTAGCTCAGCTTTAAGTTCAACCAGGTGCTGATCACCCTGGTTCATCAGGTGCAGGTTAAAATGACTGAAGACCCTGGGTTTCTGTGAACGTCGCTGATCAGTAAAGCGCAACTGACTGTCAATAATTCTGAAATTCAGATTATTCAACAGATACTGCATGCGCTCACTCAGCTTAAATATGGCATTATCACCGGATCCAGCCGCGTCCTGCACCCGATTAATATTTTCACTGATTACATAATCCTGGAACAGCAACTGCGACTGCCGATTCACCGTGAGTTCGCCATTCAGGCCGCTTAAACTGATTTCGCCCACCACCAGGCTACGGGTGCGCAGGGAGGCAAACCAGTCCAGGCTGAAATCGATGGTATCCAGGTGCAGTACATGACGCGTACCCTGTGGGTCGAACACATTCACATTGATCAGGTTAAGCCGTGGCACCAGCCAGTTGATTTCCGCATCCAGCACACCGATGCGCACATCGAAGCCGGACTGTTTGGATAACGCCGTCTGCAAATCTGCAATGTAGTCCGGTACGGTTTTGATGGCGATGCGCGCCACGGTAAAGGTGATGGCGAAAAAGATAATCGTCAGCCCCAGAAAACTCAGCACCCAGTTTTTTACCCGGCGAGCATTAAGCGGTTTTTTCTTACGTGGTTTTCTAGGCAACGGATAACTCGATTAACACTTACATAATCACCACATCAAACTGTTCCTGGGTGTAGAGAGACTCCACCTGCAGTTTGATTGGTACACCGATAAAATCTTCAAGCTCGGCCAGACTGTTGGATTCCTCATCCACCAGCAGGTCAATCACTTCCTGCGCCGCCAGCACCAGTAGCTGTTTTGCATCAAACTGACGCGCTTCACGCAGTATTTCACGAAACACTTCATAGCAGACAGTTTCTGCACTTTTTACATAACCGCGACCGTCACAGGTAGGACAGGTTTTACACAGTACATGTTCCAGGCTTTCACGGGTGCGCTTGCGAGTCATTTCCACCAGCCCCAGTGAAGACACCTGGCACACCTGGGTGCGGGCATGATCTTTTTCCAGCGCTTTTTCCAGCGCACGCAGCACCTGGGCACGGTGATCTTCTTCCACCATGTCAATAAAATCGATAATGATAATGCCACCGAGATTACGCAGCCGCAGCTGACGCGCAATCGCCTGCGCCGCTTCCAGGTTGGTTTTGAAAATGGTTTCTTCGAGGTTTCGATGGCCGACGAATGCACCGGTATTGACATCGATGGTGGTCATCGCCTCGGTCTGGTCGATAATCAGGTAACCGCCGGACTTGAGTATGGTTTTGCGATCCAGCGCACGGTGAATTTCATCTTCTACGCCGTACAGATCGAAGATAGGTCGCTCGCCGGGATAATGCTCGATTTTATGCCGCGCCTCCAGCGAGAGCTTTTCCGCAAAGCGCAGCATCTTGCTATAGGTTTCGCGGGAGTCCACACGAATTTTTTCAATGTCATCATCAATCATATCCCGTAACACACGCACCGGTAACGACAGGTCTTCATGTATTACATTCCCCGCCTCCAGCGTGCTGGCCTGTTCACTGATCGAACGCCATAATTTATTCAGAAACAGTACATCCTGCACCATCGATTCCGCGGTGGCAGTTTCCGCTGCGGTACGAATAATATAGCCGGCATCACCCAGCTGTTCCTTGTGCATCAGCAACATATCACGCAGGCGTTCACGTTCTGCCTCGTCTTCAATGCGCGCCGACACCCCCACATTGTCCGACTTGGGCATAAACACCAGGTAACGCGATGGAATAGTAATATTGGCGGTCAGGCGTGCACCCTTGGTGCCCATCGGGTCTTTAATCACCTGCACCAGCACATCCTGTCCCTCGGACAGCAGGCTGGCAATCGGCGGTTTGTTCAGCGCATCATAGGGCGCGATATCCGACACATGCAGAAAACCGGCGCGTTCCATGCCCACTTCGACAAAAGCCGCTTCCATGCCGGGCAACACCCGGCACACCCGGCCCTTATAAATATTACCCACCAGGCCTTTATTACGACTGCGTTCAATATACATTTCCTGCAGTATGCCGTTTTCCAGAATCGCCACCCGGGTTTCCTGCGGGGTGACATTGATTAAAATCTCTTTATTCATAACCCTATCTGTTTTCCTTACAGACCTGTCGCCACGCGAACAGGTTCTTTATCTATGGAGACCTGTATAAACACCATGCTGTTTGAGCAGTTCGGCGGTTTCATATAACGGCAGCCCCATAATACCGGAATAACTGCCGCTGATAGTCACAATAAACTGCGCCGCCAGTCCCTGTATCCCATAGCCCCCTGCCTTGCCCAGCGGCTCACCAGTCTGCCAGTAGGCTTCGATCTGCTCGGCGCTTAATTCGCAGAACTGCACCTCGCTGGTGTTCAGCACGCAGCTCTGTTTATCCTCACTGCACACGGCCACCGCGGTCATTACCTGGTGGCTGCGACCGGACAGTTTGCCCAGCATTTCAATGGCATGCTGGCGATCGACGGGCTTTCCCAGCGCCTCGTTATCGATCACCACAATCGTATCTGAACCCAGTGCCGGGCGCCGGGGCTGCAGGGCAAAGCCCGCCGCCGCCTTCTGTTGAGCCAGTCGCTGTACAAGTTGCTCGGGCGCTTCACCGGGCAGGGGAGACTCGTCTATATCCACCGGCAGCAAGGCATAGGACACCTGTATCTGCTGCAGTAATTCACGCCGACGTGGCGATGCGGATGCGAGGGTAATCGGGGAATCGACAGGGTTTAATCGAGTATCAGACATATAACAGACTGCTTATGCGCGATGGTAAGGGTGATTACGCAATACCGACCAGGCCCGGTAGAGCTGTTCTGCCAGAATAACCCGAACCAGTGGATGGGGAAAGGTTAAGGCAGACAGCGACCATTTTTCATCTGCCAGGGCACGGCATTCAGCCGACAGGCCTTCCGGGCCACCCACCAGCAGGCAGATGTCCTGCCCGCTGTGCATCCACTCATCCATGCGCTGC
Source organism: Gammaproteobacteria bacterium (assembly GCA_036567985.1). Classification (GTDB taxonomy): domain Bacteria; phylum Pseudomonadota; class Gammaproteobacteria; order SZUA-229; family SZUA-229; genus SZUA-229. Next base: position 17,394 of record DATCTK010000012.1, on the reverse strand, counting down.
GCCAGCTGTTCGGTGCTGTGGCCGCGGCCTTCAACATCCAGCACCACAATGTGCGCACCCCGTGGAATGGCCGCGATCATGCGCTGGCCTTCGTCTTCAACAATGCGTTTGATGTCGGCGTTTTTGCCCCGTTTACCGGGGGCGATTTCTTTCAGTTCCAGCCGGGCTTCCGCCGGCATGCGCTGCGCGTATTCCTGGTAGCCCTGTTCTATCCAGGCGGGCATTTTCTGCCCCACGGCGAGTAATAAAATACGCATACAGCACCAGTCTTATTTCGCTGCCACCTCGGCAGGGTCACTGAAGGTCCAGAGTTTTTCCAGATCATAAAACTGACGGATATGTGGCTGCATAATGTGCACCACTATGTCACCCAGGTCCACCAGCACCCATTCACCCTGGTCTTCCCCTTCTACACCCAGCGGCTTATAGCCCTGTTTTTTGGCATCGGCGGCAACGCTGGAAGCGATGGATTTAACATGGCGACTGGAGGTGCCACTGGCGATAATCAGGCGGTCGGTAACGCTGGTTTTGTCTTTTACATCCAGCTCGACGATGTCTTCACCTTTCATGTCTTCGATGGCTTTAACGACCAGCTCCCTGAGCTGCTCAATGGATCGGTTTTGCGATGCGGTTTGTTTATCTTGCATAGGCTTGTTCAAGTTTTTCTCTAACGACTTCTGGGAGCAGGAAACGGATACTCTGTTGCTGCGATAATTGCTGACGAATCAGGCTGGCGGAAATATCCAGCTGGGTCACTGATTGTAACAGGATTTGCCCCTGCGTACCCTGCTGTAAACAGCCAACATCGTCGGATATTCGACACGCCATGTCCGCCTCACGGGCAAACGCCGGCAGTGCTGAACCGGGTCGGGTGGTAACAATCAGGTGGCACAGCTCAAACAACTGCGCCCACTGATGCCATTGCGGCAGGCCATGAAAGGCATCCATGCCCATAATCAGGCACAGTGCGTCTTCGGCAAATTCCTGTTTGAGGCTGCGCAGGGTATCCACCATATAGGAGGGGCCTTCGCGCTGCAGCTCGCGCCGATCCAGCACAAAGCCAGGGGTATCGGCAATCGCCAGCGCCACCAGCTCGGCGCGCTGCTGATCGCTGAGCAGCGGTGTTTCACGGTGGGGTGGCAATCGATTGGGCACAAAACGCAGCTGTTGCAACTGCGCCTGCTGCATCACCTCCAGTGCCGGGCGCAAATGGCCGTAATGCACCGGGTCGAAGGTGCCACCGAGAATACCGATCAAGCCGTGCATGAGCTTACGCAGCGCCTAGCTGCGGATCTGCCCATCGCCCAGCACGATGTATTTCAGTGTGGTCAGGCCTTCCAGCCCCACCGGACCCCGTGCATGCAACTTGTCGGTGCTGATGCCGATTTCAGCCCCCAGGCCGTATTCAAAGCCATCGGCAAAGCGGGTGGATGCATTCACCATCACCGAACTGGAATCCACCTCGCGCAGGAAGCGCCGTGCCAGGGTATAGTTTTCAGTGATAATGGCATCAGTGTGATGCGAGCCATGCTGGTTGATGTGCTGCATCGCCTGGTCGATATCCGACACCACACGAATCGACAGAATCGCCGCCAGGTACTCAGTATCCCAGTCGGCGTCACTGGCCGCCTCGCAGCTGATCAGCTGGCGGGTTTTCTCGCAGCCACGCAGCTCCACACCTTTTTCGGCAAAACGTTGCGCCAGCGCCGGCAGGCAATCGGCGGCCACTGCTTCATGCACCAGCAGGGTTTCCATGGCATTGCACACGCCGTAGCGATGGGTTTTGGCATTAAAAGCAATTTCGCTCGCCTTATGCAGATCCGCCTCCGCATCTATATACACATGGCAGATACCGTCCAGGTGCTTGATCACCGGCACACTGGCCTCACGGCTGATGCGCTCGATCAGGCTTTTACCGCCGCGGGGAATAATCACGTCGACATAGTCATTGGCGGTAATCAGCTCGCCCACTGCGGCGCGGTCGGTGGTTTCCACTACCTGCACCGCATGCTCAGGCAGGCCGGCTTTCTGTAAGCCCTGCTGAATGCACTGTGCAATTGCCTGGTTGGAGTGGATGGCCTCGGAGCCGCCGCGCAGAATGGTCGCATTGCCGGATTTCAGACACAGCCCGGCGGCATCGGCGGTGACATTGGGACGTGACTCATAAATGATGCCGATCACCCCCAGGGGAACGCGCATCTTGCCCACCTGGATACCCGAAGGTCGGTAGGCCATATCACTGATTTCGCCCACCGGATCCTGCAAGGTGGCGATCTGGCGTAAACCCTCGGACATGGCGGCAATGCGCGCATCGTTCAGTTCCAGTCGATCCAGCATGGCGGCATCCAGGCCCTTGTCTTTACCAGCCTGCAAGTCCTTGCGGTTTTCTGTTTTAAGCTGCTCCGCCGCCATATCTATGGCATTCGCCATTTCCAGCAGGGCGCGGTTTTTGCTGGCGGAATCGGCACGGGAAATATCACGGGCAGCGGCACGTGCCTGCTGACCCAGCTTTTGCATATACTCTTTCATTACGGACACAAAGGATGGTAATTAAACAGGGGGCTATTTTGCCATAGACCGTGGCAAAACGCAGAATTGATAGAACGGCGTGGGAAAATTATTCAATCAGCAGGCAATGCCACTGCCATGGGCTTAAGGCCGGCTATAGCCCGGACAGATGTCCGGGCCGGGCAATAACACGCTAATGCTCTATGGATTGCAGCGCATTGGACAGGGCATGATCAAATACCGAGTGCTGCATAATCATACCGGACAGGCCCTTCTCAATTTCCTCGGCGAAGGCTGCCGCATCCTTCTCGATCACCACATTGCCCAGGTGATCAACAAATACCAGAACCGCTTCCTGCATCATAATCACTGCCAGCTTGAGACGACGCACCGGTTTGTCTTCACCGTTATACACAATAAACCAGGCCCCGGGTGATACGCCCGAGGGCAGTCTGGAAATCTTCTGCCGAGCGATCTGCTCCGGTGTCAGTTCGCTTTCCACCTCCTGTTCTGGCGCCTGCTGCGCCTCGGCCTGATCGATTTCCAGCTCCGTATCCCCCGCATCTGCCGGGGACAAAGATTCTGTCTCTTTTTCGGATGCATTTTCAGCCGCAGCTTGTTTCACAGCTGATTCAGCTGGCGCCTCAGCGGATGTTTCAGCCGTGGTCTCTGCTGCCTCCGGCAGATCAGTAGTGGCCATCAGGTCATCATAGGTGGCCTGCAGATCCGCCAGTGCCTGATCCAGCACAGCCTGTTTTTTCTTGCAACGTTTCAGTTTGCTACGCGCGGCTTGAATAATGTCATGGTGTGTCAAACCCAGCTCTTCCAGCGCCTGCAGGCTGCTGATCGGCTGCACACTCTCGATGATTTTCTGCAAAATCATCAGCAACTCAACCCACTCATCATTACCCTTGCCCTGCTTCAGGTAATGATTAAACATCATGCTTGGCCAGATTTTCAGCACCAGGGTGCGCACCCCAAGCGGCAGTTCCTTACCCAGGGTGACCTTGCGAATTTCCTGCAACACCATATTCTTGGCATGGGCCATTTTTACCGCTTTCTGCGAGGCCATTTCCGCCACCCGCGCCTTGCGATAAATCTCTTCAGTCAGTGCATTGAGTTCTTCCAGCGCCACGCTGAAAGCAACCACATCTTCGTTATAATCGTTAAGCAGTTTGCGCACGATTTTTTCGATATCGATATACACCGGATCCGTGTGCTCGGTTACGCCGACACCCGCCTCGGCAATCTTGTCCAGCAACTGGCGCGCCGGATGCTGATCATCGACAAAAAACTCGGCATCAAGCATGGCGGCCTTAATCACCGGAATCTGCAGGCTCAACAGCAGGGTCTTGATTTCATCGGTGATACTGTCTTCTTCAATAATGCCGTCAAAAATCAGCTTGATAAAATCTATGGTTTTTTCCGAAACATGGTGCACCGACTTGGTAACCGCACCACCTTCGGCTTCGCCAATGCTGGACAGCACTGCTTTCTTGATCTGCTCCGCATCAAACACCAGTGGCGTCTGACGCAAATCCTGTTGCGCCGGGGCCTGCAGATGGGTCAACGCCGTCATTACCTGACGCTGTGAGTAGAAGTTGTCATCGCCTTCTGCCGAGACATCGGCATAGGAGCCGCCCATAAAGTTTTCTATGCTCTGCCGCACCTGGCCCACCGGCACGCCGGCAGAATAGGCCTGACCGGCAGGCCCCGTCGCCATGCCGGCAGCTGATGACTGGGGCATTGACTGATAGCCGGGCATGCCGCTACCAAACGGCCGGCGCGATGCTGCGTGACTGCCCATGGCAGAACCGCCCGCAGAACCATGGGAGCCGGCACCGCCCCCGGCCATTCCACCTGTCGGCGCATAGTGTGGCGCACCGGCAGACTGCCCCTGGTATCCTGCGGGAGCACCCGGGTTACCCTGCGCTGGCATTTCATTTTGTGGTTGAGGCGATTGAGTTTCTGGTGATGAATAACGCGGCACATAAGCGGAATAATCGATTTCCGGCAGAATGCCGTGATTGATCAGCAGATTATTCAGCGCGGAATAGAGTGTGGACAGGTGTTTTAACAGTGCTTCGTTAAAGAAGCGATAAACGATCAGGCGACTGCTGTCGGTCATATCGGTTTTAGACAGCGCAAAGTGCATGGCATCGCACAGGCGCTTTGGTTCCAGCGCTTCAGCATGAAAGATATGATCGTTATACTGGGAGAGTTCCTTGAGACGCTTTTTCAGGTCACTAATGGCTTCTGAGTTATCACTGGCGGCCTTGCTGCTGATGCTGGTGAGCATCACCATTTCATCCATTTCGTGCTCTTCCACCAGCCCCAGCGACAGTTCTTTTTTCTGTTCTTTCTTGGCGGGCAGTTTATCCAGCTCGGCAATGGGTTGCAGATAACGCCCCAGCTCGTCGACGAAGGCCTGCTGAATTTTTGCCTTATCGACCCGTATCGCACTCATGCTTTCAAACAGGCGATTCTGCTCGGCAATATTAGGTGCCTGGTCGGCGGCGTGAAACAGGTGATCATCCGCCTGTTTGAAAACATTCTCCAGGCGCGCGGAGAAGAACACTTCAAGCTCTCTCAGTAGTTCTTCAATCAGTTCGATATAGTATCGAGGTTGCTGCGAGGCATTTTCACCTGCCTGCTCGCCCGATTTATCAGTTTCAGTATCACTCACCTGAAGCTATCCTTAATTTGCCTACTCAGTTTATTTTCATTTGCCTGCCATCGCGACAGACTCAGGCCATGAATGATTCATGGACTTACAGACTACAGCCTAAAAATCGTCATTAAAGTCCAGTTCAATAAACGCCAGCCCGATACCGGAATCGGTTTGTCGCACCACCACCGCATCACGGCTGGGCAGTTGCTGCGACTGCGGGTCGTTTTCATCCAGTGGAGTCAACGCCACCACCTCACCTATCATCGGCTGATGCGCCCTGGCCAGATCAATAAACAGGCCACCTTCACTCATGTCACGGGTGGTCGCCTTAAGCACATCACCCGCTGGCGTCGCCAGCTCAAGCTCCATCTGCAGTACGCGCCGCTCAAATTTTCGCTTTTCCTTACTCAATCGACTGTCACCCTGTAATTATCTGACAATGGCATTTTGCATCCATAAATCTATTCTGTCTGATCTTAGCTGCGTATTAAGCCAAATACTAGGGCCCCTCTGAATAATGATGACATATCTCTGGCTTACAGGTGTGCTCGCAATCAAGGCAGTGTTTTGAAAGCATGCTGAAGCCTGGTGAAAAACGCTAACGCAGAGTGCGGGCACACCTGTAAGCCCCGTAGGGCGAGGCCTGAAGCGCACATCTACGGTGTTGTGCTTCTTGTAAAGGACCTGGCCATTCACTGCGAAGCACGCCTTGTAGCTGTACGCTTCAGATCTCGCAGAGATATATCAGCATTGTTCAGAGGGACCCTATACCGATTCTATGCACTTGAACAGTAAGCGAGATCAATTAAGCAGGCTTAACAGATAGCGCATCACCCGTTTGTATTAAATCAATGGCAAGCTGGACAGCCAACGGACAACTGATAACCCGCTGTAAACCAATCGCCAGAGCCGGGCTAGTTGAGCACAATCTGCAGAATCTCCTTATGCTCTGCAGCTTTTAATCTCGGGCCAAACTGGCTGACCACCCGCGATGCGGCCAGGCTGGCAATATTGCCCGCCTCATAGAAGGAGTGGCCATGGGTAATGCCGTACAGGAAAGCACCGGCAAACATGTCACCGGCACCGTTGCTGTCGATGGCGGTGGTTTTATGCGGCGGAATATCAATCAGGTGTTTGCCGTCAAACACCAGCGCACCATTTGCGCCCTGGGTGATGGCAAAGGTATCTGCGACCTGCTTGAGCGAATCGATCGCCTCGTCCAGCTGATCCACACCGGCCCAGCTCAATGCTTCTGCCTCGTTACAGAACAGCAGGTCCACCCGATCACCAATCATCTCCGCCAGTCCGTCTTTGAAAAAGCTCACCATGGCCGGGTCGGAAAAGGTCAGCGCGGTTTTCACGCCATTGGCTTCGGCAATTTTACGCGCCTCAATCGCGGCATGGCGGCCGGTATTCGAACTCACCAGGTAACCTTCCATATACAGATACTCAGAATCGATAATCGCATCTTCATGGATTTCATCCACTGAAAAACTGGCGGTAATACCCAGGTAGGTATTCATGGTGCGCTCTGCATCGGGGGTAATCATCACCAGGCATTTGCCGGTAATACCGGGCTTACGCCCGTCACCCACATTGCTGTCGACGCCAGCTGCGAGCAGATCATTAACATAGAAGTCACCCAGCTCATCGTCCGCCACCTTGCAGGAATAAAACACGTTACCGCCGAAATAGCTGGTGGCAATAATGGTGTTGGCAGCAGAGCCACCGGAGGCTTTTTTACCATCGAAGGCATCCAGGTGGGCAATCAGTTCATGCTGTCGATCTTCATCCACCAGGGTCATTACCCCTTTATCAATATTGTTCTGCTGAAAGAAACTGTCTTCCACCTCGAACTCCATATCGACCAGTGCATTACCCACCGCATAAACATGATACTTTTTCATAATTAAACTCTTGATTTTTTACTAGATGAATTCTTGTATTGGTTTTTATTCGGCAAACGCCACTTGAGAAAAATCTATTGTGCGATCTGCGTGCTCAGCATCAATAACTCGTCCCAGGCGCGACCGTCTTCCACGCCCTTCACTACCCGGTCTATTCTGGCGCAGCGTTTTAGAAACAGTTTCCAGCGACCGGGCTTGTGACGTGACAATGCACGACGCAATAAAGGTTTACGGCTGTCCCAGATACGCAACTGGCTCATCGCCGCATCCGCGGAGACACGGGCTTCGCTGATCTGTACCAGCTGACGGATTTCCCGGCTCAGCGCCCACAGCAGCAAAATGGGTTCCACCCCTTCGCTTTTCAGACCACCGATTATTTTTGCGCTGCGCACCACATCGCCCTGCAGCGCACTGTCCACCAGGTCGTAAATATTGTAGCGAGAGCTGTCTGCCACCGCCGCTGCCACCTGCTGAAAATCCAGCCGCGCCGCGCCGTACAACAGAAACAACTTATCCACTTCCTGTGCCGCCGCCAGCATATTGCCTTCCACCCGATCCGCCAGCAGTTTCACCGCATCGCGGTCTGCCTGTATGCCCTTGTTCTGCAGGCGCTGATCGATCCAGTTGGGCAGCTGGTCCAGGTTAACCGGCCAGCACTGGATCACCACCCCCTGTTGATCCAGGGTTTTGAACCACTTGCTGTTTTTTGCACTGCCTTCCAGCTTGCCGCTGCTGATAATCAGCACTGCATCATCTGCCGGGCGCTGCGCGTATTCCTGCAGCACCTGCGAACCGGCCTTACCCGGTTTGCCGCTGGGCAGACGCAGCTCCAGGATACGTTTTTCCGCAAACAGCGACATGCTGTTGCCCGCATCCAGCAGCAGGTTCCAGTCGAACTGCGCATCCACATCCATCACTTCGCGTTCAGTGTAATCCCGCTGGCGTGCTGCGACACGAATCCGGTCGGCTGATTCCATTACCTGCAACGGCTCATCACCGCTGATAAAATAAATTGCAGCCAGCTCGTTTTTCAGGTGACTTTGCAGTTGGTCAGGACGAACTTTCATTGCACTCAGGCTTTACTCTGTAATCGCAGTAGAATTAAACGCACCAGGTCCTGACGCATTTCATCATACAGTTGTGACTCACCACGGGCATTGCCCAGAACATCTTCCGGGTCGAACAGGAAATCCCGATCAATCTGCAGATCCTGTTGCTCAATATGGAAAGCCTCGCCCGTGGCCGGCTGTTTGCCCACCAGGCTAAAACTGATGGCATAAGTCAGCGTGTATTCCCGTGCACGACCACGGGAGTCCACCGAGACCACGCGTTTGCTGCGGGTTTCTTTAAACAGCTTAAGCTGTGCTGCGTCATCGCTCGGCACATCCAGCAGTTCGATATCACTGGCACGCAAGGCAATGCTTAAACTACGAACCAGATCTGCATTCACCGAGGCGGCATCAATATAGGTTTGCTGCATCGCGGGCGGCAGCTGATAGGCACCACGTAATTTAAAACCGCAACCACTCAGCAGCGACAGGCACAGCAGCGCCAATACCAGTGTCAGTGCCAGCCATTGAATCCGCGACAGTGGGGTTTGTTTTTGCATAGCTGAAGCGTTCATTATTGCCCTTTAATCACGAGGCCTCAGTTGGCCACAATATTTACCAGGCGACCCGGCACCACTATGATCTTGCGCACGGTTTTGCCGTCGGTGTGCACTTTGACATGAGCATCCTGTTGCGCCAGTGTTTCAATTGTCTGCTGATCTGCATCCGCTGCCACTTTAATTTTACTGCGCAGCTTGCCATTCACCTGCACCATCAGTTCGATGCTGTCCTGCACCAGTGCAGTTTCGTCCGCCTGCGGCCAGCGCTCATCAATTACTGCGCGCTGATGCCCCAGTGACTGCCACATGGCGTGACAGAAATGCGGCACAATCGGTGACAGCATCAGCACCATCGCCTCCAGGGCTTCCTGCATCAACGCTCGGCCGTTGGCGGAATCATCGTTAAATTTCAGCAGTTCGTTAGTGAGCTCCATCACTGCGGCAATCGCGGTGTTAAAGGTGTATCGGCGACCGATATCATCACTAACTTTCTGAATGGTCTGGTGCAGCTTCAGGCGCAAGGCTTTCTGTGTATCGTTTAACTGCGCCTTATCCAGCGCCGAGATTTCACCCTGTTGCACATGTGCATGAATCAGTCGGTACAGGCGCTTGAGAAAGCGCGAGGCGCCATCGACACCGGAGTCGGACCATTCCAGTGACTGTTCCGGTGGCGCGGCGAACATGGTAAACAGGCGCACCGTGTCGGCACCGTACTGTTCAATCAGCCCCTGGGGATCCACCGTATTACCCTTGGATTTGGACATCTTGGTGCCGTCTTTCAGCACCATGCCCTGGGTGAGCAGGTGACTGAAGGGCTCGTCACTGACATTAATCAGCCCGACGTCACGCATCAGTTTATGGAAGAAGCGTGCGTACAGCAGATGCAGCACCGCATGTTCTATGCCACCCACATACTGATCCACCGGCAGCCAGTAGTTGGCGCGCTCATCCAGCATGCTGCCCGCATCGGGGCAGGTGTAACGGGCGTAATACCAGGAGGATTCAAAGAAAGTATCGAAGGTATCGGTTTCACGTTCTGCCGCACCACCACAGCTGGGGCAGGTAGTTTGATAAAACTCGGGCATTTTTTTAATCGGCGAGCCCACATCGTCACCGAAGGCGGCATCTTCCGGCAACACCACCGGCAGCTGATCTTCCGGCACTGCCACCGCGCCACAACTGTCGCAGTTGATAATCGGAATCGGCGTACCCCAGTAACGCTGGCGTGACACCCCCCAGTCCCTGAGGCGGAAGTTCACCTGCTTTTCACCCTTGCCTGCGGCGGACAGGTATTCGGCAATCGCATCCACCGCCTCGGCGGAGGTTTTGCCATCGAACTCGCCAGAATTTATCAGCACACCCTTTTCGGTAAAGGCTTCTTTCCGCAGATCACAGGGCTCGCCATTGGCGGGGGCAATCACCTGTTTTATTGGCAGGCCGTATTTCTGTGCAAACTCATAGTCCCGCTGGTCGTGGGCCGGCACCGACATCACCGCACCGGAGCCGTAATCGACCAACACAAAATTGGCAGCATACACCGGCACTTCCTCACCACTGATCGGGTGTTTCGCGGTAATCCCCAGGTCAAAACCTTTCTTTTCCATGGTGGCGAGATCTGCCTCGGCCACCTTGGTGTGTTTGCATTCATCAACAAACGCCTGCAGCTCGGCATTGCCCTGCGCCAGTTTCAGGCTGAGCGGGTGTTCCCCCGCCACTGCCACATAGGTGACACCCATCAGGGTATCCGGGCGTGTTGTGTAGACGGTCAAAGGCGTCTCAGCGGCCACCTCGAACTGCAACTCCACCCCTTCGGAGCGACCGATCCAGTTGCGCTGCATGGTGCGCACCTGCTCCGGCCAGCCGTCGAGTTTATCGACTTCCTGCAGCAGCTCGTCGGCATAGGCGGTGATTTTCATAAACCACTGGGGAATTTCCTTGCGCTCCACCAGCGCGCCTGAACGCCAGCCACGGCCATCCACCACCTGCTCATTGGCGAGTACGGTCTGGTCCACCGGGTCCCAGTTAACCACCGCGTTCTTTTTATACACCAGGCCTTTTTCGTACAGCCTGGTGAACAGCCATTGCTCCCAGCGGTAATACTCGGGGGTACAAGTTGCCAGCTCACGATCCCAGTCATAGGCAAAGCCCAGCCGCTTCAGCTGGCCACGCATATAGTCAATATTTTCATAGGTCCATTTGGCGGGGTGGGACTGATGCTTGTGCGCGGCATTTTCCGCGGGCAGGCCGAACGCATCCCAGCCCATGGGCTGCAACACATTCTTGCCCTGCATACGCTGGTAGCGGCTGATCACATCGCCGATGGAGTAGTTGCGCACATGCCCCATATGCAGCCGACCACTGGGATAGGGAAACATCGACAGGCAGTAGAACTTCTCCCTGTCCGCCTCTTCGCTAACCTTAAATACCTGATTTTCCTCCCAGAATGTCTGGGCGTCCTGTTCGATCTGTTGTGGATTGTAGTTTTCTTGCATCTAACTGGCTTCAAATGGGTTGATGTTCACAGACATGCTGCAAATATGAGCTATAAAAAGGGTATGAAGGATACATCAGAGTCGAGGCTTTAGGAAACTCGGGTTTCTGCTATCGCCGCAACAGCAAGCGACTCAGCGAGTTCCACCGCAGCAGACAGTGGTTCCGCCTGATCTCACCGGCTACGCTCGGGTGCAGGTGATTATACAAGACAGATTGAATGAGGTAAGTCTAATGTGGTCTCAGGACAGCCCAGATACATCGTCACTGATTGAATCCTACAACCAGATGATGCGCCGCGTAAAAGATACCATCGATAACGCCGAAGCCCATGCCATGCCCACCCTGCAGAAGGCGCTTGAGCAGGCCCAGCAACAGGCGATACACCTGGGTGAAGTCACCCTGGAAGAGGCCGATGAAGTGGCCCGCTATATCCGTCACGATATCAACGATGCCGCCGAATACCTGATGGAGTCCAGCCACGAGTTCAGTGACTGGTTATTGCTGGATATCGAAATCATTGAACAGAAGGTGCTGGAACTGTTTTTATCTGTGGCCGACAAAACCCGGCTAGAGCTGCAGCAGTTTTCACGGCCTGATCAGTGATTAACCCGGCTCTGCTTGAGGCTTATTTAGCGCCGGCGTAGCGTCTGTGCAACACCAGCAGCAAAATCAGGCCAGCGCCAATCAACAGGTAGTTCTGCCAGCGCACATAGGGCGTGGCACCACTATAGGCCTGTACTTCATGGGTTAATACTTCGCGTTTAAACTGTGCGGCCATGGCCTGCACCCGTCCGTCTGCACCGATAAATGAGGTCACCCCGGTATTGGTCACCCGCAGTAAACTGCGGCCACTTTCCAGCGCCCGCATCTGCGCAATCTGGTGGTGCTGCCAGGGCTGGGGGGAATCCTCAAACCAGGCATCGTTGCTCACATTCACCAGCAGTGTCGCCTCGGGCAGATCCTGTAGCACATCACGATCAAACGCATCTTCAAAACAGATGCTCACCCCCACCGGCTGGCCAGCCACTTTTATCAGCGGCTGATCGGCTTCACCACTGTCGATATCGGACATGGGAATATCAATCCACTGGGCAAAAAAGCCCAGCAACGGCCGCAGCGGGAAGTACTCTCCCAGTGGCACCAGGTGCCGCTTGCGGTATACCTGACCGTTTAAGTCCACCAGCGAATTATAATAGCGCTCGCTCTGTGCATCGCGCACAAACACCCCCAGTAACACCTCGGTGTTACTCCGCTCTGCTTCTGCAGCCAGGCCGGATAAATAATCCTCCACCCGATCCGCAAAGCCGGGTATGGCGGTTTCCGGCCAGATAATCAGGTCACTCTGCAAATGCTGCCGTGTCAGCTGGCGATACATCTGCAGGGTCGGCGCATACATTTCACGACGCCATTTCTGCGACTGGGGAATATTGCCCTGCAGCAGGCTGACTTTAAGCGGCTCACCCACCGCCTGGGTCCAGCTAACCTGGCCGAGCAGAAAACCACCCAGATAAATAACTCCGGCACAGGCCAGCACATACAGGGGCTGTTTTTTTAACAGTGACAGCGCCAGTGCCGCCGCAAGCAGCGCCACCAGAAAGCCCACACCCAGCCCACCAAACAGCGGCGCGAAACCGGCCAACCAGCTATCCACATGGGCGGTGCCAAGCTGCAACCAGGGGAAACCGGTAAGGAAATAACCGCGCAGCCACTCGAACAGCATCCAGCTAATCGAATAAATCAGCAATAACAAGGGCGCGCCGACTCGACTAAACAGGCGGTTACCCAGGTACAGCGCAAGTGCCGGAAACAGGCTCAGGTAGGCGGCGAGTAAAACCACAATAATAATCGCCAGTGCCTGGGGTGCGGCGCCATGGTAATGCAGGCTGTAGAAAATCCAGTGAATGCCGTGTACAAAGAAGCCCAGTGAAAATAGAAAGCCGCGACGCATGGCAATGCCGGGGGCCTGTTGCAAACAGCTCAGGAATAACAGCGCCAGCAATGGGAACTGCAACCAGTACAGCCCGTAGGGAGCAAAGGAAAACGGCATCAATGCACCGCTGATCAGCAATGCCCATTCCTGCAGATAAAAGGGATTCTTTTTAAATAACAAAGCCACGGGCATCAATCATCGAGCATTGTTCCTTCAGGCATCAGCTCATTTACAAATAACATCAGATCATGTCTTCCGGTGAACTGTCCTGCTTTGAGGATTCCGGCAGCAATATCAACTGCACATGTTTAATACGCCGGCTATCGGCACTCATCACTTTGAACAGGTAGTTATCAATCATAATCGATTCGCCGCGCTTGGGCATATGCCCCAGGTGTTTCATTAACATACCCGCCAGGGTATCCGATTCATCTTCATTAAAACCACTGTCGAAAAATTCATTGAACTCATCAACCGGGGTTAAGGCTTTAACCGAATAGCGATTGACCCCCATGCGACGGATATTGCCTACATCTTCCACGTCATGTTCGTCATCGATATCACCCACAATCTGTTCCAGCACATCTTCGATGGTCACAAGACCCGCAATACCGTTGTACTCATCCACCACCATTGCCATGTGATTGCGGCTGGCGCGAAACTCTTTCAGCAACACATTCAGGCGTTTGCTTTCCGGCACAAACACCGCCTTACGCAAAACATCTTTTATGTCGAAACCCTTGCGGCTTTCCTCATCCACATAACGCAGCAGATCCTTGGCCAGCAAAACACCAACGATCTCGTCACGGCTTTCACCGATTACCGGAAAACGCGAATGCCCGGAGTTATTGATCACCGGCAGCATTTCTTCATATGTATTGTCTTCGCTTAACACCACCATGTGCGAGCGGGGCACCATAATGTCGCGAACCTGAATTTCCGATACCTGCAGCACACCTTCAATCATGCTCAGTGCATCCATATCCAGCAGGTTCTGCTTTTCTGCGGCCTGTAGAATTTCAATTAACTCATCACGGTTCTGTGGCGTGTCGAGAAAAATACGGCTGAGTTTTTCAAACAGGCTTAACGACTCCTCTTTTGCCTGTGCTGATTTCGAGCCATTTGTGGTGCTTTCGTTCATGAATTTAGATCCGTTACCGATGTGTTAGTCAGTTCTGTGTCTGCCTGATAGGGATCAGGAAAACCCAGTTGTTGCATAATCTGTATTTCCAGCTGTTCCATGCGCTGTGCTTCGTCCTCTTCAATATGATCATACCCCTGCAGGTGCAACATGCCATGCACCAGCATATGTGCCCAGTGCGCCTGCAGCGATTTACGCTGTTGTTGCGCTTCCTCCACCACCACCTGGGCACAGATCGCCAGATCTCCCAGGATTTGCCAGTGTGCATCAGACGCAGACAGCTCTTCACTGTGTCTGTCATCAGCAAGCACATCATCCGGGGTCAGATCATCAGGGCTTAAATCAGCGGGCAGATGCCATTCATCCATCTGCATGGGAAAGGATAAAACATTGGTGGGTTTGTCTTTGCCGCGGTAGTCGCGGTTAAGCTGTCGGCTTTCTTCAGCACTGACAATACGCAGCGCCACTTCCACGTCTGTGTGCGCATCGCCCTGCCAGGCGGCTTCGGCCCAGTGTTGCAATTGCGTTCGCGGCGGAGGTTCCTCAACGGAGTCGGCCAGGTCATCGGCAATCTGGATATCTATGTGCAGGCTCATGGGGTAATTATGACCGTTTTAATGGCACGTCGCCATCATCTGTCTGTGTTGCCTCGTAGGCATCGTAGGCTTTTACAATGCGCTTCACCATCGGGTGACGCACCACATCTCGGGGATTGAAAAAGGTCATGGCAATATCATCCACATCCTTCAGTACTTCCACCGCATGACGCAGGCCGGAATGAACACCCCGCGGTAAGTCGATCTGCGTGACATCACCGGTGACCACCGCTGTAGAACCGAAGCCGATGCGCGTCAGGAACATTTTCATCTGCTCCCGCGTGGTGTTCTGTGCTTCGTCCAGAATAATAAACGCATCGTTCAGGGTACGGCCACGCATATAGGCCAGTGGCGCAATTTCTATCACACTGCGTTCAATCAGTTTGGCCACCCGCTCAAAGCCCATCATTTCATACAGCGCATCGTACATCGGGCGCAGATAGGGGTCGATTTTCTGTGCCAGGTCACCGGGCAGAAAACCCAGTCGCTCACCCGCTTCTACCGCAGGGCGCACCAGTAACAGGCGACGCACCCGCTCTTCTTCCAGCGCTTCCACGGCACAGGCAACCGCCAGATAAGTTTTACCGGTACCCGCCGGGCCAATGCCGAAGCTCAGGTCATGTTGCTGAATACTTTTCAGGTATTTTACCTGGTTATTGCCGCGCCCCTTGATCACGCCCTTGCGCAGGCGCAGGCTCCACTGACTCGCATCCAGTGCATCATCACCTTCCAGCGCCTGCAGACCTGACTCCTGCAACTGCAGGTGCACCATATTGGCTGACAGCTGCTGGTGTTCGGTGATGCGATATAAATCTTTCAGGATATCACCGGCCATTTTCACATTGTCGGTTTCACCAATCAGCTGAAAGTGGTGATTGCGATGGGTAATTTCCACGCCGAGGCGAACTTCCACTTGCCGCAGGTTTTCATCCATTGGCCCGCACAGATTGGCAAGACGGTCGTTATCCGCCGGTTTAAAATCAATATCCAGACTGTCTGTCATAAGGCAATACGCATCGGTGTTGGGAAGCTGGGCAAGGCGCGATCAGGCGCTGAGACGGGTGCGGTCAATGGCGGCAATATCAATAAACTCGCCCTGCAGTGAATTGGCGAAGGCGGCGGTAATTTTTACATCCACAAAATGCCCGATTAGACGCGGGTTACCGTCAAAGTTCACCACGCGATTGTTTTCAGTGCGCCCGGCCATCTGCCGCGCATCTTTTTTCGATGGACGCTCTACCAGTACACGCTGCACGCTGCCCACCATGGCTTCGGAAATCTCCGCCGCCATTTCATTAATGCGCTGCTGCAACCGCGCCAGGCGCTGTTTTTTAATCTCCATGGGCACGTCATCCGCCAGGGATGAGGCCGGTGTGCCGGGACGCGCCGAGTAGATAAAACTGAAGGAGTGATCGAAACCGATGTCTTCAATCAGCTGCATGGTCTGTTCAAAGTCGGCATCGGTCTCACCGGGAAAGCCGATAATAAAATCCGAGGACAGGGTAATATCCGGCCGTGCTTCGCGCAGGCGGCGGATCTTGGATTTGTATTCCAGCGCCATATGGCCGCGTTTCATCGCCGCCAGAATGCGATCCGAGCCACTCTGCACCGGCAGGTGCACAAAGCTCACCAGCTCCGGCACTTCGGCAAAGGCCTGGATCAGCGAATCGGAAAACTCCACCGGGTGTGAGGTGGTAAAGCGGATGCGTTCAATGCCCTCCACCGCCGCCACATAGTGAATCAGCAGCGCCAGGTCGGCCACTTCGCCGTCGTGCATTTCGCCGCGGTAGGCGTTGACATTCTGTCCCAGCAGATTGATTTCACGCACACCCTGCGCCGCCAGCTGGGCCACTTCCGCCAGCACATCGTCGAAGGGGCGGGAAATTTCCTCGCCACGGGTATAGGGCACCACGCAGAAGGTACAGTATTTACTGCAGCCTTCCATAATCGAAACAAAGGCACTGGGACCGTCCGCCTTCGGCTCTGGCAGGTTGTCGAACTTCTCGATTTCGGGGAAGGAAATGTCCACCATAGGGATATGGTCAATGGTGACCCCTTTGACCATCTGCGGCAGGCGGTGCAGGGTTTGCGGACCGAACACCATGTCCACATGGGGCGCGCGCTGGCGAATGGCATCCCCTTCCTGGGAGGCGACACAGCCGCCCACCCCGATCAGCAGATCAGGCTTGTTCTGTTTCCAGGTCTTCCATTTGCCCAGCAGTGAAAACACCTTTTCCTGGGCTTTTTCCCGGATCGAACAGGTATTCAACAGCAGGATATCGGCCTCTTCCGGATTATCCACCTGGATGATCTCTTCCGATTCCGCCAGCACATCGTGCATCTTGGCCGAATCATATTCGTTCATCTGGCAACCAAAGGTTTTGATATAGAGTTTGCGCGCCATATAGCCTGCATGTTTACAAAAAGGAACTGCAAATTTTACCACTGTTAAGGCAAAACCCAAAGGCCCAATAATATGCCTTTCGGCGGGCGGCTGGAGCGCGATTTCACCGCCAGACAGGCTACACAATGGAAAAAT
>DATCTK010000011.1:0-102605 GCA_036567985.1 Gammaproteobacteria bacterium | reverse complement strand
CAGCACTGCAGATGGAAGGCCCACTGGGCAGCTTTTTTATTCGCGAAGATAGAGAACGGCCAATTATTATGATGGGTGGCGGCACCGGCTTCGGCCCGCTCAAGGCGATGATTGAACACATCGAATATGTAAACTACCGGCAGCCGGTACACCTTTTTATGGGTGTACGGGCCTTGCGTGATCTGTATATGCAGGAGATGGTTCAGCAGTGGATTGAAAAAAATCCGCGACTCAGGTTTACCGCCGTGCTATCCGAACCCATGGCTGAAGATAACTGGCAGGGTGAAACCGGCTTTGTACATGAGTCTGTCGCCAGTCACTACCCCGACCTGTCAGGCTTTGATATTTATATGAGTGGGCCACCGCCGATGATTAACGCCGCAGCAGAGCTGTTTACCCAACAGGGCGCATCGAAAGACACCATGTTTTCCGATGCATTTGAATATTCCGCTGATGCCATCCAGGCGATTGCTGCAAAAAAATCCTGAAGCGAATTAGCTGAACTGGATTGCCTGAACCAGATTTACTAAATGGGGCTACTGAATCAGCTTAAGCTGTGATGATGGCCTGCTGTCATCTGCGGCGGATTTTTTCAATGGCAACTTGTCCACTGTCTGATCCACCGTAATTTTCAACCCGGCCCGGTACATTTTCTGCGCTTCGGCGGCCGCATCCATTTTTGTTTCCAGTAAATCTGCCAGGCGCAGATAGGCCTCGGATGTAGGCTGAATCGAGATACTGGTTTCAAAATAACTTCTCGCCTTACCCCAGAATTCACATCGCATCGATAGCTTACCCAGCACCAGCAACAGCGCCGCGTTTCTGGGTTGCTTGTGCAACCACTCTTCCGCAGTTTCCAGCGGCTTTTTCGGCTGGCTGGTGTTTAAGTCGGCATACAGACTGGCCAGCTGGTTATCCCAGTGCTTGTTGAGCGCGTGACGAATTAGTGCTTCGGCTTCATCGTCCTTTTTCTGTGCATGTAAATAACTGGCATAGATATAACTCAGCGCGGCATTCTCTTTTAAGGCCTTCGGCATATCGCGCCAGATGGCTTCGGTTTTATCGCCATCCACCTGTTTTATGCTTTTAGCCAGCATACCGTTAAAGGCTTCAACTTCCAGTTGCTGCAGCTCCTCCGCATCCATTGCCTTGAGTTTTTTAACCTGCTGCAGCACCTGGCTCAGGTGATCCCAGTCACCCAGATGCTTAAAGGTATAGGCCTGTAGTTTTTTTACATAACCATGGCCGGGTGACAGGCTGGCAATATGATTCAGGGTAGCCAGTGCCTGTTCATACTGTTTATGACTTAACTGTAACTCCGCCTGGGTTAAACCAATGGCAACATCCGCTGAAGGTGTTGATTCGTGCGCCAGGCGCAGGTATTCATCCCTGCGTTCATAGGCACCCTGTTGCTGTGCTGCACGGGCTGCCATTAAATAATTCAGCAATACCGTGTCATTTTTTTCCGCATGGCGAATCAGCATTTTTTCTGCCTGTTCGAAGCGGCCTTCGGAAATTTCAATCAGGCCTTTTATCAGTGTACTTTTCGAACGCTCAAGCTGGCGGTTATAGTGGCGCCGACGCATAAAGCGGGGGATATTCAATAGCCCTGACAGCAGACGTACCAGGTAATAAAACACAAAAAAACTGAAGGCATAAAAACCGGCAAAAAAGATAAACGAGGTTTCCAGGGTGTAATCAACAAAACTGAACACTACATAACCCGGCCCACTGTAATAGGCGAGCACGCCAATTGTAACGGCCAGTACACTGGCGAGTATCACGGCGGTGATTAATCGTTTCATGGTTGCACGTCCTCGGCTGTTGGTTTTTCAACCAGCGCCTGTTGCAACAACTCCCAGGCCTCGATCAGTTCAGGTAACTGCTGTTGCAGGTTGAGCTGCTGATAGGATTGCAACTGCTCAAGTAACTGCGCCACCCGGTTGTCCTCTTCATCATAATGCTGTTGCAGTAACTCAATCGACTGCGTCAGTTCATAATGAAACTGTTTCTGGTTATAACTCAACACTGCGAGACGCAATGCCAGCAGATGGGATTGCAGTTGCTGCTGAATATCTGCCTGCTGCGCTTCACCCTGGTTGAGCTGGATACTGCGCTGGTGAATTTTTATATCCCCGATCTGTTTGACGGTGCTAATCAGCGAATCAACAAAGCCTGGCTGCTGCTCTGCTATTTGTTCCGCCGACTGTTCTACGGACTGTTCAGATTGCGGCGTTTCTTCGGTCTGTGGCAGTTGTGCTTCAATGGCGCGCTGTATGGATTTGAATGGCAACTCGCTAACCAGGCGAATGTTTTCATCAAGCCGCATTGCAATCCCGCTAACATCAACCTGGTGAATTGCTTTCAGTTCGGCAATGTCACTGTTCAGCTGCTGGCGAATTTTAAACAGCTTTAAATCCCCCAGCTGCTGAATGCGTGAGTCGGCACCCTGCAGTGCGGCGATGGCACCCGGAATATCCCGCGCCACCTGCAAGCGTCGATGCGCCATGCGCAGCAGGTAATCAATTTCCGCCAGTGCCCAGCCACGTTGATTCTGCTGCAGTAACTGCATCGCCTGTTGCGAGATTTCGGTTGTTACCGCCAGGTCCTGATTGAGTTGCTGCAGGCTCTGTTCATGGAAACTGATTTTTGCGCTTTCCTGGGAGAACTGCTGTTCAAGTTGTGTCAGCTCTGTTTGTAAGCGTTCGAGCTGTTGTGAGCTGCTGGCAACGCGTTGCTGCTGTTGCAGTTGTTGCTGCCAGAAATAATAGGCTGCAGCGGCTGTGGCCGCAGTAATCACCAGCAGTAATAAATAGATCACGCTAAAGGCGGCTTTGCCGGGTGAGCTGGCAGCGGATCTTGTAGACTTTTGTTGTGGTTTTTCCGCGGTGGCTTTTTTATTATTGCCACCACTCGGCGTCGCGGGCTGGGTCAGCCCGGCCTGTTTGTTGTCGAGCTGTTTCTCGGGGCTTTTTGCAGATGACTTTGTCTCTTGTTTGTCTGCGGTGTTTGCCTGTGCATTATCCGCAGCCGATGTATCAGCTACAGCAGACGCATCCTCAGAGCTACTGGCTTTATCCGTTGCTTTATTTTCTTGTTGTGTTTTTTTAGCCATGGTGTTTACTTTGTCTTCAGATACACACCTTATATTCAAACCGCTTATTCGAACAGGGCGTTTATCATATGTTGATTCAGGGCCGATTCAGCCTGGGTTATTCGTTCAAAGCCCAGTGAATGTGCCAGTGTGACACAACGTTTCGAGGGCACGACCAGATGCACCTTGAGCATTGCCTGTCGTGCCGGCATTTCGAGCATATCATACAAATTTTGCAGTGATTCATTACTGGTGACAATAATATCGCTGATACCATAGTCCACCCAGTGCTGGCTCAACTGGTGTCGCTGCAGACCCGTGTCGGTCACCGGTACCGCACGACAGTACACCTCGGCATAGTCCACAATCGCACCCCGCTCGCGCAGGTTTTCCGCCAGCACTTCCAGCCCGCTCTGCCCGCGCACCAGCAATATGCGATGATTGCTCACCAGCTGCATCTGCGGCTGGGCGAGCAGGGCTTCGCTGTTAAAACCGGTTTCCGGCTGAATACTCACCTGGAAGCCGGCCTGTTGGGCAGCGGCCTGGGTGGCCTTACCGATCACTGCAATCTGCGCCTCGATGGATTCCGGGCTGCGCGCCATTGACTGCAGAATCTGCTGCGCCTGCATCACCGCATTGGCGCTGGTAAAAATCAGCATATCGTACTGGTTGATCTGCGCAAAGGTCTGCTGCACATGTGGGTTGTCCCGCAGTGACTGGATTTCAATGCTTGGAAACAGCAGCGCTTTGCCCCCTGCGGTTTCTATCAGCTGCGCCAGCTTGTCCGCCTGGTGTTGCGGACGGGTCACCAGCACCACGCGATTGGTCAGGTTCTGAGTTGACATATTCAGTCCAGCATACCCATTTCACGCAGGATCACATCGGCACCGCGGCTCAGCAGATCTTCCGCCAGGCTTTTGCCCAGCGCCTCGGCCTGCTCACGCGGGCCGCGGATCTCACCACGTACCACTTCACTGCCATCGGGGCGACCCACCAGGCCACGCAGATAGATATCATCACCTTCAAGCAGCGCATAACCGGCAATGGGCACCTGGCAACCGCCGTTCAGGCGGTTGTTCATGCCCCGCTCTGCCAGCAGGCGGGTGTGGGTGTCGTGGTCATTCAAAGGCGCAATCAGCGACTCGATGCGCTCATCACCCACCCGGCATTCAATGCCTACCGCGCCCTGACCCACCGAGGGCAGGCTCTGCTCCGGTGGAATCCGCGAGCGGATGCGATCCTGCATTTCCAGCCGCAACAACCCGGCGGTGGCGAGGATAATCGCATCAAACTGGCCGTCGTCCAGTTTCTGCAGGCGGCTATTCACATTGCCGCGCAGGTTGAGCATTTCCGCCTCTGGCATCTGTTCTTTTATCTGCAGCTGACGTCGCAGGCTGGAGGAGCCGATGCGTGCATTGGCGGGCAGATCCTGCAGGCTGCTGTAGTTATTTGAAACAAACGCATCGGTGGGGTCTTCACGCTGCATAATCACCGGCAGGTGCAGACCCTCGGGGAACACCATCGGCACGTCCTTCATTGAGTGCACCGCAATGTCCGCTTCGCCATCCAGCATGCTTTGCTCCAGCTCCTTAACAAACAGGCCCTTGCCCCCCACCTTGGCCAGCGGCGCATCAAGAAACTTGTCGCCCTTGGACATGATTTTTACCAGTTCGATTTCAAGTTGCGGGTTGCGCTGTTTCAGCTGGCGAGCCACTTCTTCGGCCTGCCACAGGGCCAGGGGGCTTTTACGGGTGGCGATGCGAACGGGCTGGGACTGGGACATAGACTTTTCCTGACGCTTGTAGCGAAGCACGGCAAGTGCCGATTCACTGTGTTTGTTGATTGAGCGGGTTATTTTACCTGAGATTGCGCCTTGTATCAGCTTACATGATTGAGAATGCGGTCAGAATAACACCCGCCGTATACTTGCCTGGTGATGACTCGCGACTGCGAGCAGGGCATGGCTGTGTAAACGCTATTTGTAGGTCGACAGGTTTTTGATTTTCTTTCTGACGTGGGGCAGGTGACGACGACTGATTTCCAGGCGATCATCGATGCTGTCCATGGTCACCACACAATGGCCTTCGCTGTTTTTTTCCAGCCCGGTCATGTGGCGATTGGCCACCAGTGCATTGCGGTGAATCCGCGTAAACAGATGACCCAGTTCGTTTTCCAGTGATTTGAGGGATTCCTCAATCAGGCACTCGTGGTCATCTGTACGCAGGGTGACGTATTTATGATCTGCGAGAAAATAGCGAATAATTTCAATCGGCACCAGCTCCAGCTTACCGCGGGTTTTGACACAGATATGGGTGCGCACCCGTGGCTCATCATCGTCATCCAGCTGGCGAATCTGCTCCAGCTGTGGCCGGGTCAGGCGCACCGCGGCCTGCAATGCCTCCTGCAGACGCTCCTGTTTAATCGGTTTTAGCAGATAATCCACTGCATGGGTTTCAAAGGCTTTCAGCGCGTGTTCACTGAAGGCGGTGGTAAACACGATGGCAGGTGGCTTGCTCAGCAGATTCATGTGATGCGCAGTTTCAATACCATCCATGCCGGGCATGCGAATATCCAGCAGCACCACATCGGGCTTGAGCTCCTGTGACATCTTCAGTGCTTCTTCACCATTGGACGCATTGCCGCAGACGTCAAAACCGTCCAATCCCTGTACCAGACCTACCAGACGTTGCCTGGCAAGTGGCTCATCATCAACAACGAGTATTTTCATGATTCAACTGGTATGCCTATCGAAATTGTGTATCTATGTGGTTCTGCCTTGATAATGAATTCTGCCTGATCCCCGTACATTAAAGACAGCCGCGTTTTAATATTCGCCTGGGCCATGTGGTTGCCCTGGTGCCGGCTCATTGCATGCGCCTCGCGCAGCGGATTGCTCACTGTTAAGCATAGTCTATTGTTATCGAGTTGCGATGTTATTTTCAACTCGCCCCCCTCGGGCACCGGCTCTATGCCGTGGTAGATCGCATTCTCCGCCAGCGGCTGCAGGCACAGGGCCGGCACCTCGATCTCCATTGCCGCCTCGTCCAGCTGCCAGTCAACGCTGAGCCGCTCCCCCAGACGCAGGTGCTCGATATCCAGGTAACTGGCGGTGAGATCCAGTTCATCCCGCAGGGTATGGCTGGTTTCATCCTGCAGGCTGGCACGGAACAGATCCGACAGGTCTTCTACCGCCTTTTCCGCCTTATCCGCATCAATGCGCACCAGGCTGGCGATGGTGTTCATACTGTTAAACAGAAAGTGCGGGCGTATCCGTGCTTTCAGCGCCTGAACCTGCGCGTGACTCTGCGCCTGCAGATTGGAACGCCACTGATGCTGCACATAAAAATAACGTAACATTACCGCGTAAATAAGGCCACTGATTGCCAGGTTACGCAGCACAAAATACAGCTGCTCATGCTCGCTGAAGCTGCCCAGTCCGAACAGCACACTGAAATATATCACCAGTCCCGATACCAGCAGGGTCGCCAGCCACATAATCAGCAGGCTGGCCAACGTACACAGCAACACCGTTTGCCGGTTCAGCCAGTTTTTCAGCCCGCACAACAGGCTGGCATTGAGCAGCGCCAGCCACTGGGCAAACAGCGAGATCAGCGCCAGCCGATCCCAGAAGCCCTGGCTGTTACTGGGCGCGAGCGCCAGTAACAGCGACAGCAGCTCAACCAGCAGCACCAGCATAAACACGCTGCCCACATCACAGAAATTGGGAATAAAGCCCTGCTTTTCATTCGATTCCATACTCATGGGCACAGTTTAGTCGATCTTTATCAATTGTGAGATTCCACCGCCTTTGCCGCCAGATTTGATATAATTCGCCACACTTTATTCACCAGCACGCCATCTGGCGCAGACACTTTCGGGAT
The DNA here is from genome assembly GCA_036567985.1 of Gammaproteobacteria bacterium. GTDB lineage: Bacteria > Pseudomonadota > Gammaproteobacteria > SZUA-229 > SZUA-229 > SZUA-229. The sequence continues at coordinate 95,630 of DATCTK010000011.1, read as the reverse complement.
TTCGCAAAACCTATGAGCAACTCATCTGATCAGAATAAACTGTGGGGCGGCCGCTTTTCCGAGCCCACCGATGCTTTCGTTGAAGCCTTTACCGCCTCGGTGCAGTTCGACCAGCGCATGTATCGACAGGATATCGAAGGCTCACGGGCCCACGCGCGCATGCTGAATAAGGTCGGTGTACTGAGTGATGAGGATTTAAGCAGCCTGTTACAGGGGCTGGATCAGGTGGAGCAGGAAATCACCGACGGCAAATTCGAATGGTCGGTGGCCCGCGAAGACGTGCACATGAATATTGAGGCACGCCTCACCGAACTGGTGGGGGATGCGGGCAAGCGCCTGCACACCGGGCGTTCACGCAATGACCAGGTGGCGACGGATATTCGCCTGTATCTGCGGGAACAGATCGGTTTTGCCATTGCCGAGATCCGTCGCCTGCAAAATGGCCTGCTGGATCTGGCGGAGCGGGAGGCGCACACCATTATGCCCGGCTTTACCCATCTGCAGGTGGCCCAGCCGGTGACCTTCGGCCACCACCTGATGGCCTGGTTCGAGAACCTGCAGCGGGATGCCTCACGCCTCAGCGACTGTGCCACTCGACTCAATGTGCTGCCGCTGGGTGCCGCGGCACTGGCCGGCACCACCTACCCAATTGACCGACATTTCACCGCAGAACAGCTGCATTTCGACGACGTTTGCCGCAATTCGCTGGATGCAGTGAGCGACCGCGACTTCGCCATCGAGTTCTGCGCCGCTTCAGCGATTATTATGACCCACCTGTCCCGCTTCTCCGAAGAGCTGGTGCTCTGGGCCTCGGCGCAATTTGCATTTATCGACCTGCCGGACCGCTTCTGTACCGGCTCATCCATCATGCCGCAGAAGAAAAACCCCGATGTACCGGAGCTGGTACGGGGCAAAACCGGCCGGGTAAATGGTCACCTGGTGTCATTACTGACCCTGATGAAGTCTCAGCCACTGGCCTATAACAAGGACAACCAGGAAGATAAAGAACCACTTTTCGACACGATCGACACCATTCTCGGCTCGTTACGGGCATTTGCCGACATGATACCCGCTATTCAGGCCAAACGGGAGAATATGTACAGGGCGGCAAAACAGGGCTTTTCCACCGCCACCGATCTGGCGGACTACCTGGTGGTGAAAGGCCTGCCCTTCCGTGATGCCCATGAAGTGGTGGGCAAGGCGGTAGCGCTGGGTGTGGAAACCGGCCGTGACCTGAGCGAGATGGAACTCAGCGAGCTACAGGGATTTAGCGAAATTATTCAGCAGGATGTGTTTGATGTGCTGACGCTGGAAGGCTCGGTAGCCGCGCGCAACCATATCGGCGGCACGGCACCGGAACAGGTGCTTAAAGCGGTGGCCGATGGCCGTAAGCGAATCAGCTAGGCCTTATTGCGAGACCGGCAGGTGGCCACCGAGCTCGGCGGCGGCATGATCATAGGCCAGCAGTAACTGCTGGTAAACCGGCTGCAGTGTCGCAACGTCTGCCTCACTACTGCGCGCCTGCTGCTCCATCTGCAGAGCCAGCTGATACACCTGCATAGCACCTATACTGCCACTGCCCCCCTTGAGCTGATGCGCATTGAGGTAGACATTATGCAGGTCAGCCGCCTGCAGTGCCGTCTCGATGTTCCCCAGCAGGCCGGGGCTGTTGCCCAGATAGGTCTCAATAAACTCGGGTAGCGCATCCCCCATTAAATCGCGCACTTCGTTAAATACCTTCACATCAATGACTGAATCACTCATCTAGATTTGCTCTTCTTATTTTTGCTCTTCTTATTATTGTTTTATTCAACGACCATCAATCTATGCCTGCTTTATCTCGCCATATCCCCCACCAGCATGGCTTCCGGCACATACTGCCGAATTGCGGCAGCCAGCTCCATACACAGGCCGGGGCGCGGCCGGTGTGAAATCCACAGGCAATTGATTTTCAGATCCATATTAGCGAACACCACGTCGTTGCTGTAACGGCTCAACACCATCTGGATGTCACGCAGTGTTTTGTCGATATAGGCCTGGGGCATTTTCTTCAGGCGAGGAATAATCAACATAAAATCGACAAAGGAGATGCCGTTTTCGTCACGGGTGGGTGCCAGCTTGTACAGTGGCTCGCCAGGCAATATGCCCTTGAACATATCAATTTTCTGGTCAGACATAAGCTTCTCTCAACAAAGCCGACGCGCCCTGTCCTGCCCTGTTGCAACCTGACAGCAGACCAGCACTTGAAATTCAGGGCGGGCGCACATAGATTTAGATTACCACCGGCATTTAACCCTGTCTAACCACCCGACAAAACATTTGCCAAGCGGCGCTGTTTAATGGATAATACCTGACTAAATTACTCAAGTTTATGTTAAACGATAATTCTCCAGAACAAACCGCCTTTGCTATCCAGACCGGCGCCTGTTCTGAGATCTACAAGTGATATGAGGTGTGAATATGCAAGCCGAAGTAAATGGTAAAACAATCGAATTAAGCGAAGCCGGCTGGTTGCTTAATCTTGACGAATGGAGCGAAGACCTGGCCGTGGAAATCGCCAAGAATGAGAACGTGCCCGAGTTAACCGAAGAGCACTGGAACATTATCAAGCTGGCGCGTGACTACTTCCACGAAAACGGCACAGTGTGTGAGCCACGCGCCTTCTCCAAGCTGATGAAAAAAGAATACGGCAAAGACAAGAGCGACCAGAAGTACATCTACTCCCTGTTCCCAACCGGATTGATCAAGTGTGCCAACAAGATTGCCGGTCTGCCACGTCCCAAGGGCTGTAGCTAACCGGCTGCGGCCGCTGGCTCTTTACTCCCCTTCAGAGCCCGCGCCACCAGGTATGAAAAGGACGACACGGTCGTCCTTTTTTTTCGCCGTTACTTTGTCAGCAAGTGCCACAAGCCGCTGTTACAGGGTTTTATGATCAGGATCATCAATCCGCTACTTTTAGCTGTTTCAGTTTTCATCCACTGCCCTATAATCACCCCACTGGCGTAAACGCCGTTGTTTCGAGACGCTTAAGCCTGAAACCATCCACTCAAAATGACAAACGAGGTCACAATCATGGACAGACGTAAATATCTTTTAATCAGCGCACTGACAGGCGCACTGTTAATCTCCGGCGGCATCAGCCAGGCACAGGAAGAACAGGTCTACGGCAGCCAGCTGATGACAACCCAGGAACGCGCAGAGCTGCGCACCCGAATGCAGAACGCCAGCAGCGAGGAAGAGCGTAATCGCATCCGCGAGGAACACCATGAGCGCATGAAACTGCGCGCGAAGGAACGCGGTGTGTCCTTGCCGGATGAAATGCCCGAGGGCCGTGGTATGGGTAAGGGCATGGGCAACGGCATGGGCCCTGGCGACGGCTCCGGCATGGGTGGCGGTATGGGCGGCGGCAAGAATCGTTAACTCGCTCAGCCCTGCCTGACAAAAAAGCCCCAGCCCCTACAGGCCGGGGCTTTTTTATATCCGCCGCTAGATTCCGGCAATAACCCCCGCAAAAAACGCACATGCCAGCTTGCGACACAGTCGGCACAATTCCCTGCTAACTGTGCTTAATTGTTGGAATATTAATAAAATCTAATATAATACGCACCATTCTGGAGCAGGCTGGTAAATACGGCCTGGTTTACCCAAGTCTATGCACTCATGTAGTGCATTAATTAAGGAGACGAGCATCATGCGGTTTTATTTCATTCTGAGTGCTGTAGCCAGCCTGCTTCTCAGCAGCCTGCCGCTGCAGGCAGCCGACTGGCAGGCACTGCCCGAACAGGCACCGGCACCCGCCGATAACCCGACCACGGCAGAAAAGGTTGAACTGGGCAAGGCACTGTTCTTTGATCCCCGCTTTTCCTCCACCGGCACCGTATCCTGTAACAGCTGCCACAATGTGATGCTGGGCGGCGAAGACAATCGCCCGGTGTCCATGGGTATCCACGGTAAAACCGGTGGCCGTAACTCACCCACGGTATGGAACTCCGGCTTCAGCGCCAGCCAGTTCTGGGACGGCCGCTCACCCTCACTGGAAGATCAGGCCAAAGGCCCGGTAGCCAACCTGGTGGAAATGGGCATGGCCGATGTGGAAACCGCGATGGATCGGGTTCGCTCGATTCCCGGCTATAAACCCATGTTTGAAGCCGCATTTGGCAAGGACTCAATGACGGTTGATAATGCCGCTCGCGCGGTGGCTGCCTTTGAGCGCACCCTGGTCACTCCCAACAGCCCCTACGACCGTTATGTTAAGGGTGAGAAGAATGCTCTCAACCAGCAGCAGATTCGCGGCATGAACACCTTTGCCAGCGTAGGCTGCACCTCCTGCCATTCCGGCGCGGCTTTCAATGGCCCGCAGATGCCAGAAGGTAACGGCTTCTTTATGAAGTTCCCTACCTTTGCTGACAATGCCTATGTAAAGAAATATGACCTGCTGGCCGACAGGGGCCGTGCCGATGTCACCGGCAAGGAAGCGGACGCCTATTTCTTCAAGGTACCAACACTGCGCAATATCGCACTGACTGCACCCTACTTCCACAATGGCCGGGTCGACACCCTGGATGAAGCGGTTAAGGTAATGGCGAAAACCCAGCTGAATATTGAACTGGACAAGGCACAGACCGAAGACCTGGTGGCCTTCCTTAAGGCACTGACCGGCGAATTCCCTGAAATTGCCATGCCACGCTTACCGGCAACCGAAGGCTGGCATATCGAAACCGAATAAGCTTATTAGCAGCTGAGGTTCAACAGACAAGGGCGACCAGCAGGTCGCCCTTTTTGTTGTCGCCGGAAACCTGAAAAGAAAACGCACTAAAGTGCAGGAGCACTTTGAACGAACGAATGCTCGACCCGAAGGGTGAAGCACAGGACGTGCGAAATAAATGAACGCGAACAGCGCGAATACACGCAAACAAACGAAAAAGCTTAGACTCGTTCCCACGCTCCCGCGTGGGAACGAGTAACTCTACAAGCTTTGCTGTTTATTCGCGTTAATTCGCGTTCATTTGCGGACTGTAATACGCATCACGCAAATCCACCTATACTGTTAACACCTCTTTAAATGTTGCAGGGTTGCACCCATTTAATGGATAGTATTTCCACGCTAGCTGAACATAATCGCGGAGCCATCTATGGATTTTAAAGATTATTACGAGGTTCTTGGCCTGACAAAAACAGCCACCCAGGATGAGATCAAGCGCGCCTATAAAAAACTGGCGCGTAAATACCATCCCGATGTCAGCAAGGAAACCGATGCCGAGGTGCGCTTCAAGGAACTGAATGAAGCCTACCAGGTATTAAAAGACCCGGAAAAACGTGCCGCCTATGATCAGCTGGGCAAAAACTGGAAAGCCGGCCAGGACTTTAACCCGCCACCGGACTGGGATGCGGGTTTTGAATTCAGCGGCGCTGGTTTTGAAGGTGGCGATGCGGGTGACTTCAGTGAGTTTTTCGAGTCACTGTTCGGCCGTGGCTTTGGCTCGGCGCAGCAACGCTATCACAGTACACGCCACAGCCAGGCCAGCCGCGGCCAGGACCATCACGCCAAAGTGCTGATTGATCTGGAAGATGCCTTCCAGGGCGCAAGCCGCAGCATTACCTTGCAGTCGCCCGAGGTGGACAGCAACGGCCATGTCTACAATAAACAGCGCACGCTTAATGTGAAGATTCCCAAAGGGGTTAAACAGGGGCAACGCATTCGTCTCAGTGGCCAGGGCTCACCGGGCATGGGAAGCGCAGCGGCTGGCGACCTCTACCTGGAAATCGAGTTCAAACCCCACAGCCTGTACCGCATCGATGGCCATGACCTGTATCTTGATTTACCATTAACCCCATGGGAAGCCGCGCTGGGTGCCAGTGTAAAAGTGCCCACCCCCAACGGCGCGGTGGATATGAAAATTGCCCCCGGCACCCCGGCGGGTCGCAAACTGCGTCTTAAGGGTCGTGGTATTCCTGCGAGCACAGCAGGTGATTTATATGTAATCACACAAATCACCCTGCCGCCTGCGGAGTCTGACGCGGCGAAAAAGCTGTACCAACAAATGCAGCAGGAGTTAGCCTATAACCCACGCAGCAAACTGGGAGTTTAGCCTTATGCCACAAACGATACTCAATGGCGTTCTACTTGATGAATCATACGAACTGAGCTTTCAGGAACTGTGTGATGCCTGTGCTGGCTCAGAAGAATGGATAGTGCAACTGGTTGAAGAAGGTGCGCTGGAGCCAGTCAACCTTGCAGAACATATGCAACAGGCTGAGCAATGGCGCTTTACCGCAGTGAGTTTACAAAGAGTACAGACTGCGAAACGCCTGCAACGTGATCTGCAGATCAATCCCGCCGGGGTTGCGCTGGCACTTGATCTACTTGAACAGATTGATCAGCTGCAAACTCAACTGCACTGTTTACAAACCACTTATCACAACGACTAAGTCACCTCGTAAATAAACAGCACAGCATTTATTGCCTGCTGTTTATTGTTGGCTACTTGCTCCCAGGCGCAATTGCCGGATCAACGCTGCGCATATCCGGCATCGAATGCGCAATCCCTTTATGGCAGTCAATACAGGTTTGTCCTTGCTCCAGACCATGTGAATGTAGATCCACTGCACGTCGACCCTGTGCGGTAAAATCCATTGATTCATAATCGTGGCAGTTTCTGCATTCACGGGAATCGGTGGCTTTCATAGAACGCCACACATTCTGTGCCAGCTGCAGACGCTTGGCTTCAAACTTTTCCGGTGTACTGATCGTACCCAGCGCCTTGTGAAATAACTCGTTGCTGGCCTTGATCTTGCGGATCATTTTATGCGTCCATTCTTTCGGCACATGGCAATCGGGACAGGTGGCGCGAACCCCGGTACGGTTAGAATAATGGATCGTTTGCTTATATTCCTGGTAGACGTTTTCTTCCATCTCGTGACAGGAAATACAGAACTCTTCGGTATTGGTAACTTCCATTGCGGTATTAAAACCACCCCAGAAAATAATGCCCGAGACAAAACCCACCAGCAGTATGCCACCCAGCGACCAGACCGTCGAAGGCGCCTTCAGTGTATTCCACATTCTGCATAGCCATTTTTTTTCATTACACTGTTTTTTTGCCATGAGTCTCACCTTTAAAATCTGTTTTGCTTAAGTGTTTATTGTTGTCCACTGATCGCATCAATTGGCTTGAAGGTATTTTCTACCAGCGGCGCGGTTGTTGCCTGTGGCACATGACATTGCACACAGAAATAGCGACGTGCTGATACATTGGCCAGCACATTTTTTTCCCTGTCTTCAAAGTGCGTCTGGCTGATCTTGGTTGCACCTGACTGCTTGTAGTTATTCCAGCTATGGCAGGTTAAACACTTGTTATATTTTGATGTGATCTGGTAGCCGTCAATCTTGTGGGGAATCAATGGCGGTTGCTGCACATAGTCCCGCGAAATTACCTCACCGTCTTTCTGATAGCGTTTCATCTCGCTAACCCCGGCGGTTTCATTAATGACCTCATGCCCGCGCAGTGATGCCGGTTGTTCTGCATACGCTCTGGCAGCCAGGGTGGCCGCCACGATAATCAGGCCATGTATTACGATTACTGAAGGTTTCATGCCAGCTCTCCTGTCTTAATGTCCAGGCCACACTGATGCCAGTGCGGCCAAATATAATTTTTATCCAACATCATGCGGTGTCCGCCCTGTTGTTAAATCGTGTAGAAAACTCGAATACGTCTTTCGAACACACATCCAGGCAACGCGCGCAGTTTGTGCAATGTGCATCCAGTATGAGCGGGCCATGCCCCTGCTCTGCCCCTTTAAGTGCTGGTTTTATTACCTGCGGTTCGGGGCACACTGCATAGCAATCCATGCAGTCATTGCACTGTGTCCTGCGTTTAGCACTCACCCGCAGCAGTGGCCATTTTCCAAGCAAACTGTAAAACGCACCCATTGGACAGATATGCCCGCACCAGGCACGACGGCTTACCAGTAAATCGATCAGGAATACCATGGCTATCATCAACCAGCCTGCACTCATGCCAAATATCAGGCCACGGTGTAATAGAGATACCGGATTCACCAGTTCCCATACCATTACCCCACTAATCACCGGCAACAGCATAACCGCCAGCAACAACCAGTAGCGCATATCCCGTGAAACGTAAGACCCTGTTTTTATTCCCAGCCGGTTTCTTAACCAGCTGGCAAAATCTGTCACCATATTCAGTGGACACACCCAGCTGCAGTACACCCGGCCCAGCAAAAGGTAAAACACGATCACAATCACGACACCGGTAATCGCGATAGTTTCAGGCCAGTGACCGGCAAACAGACTCTGCAATAACACAAAGGGATCAGTCAGCGGCAAGGTACCTGCGGTTTCACTGAAACTTAAATTGCCTTTAACAATCCACAGGCCAAACCAGGGCCCCAGCATAAACAGCCCAAGAATGCCCAGCTGTGTGCCACGTCTTGCCAGTAACCATCTATTTTTCGCCAGCCTATTCATCAGGGTTTAAGCTCCTGATCTGCGTTTTTCTGTTTGTTTATTTTTCCACTCTGGTAATCGTATTCCACACCCTGTGGCAAATTGAACTGGTGGGTTGCATCCGGTGTTACCAGGCTTTTGCCGGATTTCTGTTTTTCTTCCCAGCCCATGCGATAGTGTTTTCCCGCATCGCCTTTAGCCAGTGTGATCGGCAATACCTTGATCGCAGCCTGTTGCAGGATACAGGCCTGCTCACATTTTCCGCAGCCGGTGCAGGCATCTGAATGCACACGGGGAATAAACAAGGCATGTTTTGCCGTGCGTGGATTCTGTTGCAAATCCAGGGTTATGGCTTTATCGCGTAACGGGCAGACGTTATAGCAAACCTCGCAACGCAGGCCATGAAAGGCAATGCAGTTTTCCTGGTCGATCACCACTGCCAGCCCCATTCGTGCGTCATTAATATCGGTTAATTGATGATCCAGCGCGCCGGTCGGACAGGCTTTGACACAGGGAATGTCATCACACATTTCACAGGGCACCTGACGCGCAATAAAGTAAGGTGTGCCGGTTACTACCTGATCCGCAAACCCTGCCAGCGTCAAGGTATCAAACGGGCAATCCCGCACACACATGCCACAACGAACACAGGCGCTGAGAAAATCCTCCTCATCCAGTGCACCCGGCGGACGTATCGCATAGGCCGGTAATGCACTGGACTGCCTGGCATATAAACCCAGACCCAGGCTGATCACTGCAACACCGCCTATGGACTTTGCCGCGGTCAGCATAAATTGTCGCCGGCCCTGTTTGTTGATTAGATCTGACATGATTTTGCCCTGGTGCTTTTCACAACAGCTGTGTCTCTATCAAACCCGGTTAAACGCTGTTGTGAAAAGCCATTCGCTCTCACACCTTAACCACCTTAACTGCACATTTCTTGTAGTCGGTTTCTTTCGATAACGGATCGGTTGCATCCAGGGTGACTTTGTTAATCAGCACACTGGCATCAAACCAGGGCACAAAGATAAGGCCTTTAGGTACGCGGTTACGTCCACGGGTTTCTACCCGTGCCATAATCTCTCCACGACGACTCACCACCTTTGCCGGCAGGCCGCGACGCAAACCTCGTTTATCTGCATCTTCGGGGTGCATAAAGATCACCGCATCGGGAAATGCGCGATACAGTTCAGGTACGCGCCGCGTCATACTGCCGGAATGCCAGTGCTCCAGTACGCGACCGGTTGACAACCACAGGTCATATTCTTCATCCGGCACTTCAGCGGGTGGTTCGTAAGGTGCAGAAATAATTGCAGCGCGACCATCCGCTTTGCCATAGAACTCAACTTTAGAGCCGGCTTTAACAAAGGGGTCATAACCTTCACGGTAACGCCACAGGGTTTCCTTGCCATCAACCACTGGCCAGCGCAGGCCCCGTACCTTGTGATAGGTATCGAACTCTGCCAGGTCATGGCCTTTCTTTGGGCCGTGCAAACCGAACAGCCGGTACTCTTCAAACAGACCCTTCTGCACATAGAAACCGAAGTGATTCATTTCATCATTCTGGTAATTGTTATTGTTGCTGTCGGTAACTGTCTGTTTGGCAAACTGATCCACCTGTCCATTGCGATATAAAATGTCATACAGTGTCTTGCCACGGTATTCTGGCATTTTGCTGAGTAATTCCTCAGGCCATACTTCTTCTGCCTTGAAGCGTTTTGAAAACTCCATCATCTGCCATAAATCCGAACGGGCTTCACCAGGTGCTGCAACCTGCTGACGCCAGAACTGGGTGCGCCGCTCTGCATTACCATAGGCGCCTTCTTTTTCTGTCCACATGGCGGTGGGCAGAATCAGGTCAGCGGCCTGCGCAGTCACCGTTGGATATGGATCTGACACCACGATAAAGTTTTCAGGATTACGATAGCCAGGATAGGCTTCTTCATTGATATTCGCCGCCGCCTGCATATTGTTATTACACATCACCCAGTAGGCATTGAGCTTGCCGTCCTTAAGCATGCGATTCTGTTCCACCGCATGGTAGCCGGGTTTTTCGGGTATGGTACCTTCGGGCAACTTCCAGGTTTTTTCGGCGAAGTCCCTGTGCGCTTTTTTGTTTACCAGAAGATCTGCTGGCAGACGATGGCTAAAGGTGCCGACTTCACGTGCCGTACCACAGGCCGATGGCTGGCCGGTTAATGAGAACGGACTGTTACCTGGCTCGGAAATTTTGCCCATTAACAGGTGTACGTTATAAACCAGGCCGTTAACCCATACGCCGCGTGTATGCTGGTTAAAACCCATGGTCCAGAACGAGGTTACCTTACGTTTCGGATCAGCATACACTTTGGCCAGCCATTCCAGTTTGTCTTCGTCTACACCGGACATCCTGGCTGCGTATTCAAGTGTGTAGGGCTCAACTGATTTTGCGTATTCTTCAAAACTGATGCCGTTGAATTTACCCACCCCGGAATTCTTGGCTTTCTGTTCCAGCGGATGATCTGCACGCAGGCCATAACCAATATCGGTGGTTGCCTGATTAAAACTCACATGGCTGTTAATAAAGTCCTGGTTATAGGCCTTGTTCTGGATAATGTAGTTGGCAATATAATTGAGTATTACCATATCGGTTTGTGGCACAAAGGTCATGGCGTTATCCGCCAGCTCATAACAGCGGTGCTCGTAGGTTGAAAGCACATGCACTTCGCAACCTTTTTTACTCAGGCGGGTGTCGGTTAAACGTGACCAGAGTATCGGATGCATCTCTGCCATATTCGAACCCCAGAGCACAAAGGCATCGGCATTTTCCAGGTCATCATAACAACCCATGGGTTCATCAGCACCGAAACCGCGCATAAACCCACCCACTGCCGAGGCCATACAATGCCGCGCATTGGGGTCGAGATTGTTTGATCTGAAACCGGCCTTGAACAGTTTGGATGCGGCATAGCCCTCCCACACCGTCCACTGGCCAGAACCGAACATGCCCACCGCAGTAGGGCCTTTTTCTTTTAAGGTAGCCTTGAATTTTTCCGCCATCACATCAAAGGCTTCATCCCAGGAAACCGCCTCGAAATCGCCGTTCTTGTCATACTTGCCATGGCGTTTTCTCAGTAAGGGCTGAGTTAAGCGGTCCTTGCCATACATAATCTTGGAAAGGAAATAGCCTTTAATGCAGTTAAGCCCTCGATTAACCGGTGCATCCGGGTCACCCTGTGTGGCAACAATCCGTCCGTTTTGCGTTCCCACCAGCACACTGCAACCGGTGCCGCAAAATCGACACGGCGCCTTGTCCCAGCGAATTTTGTCTTCACTCGCCAGCACACCGCTCACGCCGGGCAATGAAACACCGGCTGCTGCGGCTGTTGCTGCGGCCGCATTTGTTTTTATAAAATCACGCCTGCTCAGTTTCATCACTAGCCTCCTGTTGCAACTCTGCATCATCTTCAAAATGGTGATAGACCATGGATGCGGAAATCACACCCGGCATATCCTGTAACTGGTAAACCGTATCGGCAGCACTTCGATCACCACTGGCTTCAACGGTAACCACCAGCTTCCCCTCATCGGTACTTGCATAAACTTCTACACCGGCAACCTGTTCCAGCTGCTGCTTAACCTTCTCGCAATTTTCCGGCCGCGCGTGGATAAGTACGCCTGAAATATTCATTGTATTTTCCTTCTGGAATTATATTTGGGCAGCATGATGTATCTCCACGGCTGCCACCGGACACACCGCGACACAGGCACCGCAACCATTACAACTCTGGCTGTTTATCTGTGGCCTTGCGACCTCACCCACCCGTGCGATAAAACGAATCGCCCGGGTCTCGCAGTGTTCACTGCAACTGCGGCAGACCACGCCTTTCATGGTTAAACAGGATGGGCTTATCTCTGCCTGAATTTGCCAGGGCTGATCACCGGTTTTTTCAAGTGCATCGGTGGGGCATGCCTGCAAACAACGCTCACAGAACACACACTCACCCAGATTAAAATCAACCAGTGGATAACCCGCACGACCTTTTACAATAATTTTTTGCGGACAGGCACTGAGGCACTCATTGCAGGCCGTGCAGGATTCGATAAATTCGGCTTCGGATTTCGCCCAGGGTGGGCGCAAAGGAGACTGTCGACCGCTAAAGTCGCCGCGAAGAAATTGCATTCGATTGATTGATGTCGCCACTTACATTTCCAGTTAATGGATTAGTAAGGATGACTCTAAACCTGTAACAGTCGCGACTTATTGACTTCAATCAATATAATATATATCTAAAATACCAATTAGTAGACGTACAGAGATATGGCAAGACACAAAGAAGGACGAAAGGGGTCGGTGACAAATGATAATCATTATCAATCTATCTGGCTTTAAACGGCCTACCCTGTTTTGCATAACCTAATTTACGGTTCAACACACGTTCAATTTGTTCACGAAAGCGATTATCACCAGTCGGCATGGAGAACATGGCGGCATTTCTGATACAGCTCAGCACACTTACATCCAGCTCATGTCTGAATAATGCCCGATAAGCTTCTAACCGCTCAGTCGCATCAAGCCCCAATGCATTATACAAGGCATGCGTCTGAACTATCTTATTGAATTTGCCATTCGCATTGCATGCATAACTCGACCATCGATATTCTTCCGGGTGCGCCACCATACCCGCTCGTACCGGATTTAACTCAATATAACGACAACAATGCAGTAAATAGTTTTCTTTATCAACCAGGCTGGCCTTGTGGCGACTTTCCCATAGCGTACCTGTGCGCCTGTACTGCTTGTTGACATATTGCACATATCGTCGGCCAAGGGATTGCATCGTCAAACTGATTGAATCCTCAGTGGCTGGCGTCATTAACAGGTGTACATGGTTGGTCATCAGCACATAGGCATGTACAGCAACCTTATAACGTGAACATGCATCATATAAACAGTCCAGATAGAATTGATAATCCTGCTCCGCGTAGAAAGTGGCATCACGATTATTGCCACGCTGTATTACGTGGTAAGGCATATCTGGCAGGTACATCCTTGGCTTGCGTGGCATGACAACTCCTTTGTCACATAATAATTAATGATCAGCTACAGGGCCGATAAAACCATATCAGAATGATTCTTATTTGTTACCGACCCCTTTAATTCATAATCATTATCAATCTATCTGGCTTTAAACGGCCTAGCCTGTTTTGCATAACCTAATTTACGGTTCAACACACGTTCAATTTGTTCACGAAAGAGAATATCGGGAATTCGGGGGACAGTATACTTATTCATCAAGTCATTCCGTCTCAGTTGATGAAATAGGTATACCAGACCCTTTTTCCCGTTCGACCCCTTTAATTCTCTTATAAATAATTTTATGTGATTTGTAATCCGGTTGAACGATTGGTTCAAGTGCCTGCACCGAAGCTCAAGAACCCCTGGTAAAAAGTTTCTGGAGTAGTCGCTCTGATTCTTTCAGGCCTTCCTCGGTGAACAGTATAGACTTTGCCTTGCCAACCGGATTCTCAATAAGCCCCTTTTCATGGAGTCTATTCATGGTATCCCAATCAAAGGATTTCCAGGCCCGACCGCCATCATGCAAAGTTAGATGCAGCAAAGCCAGTGTGGCCTCATCGATTTTCTCTTCATCAATTTCCATAGCTCATCCTCTGGTATAAATACATAATAAATATAGAATAGGTCAGTGACAAATAATAATCATTATCGATTGATTTTCACGTTAATCGGTCTTCCTGGTTTTTTCACTGACTTCATATCACTTTCCTTGTGTACCCCTAACGTCCAGCACAACCGGCGTCTTTACCCTAAGCGAACGCGCAGAACAATGCCTGAGTTTACGCTGTTGTTATACATTATTCGTAATGACTCCATAGCCGCAACACCTTGACCACCCTGTCCTCTTCCAGCACCTGGTATACCAGACGGTGCTGTATATTTATTCGCCTCGAACAGGCACCTGCAAGATCACCAACGAGCTTTTCAAAAGGCGGCGGCTTCTGAAACGGGTCTTCAGCAAGTATGGCCAACAGCTCCTGTACCTTTGGTTTCAGCCGCTCGTGGCCAGTTGCTTCGCATCTTTCTGTGCCAGCTTCGTAAAGACAAGTTGCCAGGTCACCAACCCAGGTTCTCGGCACACTTGTCAATGGGCGTCTCCATTCCTTCCCGAATCGATTCGCGCATACCTGGAACAGATAACAGAAACAGGGTCTCCTGAATCGCCTCCCAGTCTTCTGCGGAAATCAGCACCGCATTGTTTCGCTTTCCTGAAATCAGCAACGGCTGATGGGAAGATGCGGCCTCGTCGATCAGGCGATACAGATTAGCGCGTGCGTCGCTGGCCGTAATTGCAGTCATGGTAAATCTCCACCAGGTTACAGGAAACCATACCATGGTACGTATTTTCGTACGTGCGCCAATACGTACGTCATGGCCGCATATGTTTAAAAGGTGGAATGCCATGTGAAACAGTTATTGTGGCATTATAGCAGACTGATTTGCCTGTCAATTTCAATCTGATCTGTCTTGCCAGGTAACCGCTTTCTCACTGCAAATTGCAGCAATTAACATGTAAAAGGGCAGCCAATGGCTGCCCTTTTATGCACTATATCTATATCGCAAATCACTTTGCGTTACTTATTATCAGCCTGATCACCCACCGGCCTGTTCTGCTTACCCCGCTCCAGCCATTTAAAGAACAGCGGCACAAACAGCGTGGCAATAAACGTTGCGGCGAGCATGCCGCCCAGCACACCTGTACCCATCGACTGTCGCGCTGCCGCACCCGCACCACTTGAAAATGCCAGTGGCACTACGCCCAGCATAAATGCCAGCGAGGTCATGACAATCGGGCGAAAACGCAGGCGTGCCGCTTCCAGTGCGGCCTCGGTTACGCTTTTGCCATTGGCGTATTGCTGTGCGGCGAACTCGACGATTAATATGGCATTTTTCGATGCCAGGCCAATCAGCACCACCAGGCCAATCTGGAAGTAGATGTCATTGGGCATGCCGCGGATAAACACCAGTGCCAGTGCGCCGGTAATGGCGATGGGTAAGGATATGATGACCGCCAGTGGCAGTGACCACTTTTCATATTGCGCTGCCAAAATCAGGAATACCATAAGCACGCCGAAGATCAGTGCCGGTGCCGAGGTACCTGCATCTTTCTGCTGCTGGTAAGCTTCACCGCTCCATGCCAGGGTATAACCATCTGGCAATACATCGGCTGCAATGTCTTCCACAATCTGTATCGATTCGCCGGAGCTAATCCCGGGCACGGCACTGCCCATGATTTTCGCTGCAACAAAACCGTTAAAGCGTTCCAGTTGTTCCGGGCCGACAATATCCTTCACTTCGCTTATCGCCGACATTGGAATCATCTCGCCACTGGTGCTGCTGCGCACATACACCTTACCTATGTCCTGTGGCTGCATGCGGTATTCTGCTTCTGCCTGCAGCTGCACACGATAGGCGCGGCCGGTCATATTGAAGTCGTTTACATAGAGTGCACCCATGGTGCTTTGCAGGGTTTCGTAGATACTGTTCAGCGGAATACCCAGCGACATGGCCTTGGCTTCATCCACTTCCACAAATAACTGCGGCGAAGTCGGCCGGAAGAAGGTATTGATGCGGGTGAATTCCTCACGCGCACTCAAGGCACCGATTAAATTCTGTACCACCTGGTGCAGTTTCATCGGGTCGCCATCATCACGATTCTGCACAAACACCTCAAAGCCGCCGGCTGAACCCAGCCCACGAATTGGCGGCGGGTTGAAGGTCAGTGCCATGCCATCGGACAGGCCCATGCCCATGCCCATCATCTGCCCGGCCATCTGTTCGGCATTCTGTTCACGTTCGCTCCAGTCCTTGAAGGTGGTAAACACGGTACCGCCGTTGGGTTTATTACCGCCGCCGATGATATCCCGCCCGCTGATAACAAATACATTCTCTGTCGCCGGGTGGCTGGCGAACATTTTATTCAACTCCCTGCCACTTGCGATGGTGCGTTGCAGCGAGGCACTGTCCGGCAACATCAATGCGGAGATCACCACACCCTGGTCTTCCGATGGCACGAAGCTGCCCGGCACGGTACGGAACAGCACCACCAGCAGCGTGACCACAGCGATCATGGTGCCGATGCCGATAAACGGGTGATGCAGAATTTTTGACACAGCACTGGTGTAAAAACGGGTGAGCGCGGCAAAGCCACGATTGAATGGCCGGAACAGTTTCGACTCTTCATGATTGCTTTTGAGAAAAATTGCGCACAGCGCCGGTGTGAGTGTCAGCGCCACAATACCGGAAATAATAACCGCCACCGCCACCGTCACCGCGAACTGCTGGTACAGTACACCGGCAATGCCACCAAGAAAGGCCACTGGAATAAACACCGAAGCCAGTACCAGTACGATTGCGACTATGGCACTTGAGACTTCACTCATCGCGGTAATCGCCGCCTGCAGTGGTGGCATTTTTTCCTGGCTCATGTGCCGTTCGACATTTTCCAGTACGATGATCGCGTCATCCACCACAATACCAATCGCCAGCACCAGCGCAAACAGGGTGAGTGTGTTGATGGTAAAACCGAAGGCGTATAAACCGGCAAAGGTACCGATCAGTGACACGGGCACCGCGACCATGGGAATCAACGTGGCGCGCCAGCTCTGTAAAAACAGGAACACCACCGCCACTACCAGCAGTGCGGCTTCGATCAGCGTCATCACCACCGCATCGATGGACGCAGATACGAATAACGTGGTGTCATAGGGAATCAGGTAATCCATACCATCGGGAAAACGCTGTTTCAGTTCTTCCAGTTTTGTGCGTGTGCGTTCCGCCACTTCCAGCGCATTGGCACCGGTTTGCAGGAACACACCCAGTGCCACGGTTGGCTTGCCATTGGCGGTGGCACTTACATCGTAGCTGTAGGCGGCCAGTTCAACCCGCGCCACATCGCGGATGCGCAGTATGCCTTCGGCGCCGCCGGCACGAATCACAATGTCACCGAATTCCTCTGGCGTACTCAGGCGGCCCTTGGCAGTCACCGTGTAGGTGAGCATCTGCGCCTCGGGGGATGGTTCCTGTCCGATCTTGCCACCGGCATTCTGTGTGTTCTGCACACGGATGGCATTGGCAATGTCGCTGCTGGTAATGCCCAGCTGCGCCATGCGATCCGGTTTCAGCCAGATGCGCATGGAATAATCCTGCGCACCGAAGATCATCACATCACCCACACCCTGCAGACGTTTGATCTCGTCCACCACATTCAGGCTGGCGTAGTTGGAAATAAACAAACGGTCGCGGCTTTCGTCCGGTGAGTACATGGCCGCCACCAGCAAAATATCGGTGTTACTTTTCAGCACCGACACGCCATTGCGTCGTACTTCTTCCGGCAGTCGTGCCTCTGCGGCTTTTACCCGGTTGTTTACATCCTGGGTGGCGGTGTCTACATCAGTGCCCACCTCAAAGGTGGCGGTAATGGTAATCGCGCCGCTGGAGTTGGAACTGGAACTGAAATACGACAGGCCCTCGATGCCGTTGAGCTGTTCTTCAATCGGTGCGGCCACGGTGTTGGCCAGGGTTTCCGCCGAGGCACCCGGATAACTGGCAGTTATCTGTACCGTGGGTGGGGCAATGGTTGGGTACTGGGCAATCGGCAAAGATTGCGAGGCCACCAGCCCTGCGACGACGATAACGATTGATATTACCGCCGAAAAAATCGGCCGGGTTATAAAGAATCTGGATGACATAGGGTTACCTGCTGTTCACGTTTGCGCCTGTCGCATAGCGGCCGCGCTTAGTGTTTATTTTCTGCTTCGCTGTTTGCCTCATCGGCTGCACTGGGCGCTACTTTCATCTGCGGGCGCAGCTTGATCAGGTTGTCGAGAATCACCCGGTCACCTGCCTTAAGCCCATCGGTTATTACCCAGTCTGTGCCCAGCCATTCCGCAACTTCAACTGGTCGCGGCGTCACCTGGTTTTCATCATTAACCAGCATCAGCAGGTGCTTGCCTTCGTTCTGCACCACGGCCGACTGGGGCACCAGAAACACCCCTTCACGGTCCTGCAACAGCAGGCGAACGCGCACAAACTGTCCCGGCAGCAGGCGGGCGTTTTTATTATCAAACTCGGCGCGCAGCTGTTGTGTACCGAGCAATGGATCAATGGTGCTGGACAGATAGTTAAGCCTTCCCGTATGCGGGTAGACACTGCCATCGGGCAGTATCAATTCGATACCATTTATACTGTCTGCACTGAGGTGCTGATCTTCCAGCTGTGCCAGCTCACTTTGCGCCAGGCTGAAACGCACCCAGATGGGATCTAGCTGATAGATGGATGTAAGCAGCGTGCCTTCTGTGGCGCTCAGCAAACTGCCCACCGATTTTTCAGCACGACCGCTCACTCCCGCTACCGGTGCAGTGACGGTGGTCCATGACAGATTGAGTTTTGCCTGACGCAGGGCGGCACGGGCAATCGCATCGGCAGATACGGCGTTATCATATTCACGTCGACTCACCGCCTTCTGATCAAGCAGTTTCTCCAGTCGCTTCACTTCACGCGAGGCAAGATCGGCCCGCGCCTGGGCATCATCCACCGCAAGCTGGTAGGTTTCCCGTTCTATCTGGAACAGTGGCTGACCGGCTTCGACAAATTCACCCTCTTCATACAGCTGTTTTTCCAGCAGCCCCGCCACGCGCGCACGTACCTCGGCTTCGCGCGCGCCTTCGGTTTGTGCCACCAGCTCAATCGAACTGGGCACCGTCTGTGGCTGTACGCTTTTCACAGTCACCGACATGGGCGGTGGCGCATCCGCTGGCCCAGCTGCCTGTTCCTCGGCCTGATCACTGCAGGCACCAAGTAGCAGTAACGCCACACTGGCGATCAGCGGCATAAGACCATTGCGAGTCTGCATGGTGTTCAATGGCATTGTTAATCTCCGTCGTTCGTAAATTCTGTGGTAGCGGCAGGACTGAAATACAAGCAAACAATCCGCAAATGAACGCGAATAAACGCAAATAAAAACCATATATATTGTTTTTGTTGTGCGCTCATTTGCGGACCAATATGCTTTTTAAGCTGTTGGCTACGATCTCAGTCTTCCAGTTGTTCCCAGCGCTGATAGGCGTTTGCCAGTTCCTGTTCAATCTGTTCCAGCCGTTGTGTGCTGGCGGCAATGACATCTTTGTCCTGCTGGAAAAATTCCGCGTCCGCCATTTTTTCAGTCAGCTCGGCCTGTTCTGCGTCCAGCTGTTCGATCTGTTTGGGCAGGGCTTCCAGTTCGCGTTTTTCATTGAAACTGAGTTTGCGCGCCGGTTTAGCTGCCGGCTTTTGTGTATCAGCTTTTTGTGCATCGGTTTTTTGTGGCGCAGCCTCACTGGCGGATTTTGCCTGGGTTGCTGCCGCTTTTACCGGTGTTGTCAGTCGCCCACCTGCAGCGCCTGTATTGGCATCCCCTGACTGTGCTTTCTGCCTTAACCAGTCTTCATAGCCGCCTACATATTCATTCACCGTGGCATTGCCTTCGAATACCAGGGTGCCGGTGACCACATTGTCGACAAAGGCACGGTCATGGCTCACCAGGATCAGTGTGCCCTTGTATTCAATCAGCAGTTCTTCCAGCAACTCCAGGGTTTCTACATCCAGGTCATTGGTGGGTTCGTCCATTACCAGCAGGTTAAATGGTTTGGCAAACAGCTTGGCCAGCATCAGTCGATTGCGCTCACCACCGGAGAGTGTGCTTACCGGCGAGTTAGCCCGTTGTGGTGAAAACAGAAAATCACTGAGATAGCTCATCACGTGTTTTTCCTTACCCGCCACCACCACTTTATCGGTGCCTTCGGCCAAGTTATCTCTGACACTTTTTTTCAGGTCGAGTTCAGAACGCAACTGATCGAAGTAGGCAATTTCCAGTTTGGTGCCCATTTCAACGTGACCTTCATCGGGCTTGAGCTGACCCAGTAACAATTTCAACAGTGTGGACTTACCCACGCCGTTGGGGCCGAGTATGGCAATACGATCACCCCGGGTAATCAGTGTGCTGAAGTTTTTCACAATCGGCTGATCACCGTAGCTGTAGCTGATATTGTGCACTTCAATCACCCGCTTGCCGGAACGCTCCTGCTCCGACACGGCCATATTCACCTGGCCTTTTTTCTCGCGGCGCTGGCTGCGTTCTTCACGTAATGCCTTGAGCGCACGCACCCGGCCTTCATTACGGGTTCTACGTGCCTTGATGCCCTGGCGAATCCATACTTCTTCCTGTGCCAGTCGCTTATCAAACAGCGCATTTTCCTTTTCTTCGACCTCCAGTGATTCCTGTTTTTTCATCAGGTAGTTTTCATAATCACCGGGCCATGAGGTGAGCTGGCCACGATCCAGTTCGATAATGCGCGTCGCCAGGTTTTTCAGGAAGGATCGATCGTGGGTAACAAACAGCAGGCTACCTTTCCAGTTCAGCAGAAAGTTTTCCAGCCACTGTATGGCTTCTATATCCAGGTGGTTGGTGGGCTCGTCGAGCAGTAGTAAATCCGGCTCGGTAACCAGTGCGCGCGCCAGCAGCACGCGGCGCTTGAGGCCGCCGGAGAGCGCGGCAAAATCATCATCCGCGGGCAGTTCCAGCAGCGAGATGGTGGTTTCAACCTGTTGCGACAGGCTCCAGCCATCCACCGCTTCCAGTTTATGTTGCACCCGTGACAGTTCTTCCATTTTCTGTTCGCTGTAATCTGTGGCCAGCTCAAGGCTGATATGGTGATATTGCTTGAGTATCTCGCCCACGCCTTCAAGGCCGGAGGCCACCACATCATACACACTGCCTTCGATATGCTCGGGCACGTCCTGTGTCAGGTAGGCAATTTTCAGGTTCTGCTTGCGTTCGATACTGCCGTCATCGGGCTTGATAAAGCCGGCGATCAGCTTCATTAGCGTGGATTTGCCTTCGCCGTTACGCCCCAGCAGACACAGTCGCTCCCTGGGTTCGATTTGCAGATCAAGGGAATTCAGCAGATTAGGCCCGCCGAAGCCCAGATTAATATCACGCAGTGTTAGTAGTGCCATAGGTTTACTCAAACAGGTCAGGCGTGTATTTTATCAGAGACGCGCGTAATATGAGGTTTTAATCTATAGAATGTCTATGTCTCTCACCATTCTTTCCATTATCGAATCCCCCACCCATCCCAGGCTGAGCAGCCTGTACGAGCAGATGGGCGCACGGGAAATCCAGGTGAATTCCACCCGTAATGCGATAAAAGCGCTGAAAACCTACCAGCCGGACTTTATCGTAGCGGAATTTTTTTACGGTTACGGCAATAACTATGCCGGGGTGAATGTTTCCAACCTGGATGTGCTGCTCTCCAGCCTGCCCAAATATTCACCGCACACCCGCACCGTCGTGTTTGTTGATAAGGAAGAAGCGCAGTATGTGGAAAAGCTGAATGCGCTCTATCCGCTGCATGCCGCCTTTCTGCACAACACGCCGGAATACGCGATTGAAGAGGCACTGCTGGGTAAAACCGAGGTTTAGTGTTTAAATGTCACAGGCTGTTGGCAGCACACCAGGCCGATGACCAGGCCCACTGGAAATTGTAGCCCCCCAGCTCGCCGGTTACATCCAGCACCTCACCGATAAAATACAGCTTTTTCTGCAGCGCGGATTCAAATGTCCTTGATGAGATTTTATCTGTACTGACACCACCGGCGGTGACTTCCGCGGTTCTGTATCCTTCGGTGCCCTCGGGCCTAATATCCCAGTGATGCAGTTTTTGCTCAAGTAACTCAAGCTCGGTTTTTGTCAGCTGTTTGAGTTTTTTATCCTGCAGCGCCAGCTCACAGATAAAACCCGCGACTTTTTTTGGCAGCAGCTTCGCCAGGTTATTTACCAGCAACTGTTCAGCATGCTCACTCATTTGTTCGCTGATATATTGTCTGATATCCACCGCTGGCAACAGGTCGATATGTATCTGCATTCCGGGCAGCCAGTGGCTGGACAGTTTTAGTATCGCAGGGCCACTCAGGCCACGGTGGGTAAACAGCATATCGTTACTTATGCTGATCGCCTTACCGTTATGATCACAACTCACACGTACGGGCAGGGCAACACCGGCCATCGGCTTAATCCGTGTCAGCCATTTTTGTGACAGCACAAACGGCACCAGTGCCGCCGAGGTTTCTACCAGTGTGTGGCCAAACTGTTTTGCAATCTCGTAACCAAATCCTGTGGCCCCCAGGGTGGGAATGGATAAACCGCCGCTGGCGATTACCAGAGACTCAGCGGTAAACTCACCGCAACTTGCGTCGAGATCGAACTGGTCTGTATATTGAATTTTTTCTATGCTGCATTTTTTATAAATTTTCACCGCACCCTGCGCACACTCCTGCAACAGCATCTGCAATATGTCTTTCGAGCTGTGTTTGCAGAACAGCTGGCCGGGTTCTTTTTCGACATACTCGATATTGTGTTTTTCCACCAGTGCAAGAAAGTCATAGGCAGTGTACTGGCTTAAAGCGGATTTACAGAAGTGGGGATTCTGCGAGCTGAAATTTTCGTGTGTGGTATTGAGGTTGGTGAAATTACAGCGGCCACCACCGGACATGAGGATTTTCTTACCCACCTTATTGGCATGGTCCAGCACCAACACCCGTTTATCCCGTGCTGCTGCATTGAACGCGCAAAACAGCCCGGCCGCACCTGCGCCGATAATAATCACATCGTAATGCGGCTTCATTACAATTTATCGGCAAGCATGCACATTATTTTTTCTGTTTTACCGGCCGTGTCCAGCCCCTGATGGTTTTCTGTGGTGAGCGGCTGATCACCAGCACATCGCTTTCGTCGATATCTTTGGTGACCGTGGCACCGGCACCGATAGTAACACCATCGGCGATGCTAACCGGCGCAACCAGCTGTGTATCGGAACCGATAAACACATCGTTACCAATGGTGGTCTGGTGTTTATTGGCACCATCGTAATTGCAGGTAATGGTACCGGCGCCGACATTGACGTTATCGCCCATCACCGTATCGCCCACGTAACTCAGGTGATTGACCTTGCTGCCCTTACCGATTTCCGCTTTTTTAATCTCGACAAAGTTACCGACCTTTGCGCCCTGCTGCAGGTGCGTCTCCGGGCGAATCCTGGCAAAGGGGCCGACTTCACAGTCTGCATCAATTCGTGCATTTTCAATCACACTGTTGGCTTTGATGCGCACATTCTCGCCGATCTGTGAATTGATAATCACACAGTTGGCGCCGATTTCACTGCCGGTCGCGATGCTTACCTCACCTTCCAGCACCACATTCACATCGATAAACACATCGTTGCTGATATTGACCTTGCCGCGCACGTCTAGACGTGCAGGATCAGCCAGTGCTACACCATCGGTCATTAACTGCTCGGCTATATTGCGCTGGTAAATCCGCTCCAGCGATGCCAGTTGCAGGCGGTTATTCACACCTTCAACTTCATAGCTATCGGCAACGGTGGTGGTTTTTATTTCTATGCCCTGTTCTGCCGCCAGCGCAAAGATGTCGGTCAGGTAGTATTCGCCCTGGCTGTTCTGGTTATTGATATTTTTTAACAATGACTGCAGGGTCTCACCCTTGCAGCTCAGGATACCGCTGTTTACTTCATTAATCTTTTGCTGCGCTTCACTGGCATCCTTCTGTTCAACAATGCCGGTGACCTGGTTGTTTTCATTGCGCAGAATACGACCATAGCCGGTCGGGTTTTCCAGGCACACGGTGAGGAGGCCAATTTTATCTTCACTGCCATCCAGCAATTCGTGCAGTGTCTGCTGCGAGGTTAATGGCACATCGCCATAGAGCACCAGCACATTGTTATTCAGGTTTACCGCATCAAATGCCTGCTGCACCGCATGCCCGGTGCCCAGTTGCTCTGTCTGCTCTACCCATTTCGCATCAAAGTGCGCACAGGCCTGTTTGACCATTTCCCCGCCGTGGCCATACACCACGATAATTTCCTCTGCGCCCAGTGAGCGAGCTGTGTCATATACATGTTCCAGCAGTGGCTTATTGGCCAGCTTGTGCAGCACCTTGGGTGTGCTGGATTTCATCCGTGTACCCTTACCGGCGGCGAGTATGATGACACTGAGCGACATAGTTATTCCTTACCCTTAATTCTTTGATTGTTTTATCAGTTATTGTAGCAAAGCACTGGACTGGTCGGCGTTACCCTGACAGACCGGTACAGCACATCAGCCACAGGGCTGATTGTTACTGAAACCATCGGCTATGACAAATATTTAGGCGATTTTAAGTCAGCGCAGCGGGAAACAAGAGCACAAGTCCGCCAATGAACGCTAATAAACGCGAATATAAGGATATCCGTAGGTTGGGGTGACGCAGGAACCCCAACGGTTGTATTGGTGGTGATGTGTTTGTTGAGGTTCGTTCCTTACCCCAACCTACCTGCTAATAAACGCAAATGCAGTGATATCTATGCGTCCTATGGTGGATCCGCTTCGCTTGATCCACCCTACGAAAAAGTCATTTGTCGTTAGTTCTTCGTCATTAGTCCAAATCGCAGAATGGACTTACGACAAATGACTAACGACTGTACCCCTGCCTCCCGCTAAATACCGCACATCCTGTGCATAACCGCTCCCGGCGTCCTGCCTACCGCGGAATACCTCACATCCCTGTGCATAAAAAAAGCCGGACTTATGTCCGGCTTTTTCTGAATCGATTGATCATCAAGCTTGAGCTGCGAATTAACGGCGGCCTTTAAGTTTCTTGATGGTTTCAACCATGGCCGCAGCTTCTGCCAGTTCAGCACTTGCACGGGCGAAGTCCATTTCTGAACTCTTGCTCTGCATGGCTTCTTCGGCACGTTGCTTGGCTTCAATGGCTGCAGCTTCGTCCAGGTCATCTGCACGAACCGCTGTGTCTGACAATACGGTCACAACATGTGGCTGTATTTCCAGCATTCCACCGGTAATGAAAAATGATTCATCTTCACCGTTTGCACCGCGAACACGTACTTCACCGGCTTTAAGGCGGGTCAGCAGCGGGGTGTGGCGGGGCGCGATGCCCAGCTCACCCATAACACCTGGGGCAAAGACCATTGTGGCCTGGCCTGACCAGATCTCTTTTTCTGCGCTAACGATGTCTACATGTGTTGTCATAGCCATAAGCTTTCCTTACATGTTTTTCGCTTTTTCTTTAACTTCGTCGATGCCGCCTACCATATAGAACGCCTGCTCTGGAATGTGATCCAGTTCGCCGTCAAGGATAGCTTTAAAGCTAGCTAAAGTTTCTTTTAAGCTTACGTATTTACCAGGCGCACCGGTGAATACTTCTGCTACGAAGAATGGCTGTGAAAGGAAACGCTGCATCTTACGTGCACGAGCAACGGCCTGCTTATCTTCATCAGATAATTCGTCCATACCCAGAATCGCGATGATGTCTTTCAGCTCTTTATAACGCTGCAGAGTACCCTGTACGCCACGTGCGATATTGTAGTGTTCCAGGCCAACAACCTGTGGGTCGAGCTGACGTGAAGTTGAATCCAGTGGATCTACCGCAGGGTAGATACCCAGCTCGGCGATTTGACGTGACAGTACCAGTGTCGCATCAAGGTGAGCGAAGGTAGTTGCTGGAGACGGGTCAGTCAGGTCGTCCGCTGGTACATATACCGCCTGGAACGATGTGATCGAACCGGTTTTGGTAGAGGTAATACGTTCCTGCAGTACACCCATTTCTTCCGCCAGGGTTGGCTGGTAACCTACCGCTGAAGGCATACGACCTAACAGTGCAGATACCTCGGTGCCCGCCAGTGTGTAACGGTAGATGTTATCGATAAACATCAGTACGTCACGACCTTCGTCACGGAAGTTTTCCGCAATGGTCAGACCAGTCAGTGCTACACGCAGTCTGTTTCCTGGGGGCTCATTCATCTGGCCATAAACCAGTGCTACCTTGTCCAGTACGCCGCCTTCTTCCATTTCATAGTAGAAGTCGTTACCTTCACGAGTACGCTCACCCACACCTGCGAATACAGAGTAACCGCTGTGCTCAACCGCGATGTTACGAATCAGCTCCATCAGTGTTACGGTTTTACCAACACCCGCACCACCGAACAGACCAACCTTACCACCCTTGGCGATAGGCATAACCAGGTCGATAACCTTAACACCGGTTTCCAGAATTTCTACATCTGAAGACAGCTCTTCGTATGTAGGTGCAGCACGGTGAATAGGCAGAGATTTCTTCTCGTTAATCGGGCCGGCTTCATCAATTGGCTCGCCCAGTACGTTCATTACACGACCCAGGGTTTCTGTACCAACCGGTACAGTAATTGCCGCACCTGTATTAGAAACTTCCAGGCCACGCTTCAAACCTTCAGTGGAACCCATCGCGATCGCACGCACGATGCCATCGCCCAGCTGAGCCTGAACTTCTAACGTCAGACCTGCGCTTTCAATTCTTAACGCGTCGTATACCTTGGGAATACTGTCCCTTGGAAACTCAACGTCGATCACCGCACCGATGATCTCAACAACTTTTCCAGCACTCATAGACTGATCCTCTTAATTTAAATTCTTTTATGTCGTAACTAATCGACAATTAAACGGCGGATGCACCTGCAACAATTTCAGAAATTTCCTGGGTAATTGCTGCCTGACGCGCTTTGTTATACATGGTTTCAAGGTTGCCGATAATGTCGCCCGCATTGTCTGTTGCGGCTTTCATCGCAATCATTCGTGCTGACATCTCACAAGCTATGTTTTCAACTACACCCTGATACACCTGCGATTCAACAAAACGCATGAGCAGTCCATCAAGAATTTCTTTTGAGTCCGGCTCATAGATGTAATCCCAATGATGCTTCAGTTCATCATCATCGGATCCGCAAACAGGCAGCAGCTGTTGAACTTCTGCCTTTTGAGTCATGGTATTAACAAACTCATTACTTACCAGATAAAGCGCATCGATTTTGCCTGCAGTAAAGGCATCCAGCATTACCTTGACGGAACCAATCAGGTCGGCAATGTGGGGCGAGTCGCCTAACTGACTTGCCTGAGCCACGATGTTGGCATTCTGACGTTTGAAATACTCAACCGCTTTACGGCCGACTGGAACCACGTCGATTTCAACACCTTTTTCATGGTGTGCTTTCATATCGGCAATCGTTTTCTTGAACAGATTGACGTTAAGACCACCACACAGGCCTCGATCCGAAGTTACAACAATGTAACCTACTCGCTTTATCTCACGCTCGATCATAAACGGATGTTTAATTTCGGCATGAGCCTGAGACAGATGCGCGATTACATTGCGCATCTTCTCAGCGTATGGACGGCTGGCTGACATTCTGTCCTGCGCTTTGCGCATTTTAGAAGCAGCAACCATTTCCATTGCTTTGGTAATTTTCTGAGTGTTTTTAATACTCTTTATTTTACCGCGTATTTCTTTTGCACCGGACATGCTTTACTCCGATTTACCAAACACCGTTTGCTTTAAAAGCTTCAAGTGCTGTTTTCATTTCAGCTGCAATGTCATCGTTATAGTCGCCAGACTCATCAATCTTGGCTACCAGGTCAGCGTTATTGCTCTTCACATACGCCCACATAGCTGCTTCGAAATCCAGAATCTGAGAAACTTCAACATCGTCCATAAAACCTTCGTTCATGGCGAACAGGCTGAAGCCCATCTGCGCCACGCCCAGTGGTGAATACTGAGCCTGCTTCATCAGTTCTACGGCACGTTCACCCAGTGCTAACTGTGCGCGTGTTGCTTCATCAAGGTCAGATGCAAACTGTGCGAATGCCGCCAGTTCACGATACTGAGCCAGTGCCAGACGCACACCGCCACCCAGTTTCTTGATGATTTTGGTTTGTGCTGCACCACCTACACGAGATACCGACAGACCCGCGTTGATCGCTGGACGGATACCGGCATTGAACAGATCAGACTCAAGGAAGATCTGGCCATCAGTAATCGAAATTACGTTGGTTGGTACGAATGCAGAAACGTCACCGTCCTGTGTTTCGATAATTGGCAGTGCGGTCAATGAACCGGTTTTACCTTTAACAGCGCCATTGGTTGCCTTTTCTACATACTCGGCGTTTACACGTGCTGCACGTTCCAGCAGACGCGAGTGCAGGTAGAAAACGTCACCTGGGTAGGCTTCACGACCTGGTGGACGACGCAGCAGCAGAGATACCTGACGGTAAGCCCATGCCTGCTTGGTTAAGTCATCATATACAATCAGTGCATCTTCACCGCTATCACGGTAGAACTCACCCATGGCACAACCAGAGTAAGGCGCAATGTACTGCATCGCTGCAGAGTCAGATGCGGTTGCCGCAACCACAATGGTGTGAGCCATTGCGTCATGCTCTTCCAGTTTGCGAACCAGGTTAGCAACGGTTGAGGCTTTCTGGCCTACCGCAACGTAGACACACTTAACGCCGGTACCTTTCTGGTTGATGATCGCATCCAGTGCTACCGCAGTTTTACCTGTCTGGCGGTCACCGATAATCAGCTCACGCTGACCACGACCTACGGGTACCATCGCGTCAATTGCTTTCAGACCTGTCTGAACAGGCTGGTCTACCGACTTACGCTCGATAACACCAGGTGCAATCTTTTCGATTGGAGAAGATGTTGAGGTTTCAATCGGGCCTTTACCGTCAATCGGGTTACCCAGTGAATCTACAACACGACCTAACAGCGCATCGCCTGTTGGTACTTCAAGAATTTTACCAGTACATTTGGCGATATCACCTTCTTTCAGGTGCTTGTCAGAACCCAGTACAACCGCACCTACGGAGTCACGCTCCAGGTTAAGTGCAAGTGCAAAGGTATCACCGGGCAGTTCAATCATCTCACCCTGCATGGCTTCTGCCAGACCGTGGATTCGAACGATGCCATCGGCCAGGCTTACAATAGTACCTTCGGTACGGGCTTCTGCGACCGTCTCGAAGCTTTCTATACGTTTTTTAATCAGTTCACTGATTTCTGATGGATTCAGTTGCATTCTTTTGATCCTCGTTAATGGCCCACTTAGTGAGCGACGGCCTGGGTTAATGCCCCAATCCTGGCGCGTGTGGAACCATCAATTACTAAGTCGCCAGCCCGAATGACTACACCGCCGATTAACGACGCATCTACTTCTGTCGTTAAGCTTACTTCACGGCCTAATTTCTTCTTCAGGGCTTCGGTCATTGATTTAACTTGTGCATCGCTTAATGGATAAGCTGATGTCGCCGTTGCTTCTACTGTGCCTTCAGCCTGTGCTTTCAATGCTTCAAACAAAACAGCAATTTCAGGCATTAATGCCAGGCGGGCATTCTCTGACAGTGTTCTGACAAAATTCTTTTGCGTATCGCTTAACTTGTCAGCACAGATATCAATCAGGATATCGCCTTTATCAGCAGCACCCAGTTTGGGTGAATCAATAATCGATGCATACGCTTCATTGCACACTACGGCGCTAATGAGTTGTATTGCATCTAACCATTCAGCCTGCTTAGATTCAGCTTGCGCTACTTCGAAAGCTGCTTTTGCATAAGGCCTGGCGGCAGTTGTGTATTCAGACATATTCGATCACCTACCCTTGATTTAAATCTGGGCGATCATGTCGTCAACGATATCGCTATGCGCTTTTTCGTCAACTTCACGGTTCAGGACTTTCGCAGCACCGGCCATTGCCACACTTGCAATCTGCTGTCTCAGTTGCTCTTTAGCACGATTGATTTCCTGCTCAATCTCGGCTTCAGCTGCCGCTTTAACGCGACCTGCTTCTTCCTTTGCATTATCTTTAGCTTCTTCAACAATTTCAGATGCACGCTTCTGCGCCTGAGTCACAATTTCAGATGCCTGATCTTTGGCTTCCTTAATGTGTTTCTCAGCCGCTTTTTCAGCCAGCTCCTGTTCATGCTTGCCACGTTCAGCAGCAGCGAGTCCATCGGCAATCGTCTTTTTACGCTCGTCCAGCGCTGTGATCAGCGGTGGCCACACGTATTTCATTACGAACCATACAAACACGAAAAACGCGATTGATTGTCCGATAAGAGTTGCATTGATGTTCATGCTTTTTCCTCGTGGTTATAAAGTGTAATCAAAAAGGTTTAGTTTTGATTACCCACCAACAACCGCGAACAGAACATACAGTGCAATACCAACAGCGATCATAGGAACCGCGTCAACAAGACCCATTACGATGAAGAACTGTGTGCGCAGCATTGGAATCAGCTCTGGCTGACGTGCAGCACCTTCCAGGAAGCGGCCACCAAGGATACCGATACCTACAGCAGCGCCCAGTGCGCCCAGACCCATCATTAAAGCGCCAGCGATATACAGAAATGCAGTTGCTTCAGTCATTGTTTAATCTCCTGTGAGAGTAGTTTTATATTAAAAGTAAAAATTACAGTAATCGTTATTAGCAATAGCGATTAGTGATCCTGATGCGCCATATCCAGATACACGATGGTCAGGGTCATAAAGATGAAGGCCTGCAACGTAATAATAAGGATGTGGAATATAGCCCAGCCCAACTGCAGCACACCGCCAAACAGACCAACGGCCAGACCGGCTGAGTACATAATTGCAATCAGGATGAAAATGGTTTCGCCTGCATACATGTTACCGAACAGTCGCAGTGCCAGTGATACCGGCTTGGAAATCAGTGATACCAGCTCCAGCACCAGGTTAACTGGCGCACCGGCCTTACCGAATGGCTGGAATGCCAGCTCACCGAAGAAGCCGCTGAAGCCCTTGATCTTGATACTGTAGTAAAGCATCAGCCAGAACACACCCAGCGCCATACCGAAGGTCACATTGGGGTCTGTGCTTGGAACCACCTTGAAGTAAACATGGTGTGGGTCGGCACCAAATGCCGCGCCAATTTGCTGGGCCAGCATGGGTAACCAGTCAACTGGAATCAGGTCCATAAAGTTCATCAGGAACACCCAGGCAAAAACTGTGAGTGCCAGGGGTGCGACTATGTCGTTCTTGCCGCTGAATGAGCCACGCACGCTATCGTTAATAAAATCGATAATCATCTCGGCAAAATTCTGGAAGCCGCTGGGCACACCGGTGGTGGGTGATTTTGCTACACGACGGAACATAAAGAAGAACAGCAGCGCCAGACCAATCGACCAGCCCAGTGAGTCAACATGGAATGCCCAGAAACCCATTTCTTTGGCCTGCTCTGGCGTCTGTGCAAACATCCAGCCGTGCTCAGGGTGGTTACCGTAGGTCATGTTCTGGAGGTGATGTTTTATATATTCACCTGAAGTCATAGCTTCACCAGCCATTATTTATCTCTCCAATTTTTGTCATCGTCATTCACAAAGAATGACGCCAACCAGGGAATCATTGTGATTAACAGGTAAGCACCCATAAGTGCTATCACGTTTAGTGGTTTGATTACGTTTATCACGAAAACAAACAACATTACGGTCAAAATAATTTTACCGACCTCTGCCCTGTAGTAGGTGGAGAGGATTTGTGCAGATTCGGTTTCCTGCTGTTTTGAGAAAACCTTCCATGCAAAGTATCCGTTCGCCAGACTGGCAATCATGCCGCCTGCCAGCAGGGATATTGCCAATGACTGACTGATGAGCAGTGCACACAGGCTAATGCAGAAACCGAGCGCAAACTGAAGCAGAACCAGTTTCTTAATTTGTGTGCTGCTGACCTTGTGCATCATCCTAATGTGACGCATTTAACGTCGTTGAAAATGCGCGCAAATTATATGGGCCATGGGAAGTGTGGTCAACCTTAATATCTGAATAAGGCATTTTTATTTTAGAAAATCCATATGTAGTGATGAGCGAGCTGTGATAAGGCTTTGCGCCGGTTTATCAGGCTAAATTTCAGCTTTCTGCAGCTGGCTTTTGCCGCTGGCCGATGGTGATATGG
Organism: Gammaproteobacteria bacterium; assembly: GCA_036567985.1. GTDB lineage: Bacteria > Pseudomonadota > Gammaproteobacteria > SZUA-229 > SZUA-229 > SZUA-229. The sequence continues at coordinate 63,278 of DATCTK010000011.1, read as the reverse complement.
CTGCAGGTCATTGAAAAGCCAGAAGAAAAACGGCCAGCCTAAATTACGCCTTAAACACAGCCATAAACGGCTGCTTACAGCAAATACCTGCAGCATCAGACCTTAGCCTTGAGCCTGACGGCCACCTTAAGCTGGCCCTGAATCCCTGTGAGCCGTCTGGTATCACCTAGTGAATTTTATTCAGAATGCCGTCCAGCTCATCCAGGCTGGAGTAGTTGATCACCAGTTTGCCCTTGCCATTGCTTTTGTGCTGCAGGTCCACCGGCGCACCCAGTCGTTCACTCACCTGCTCCTGCAGGCGCTTGATATCCGGGTCGACCTTTGTTGATGTTGAACCGCCGGGGGGCTTTGGTTCCAGCTGACGCTTGACCCGTTTTTCAGTTTCCCGCACCGACCAGCCCTGTTCCGCGGCCTTGCCCGCCAGCAGGCTCTGCTCATAGCCCTGCAGTGCCAGCAGCGCGCGGGCATGGCCCATATCCAGCTTGCGCTCATCCACCATCTTTTTGACATCGTCGTTGAGATCACGCAGACGCAGCAGGTTAGTAACCGAAGCACGGGAGCGGCTGACCGCTTCCGCCACCTGCTGGTGGGTCATATCGAATTCATCAATCAGGCGCTGCAGTGCGCGGGACTCTTCCAGTGGATTGAGGTTCTCGCGCTGGATATTTTCGATCAGTGACACCGCGGCAGCGGCCTGATCGGTTAAATCCTTGATCACCGCGGGAATTTCCTGCAACCCCGCCAGCTGTGCCGCGCGCCAGCGACGCTCACCGGCAATCAGCTCGAATCGACCCGCAGTAATCGGCCGCACCACGATCGGCTGCACCACACCCTGCTCCTTGATCGAGTCGGCCAGTTCCTGCAGCGCCTCTGGCTCAAAGTGCACACGGGGCTGATAGGTGCCGCGCTGAATCAGCTCAATCGACAGATGCCGCAGGCCATTATTCGCCGACGCCTGATCCGCCGCCGGCGTGGTGGGTGCCGGGCTAGGGTCGGTAAGCTGGTTGACCTCGGCGGCACTGCCCAGTAATGCATTAAGCCCGCGCCCTAATCCTCGTTTTTTTGCTGCCATTAATTACTCTATATATATGTATGCGATTATGTAGATGGGTGATCCGCAATGGGTTCACGCCAGCCCGAACGATCAGGCCACTTCACCGGTCGGCTGTGCGGCCTTGACCTGCTTGCGAATCACCTCGCCCGCCAGCGCAAAATAAGCCAGTGCGCCGCGTGAGGTTTTGTCATAGCTGAGCACCGGCACGCCATGGGACGGCGCTTCCGCCAGGCGCACATTGCGCGGCACCACGGTGCGGTAAACCTTGTCGCCAAAGTGCTCGATCAGCTGCTCGGAAACATCGGTGGCCAGCTTGTTACGCGGGTCATACATGGTGCGCAACAGGCCTTCGATTTCCAGCCCTGGGTTAACGCTGCTCTTCACCTGCTCGATGGTTTCCACCAGCGAGGACAGGCCCTCCAGCGCATAGTATTCACACTGCATCGGAATCAGCACACCGTTTGCGGACACCAGTGCATTCACCGTGAGCATATTCAGCGAGGGCGGGCAGTCGACAATAATAAAGTCATAATCGGCAGCGACCTGTTGCAAGGCATCCCTGAGACGGGATTCACGCGCCGGGGCATCCATCAATTCGACTTCCGCAGCGGTCAGGTCACTGTTGCCGGGTAACACGTGGTAACCGATTTCCTCGGGCTTCTGGATGCAGTTCTGGATCGGCTCATCCCCCAGCAGCACATCCAGCACACTGTTCTGCAGGGCATGTTTGTCCACGCTGCTGCCCATGGTGGCATTGCCCTGGGGGTCGAGATCAACCAGCAGCACCCGCTTGCGGGTGAGTGCCAGCGATGCCGCCAGGTTGACCGAGGTGGTGGTTTTACCAACACCGCCTTTCTGATTGGTTACTGCGATAATTCTTGCCATGAAGACTTCTTTTATTCGGTTTGCTTTATTTCAATGAGGCGTCTTTCTTCGTTCAGCCAGGGCACATGCAGCGTATGCTGCGCCAGCTGTGTATAACCCGCCGCCAGCGCGGGCATCTCTTCCCTGCCCTTCATTGCCAGCACCCGTGAACCCGATGTTACCAGATGTTGGGTCAGATCTAATATAGTATTTAACGCGGCAAAGGCGCGGCAGGTAATCAGCGGAAAGCGGATATCCGGCTGGTACTGCTCGATGCGGCTATGAATAATCTCAACGTTTTCAATGCCTAACTCGATTTTTACCTGGGTCAGAAAACGGGTTTTCTTGCCATTGCTGTCGAGCAGCACAAACCGGGTATCCGGCAGGCACAATGCCAGCGGGATGCCCGGCAGGCCGGCACCCGTGCCCACATCCAGTACCGGCGACTGATCAATATAGGGCAGAATGCTCAGGCTATCCAGCAGATGGCGAATCACCATACTGTCCAGATCGCGGATTGCGGTAAGGTTATAGGCCCGGTTCCATTTCAGCATCAGCTGTAAATACGCCAGTAGCTTTGCCTGTGTGGCCTGGTCGATATCCAGCTTAAGTTGTTCTATGCCCTGCTGGAGACGCTGTTCTGCCTGCATGTGATTCTGTTTCAGTACAGTGACCGTCATCAGGATATTTTCTTGATATGCACCATCAGCAGCGAGATCGCCGCCGGGGTCACGCCGGAGATGCGACCCGCCTGCCCCAGGGTGGCCGGACGGTGATCCATCAGCTTCTGCCGCACTTCATTGGACAGGCCTTTTACCTGGTCGTAGGCGATTTCTTCGGGGATCTTTTTATCCTCGTAGCGCCGTGCCTTGTCAATTTCATCCAGCTGGCGGCTCAGGTAACCGGCATACTTGGCCTGGATCTCCACCTGCTCCGCCACTTTTGCATCGGCCACCGGCGGACCCAGCTCTGCCACTGATGTGAGTTTTGCATAGTCCATTTCCGGGCGCTTGAGCAGATCCAGTGCGCGGGCTTCCTTGCTCAGCGGCTTATCCAGCACCGCGGTGAGCGCCTGGCCAGCATTGGAGGCGGGCTGCACCCACATATCAGTAAGGCGCTGCTGTTCACGCTCGATCGCCTCACGTTTTTCACAGAAACCGCGCCATTGCTGTTCACTCAACAGCCCCATCTGATTGGCCACTTCCGACAGGCGTAGATCGGCATTGTCTTCCCGCAGAATCAACCGGTACTCGGCGCGGGAGGTAAACATGCGGTAGGGCTCCTGGGTGCCGTTGGTAATCAGGTCATCTGCCAGTACACCGATATAGGCCTGATCCCGGCGTGGCGACCAGGCTTCCTTGCCCTGCACCTGTAGTGCAGCATTGGTGGCCGCCAACAGGCCCTGGGCCGCGGCCTCTTCATAGCCAGTGGTGCCATTGATCTGCCCGGCAAAAAACAGCCCGCCGATAAAACGGGTTTCCAGGCTGGGCTTCAGGTCACGGGGGTCAAAAAAGTCATACTCAATCGCATAACCGGGGCGGGTAATAAAGGCATTTTCAAAACCCTTGATGGAGCGCACCAGATCCAGCTGCACATCAAACGGCAGGCTGGTGGAGATACCATTGGGGTAAATCTCGAAGCTGTTGAGCCCTTCCGGCTCGATAAAAATCTGGTGGGAATCCTTGTCGGCAAAGCGCACCACCTTGTCTTCAATCGACGGGCAATAGCGCGGGCCTATGCCTTCAATCACCCCGGAGTACATGGGTGAGCGGTCCAGCCCGCCCTGAATAATTTCATGGGTGCGCGCATTGGTGTAGGTAATATGGCAATCGATCTGTTGCGGGTGGTCCTCCACCGAACCGGTGAGTGAGAACACCGGGGTTGGCGTATCGCCGGGTTGCGCCTGCAGCCCGGAGTAATCGATCGATCGGGTGTCGATGCGCGGCGGGGTGCCGGTTTTCAGTCGGTCCACCCGGAACGGCATTTCCCGCAGGCGTTTTGACAGCGCAATCGATGGCGGATCACCGGCACGGCCACCGGAATGGTTACTCTGGCCAATATGGATCAGGCCACCGAGGAAGGTGCCCACGGTAAGCACCGCCGCCTTGCAGCGAAACTTCACCCCCATCTGCGTAACCACGCCCACCACCTGATCCTGTTCGATAATCAGGTCATCCACCGCCTGCTGAAAGATGGATAAACTGGGCTGGCTTTCCAGTGCATTGCGCACTGCCTGGCGGTACAGCTGGCGGTCGGCCTGGGCGCGGGTGGCGCGCACGGCCGGGCCCTTGCTGCTGTTGAGGATGCGAAACTGGATGCCGCCCTTGTCCGCGGCTTTCGCCATGATGCCGCCCATGGCGTCAATTTCCTTCACCAGGTGGCCCTTGCCAATACCACCAATCGCCGGGTTACAGCTCATCTGCCCGAGGGTTTCTATATTGTGTGTCAGCAACAGGGTTTTGACGCCCATGCGTGCCGACGCCAGCGCGGCTTCGGTGCCGGCATGGCCACCGCCAATCACAATCACATCATAGGTTTCGTCGTAGAACATCTGTTTATACCGGGTTTGCTCGGGCTAAAGGGAGCTGGTTAATAATTGGCCAATTTTAACAAAACTGCAGGCGCCTGGCATGGTTAAATGCTGCTGAATTATATGCGCCTGGCGGATTATTTGATACTCAGGTGGCTGAGCAGCCCCAGCGCACTGATTAATAGCAGCACGCCGCCGGTCAGCCGCTTGAACAGCTGGTCATTTTGCAGAATGGCCTGGTGTGCTTTAAGCCCCAGGTAGTGGCCAATCGCCGCCACCGGAATCAGTAACAGCGCATCCAGCCAGTTGAGCGCAACACCCAGCGCGACAAAGGCGCTCATTTTGATACTCACCAGGATAAACCACAGCACAAACAGCGTGTTTCTCAGCAACTCGGCGCGCACATTGCGCATATACACCGCCACCATCAAGGGTGCGCCGGTAAGTGAGGTGCCGGCAACATATCCGCCGATGCTTAGCAGGAAGCGGTCTACCCAGATATTCTGGCTGCGCAGGCTCAGGCCCAGCAACCACAGCACCGCGTAAAACAGGGTGATGCTGTAGATAAAAATCAGCAGCCAGTCGGTGGGCAGCTGTATCAGGCCGAACACGCCCACCAGGGTAAAAGGAATAATCACCACCAGTGACTTTTTCAGATAGGCGAGATCAATCTGCTGGATGCGGGTGCGCAAGGTGAGTGCCGAGAAAAACAGCAGGTGAATACCGATCATCGGTAGCCAGTAAAGCGGCTGGTCGTAGACAAACAGCATCAGTGGCAAACCCAGTGCCGCGCCCCCGAATCCCAGACCACTGCGCACGAAGCCGGTCCAGATAAATACCAGCGCTGTCGCCAGCAATTGCATGACGGAAAAACTCGACAGGGTTTCCACGGGATTTATTCCTGTTTCGCGGTGTGTTTATCCGCCGTCTGTGGCGGGCGTGATCGCCGGGTCAGGATATAAATCGCCACCAGAAACATGCTGATCCCAATCAGCCACTTCAGCCGGCTGTCCAGGGGTGAAAAAAACGTAATCGAAATCACGCTGATGCTCATAAAACTGACCGAGAGTATTTTCGCAACCGGCGGAATCACCCGGTACTGATGCCATTGCTGCAGGGGCGGGCCCAGCACCGGGTGATGGTAGAGCCAGTTATGAAAACGCTCCGAGCTGCGGGCAAAGGCCCACAGGGCCAGCAGCATAAACGGCGTGGTGGGCATCACCGGTAGAAATACACCGATAAAACCCAGCAGAAAGAAAATCCAGCCTAATACAAAAAACAGGTGACGCATAAATCCAGCTCTCATGACAAGCAGGTTATCTTAGCATGACCACACGCACTGACGATGCCGTGCGGGAAGATTATGTGGCTATTCCCTGTTGTTTGTGGGCTTGTGTTTTAACACCAGACCCTATATCTATTGATTATGAATATTGAAGCCTTACAAAACATGCTGAACCAGGGTCAGGACAATCTGCTGCTACGCTATGGTCTTGCCCAGGCACTGCTAAAAGACGGTCAGGCCGAGCAGGCGGTGGAACACCTGTTAAAAGCGCTGGAATTCGAGCCGCAGCATTCCGCGGCCTATAAATTACTGGGCAAGGCCTACAGTGAGTGCCAGCAGACCACGCAGGCCATCAGCACCTACGAAAAAGGTATCGCGATAGCCGAACAGAAGGGTGATATACAGGCGTCCAAGGAAATGAAGGTGTTTTTAAAGCGGCTGTTAAAACCATAGCGTAGCCTCTGAGACCCGCCAACCGATTATACGACTGGCGGCTAAGGGCTCATTCTCAAGCGATCATGGCGTCAGTTTATTCCACCGGCGGTATTGATTCTGCCCATTCCTGTTGCTGTTGCAGCAACAGTTCTTCCTTGTACAACTCGCGCATGGCTTCTTCATAGCGACGACGCCTGGCTTCCATTTCATCCTTTGTGGGTTCGGCCTCTGCGGGTTGCTCCACAACTTTCGCGGGCGCGGCTTTAGGCCTGGGCGGCGCTACCGGTTTTGCCTTTGCCGCTTCCTGTTGCTGGCGGGCCTTGATACGCTGCTGATTTGCATAGATTTCCCGTTTCAGCTCATCAATTTGTGAGTCCACTTCCGTATGGCCCTGAGAACTGGCCTGTTGCAGAAGATTGACTGCCATATTGATATTTTTTTCCACTACAATTCCATGGCGATTCATCTGCCCAAGCAGAATCAGTGAATCCGCTTCATAGGCTTCGGCCTGACTCAACACCCGCTCGAACCATTCCCTGTGCAGTTTCTCATCATAGCCATTCTGTCTAACTTCGAGATAGGTCAACCGATCAATCGCCGGCTGGTAGCCCTGGCTGGCGGATTGTTGATACCACTGCCTGGCCTGCTCCTGATCTGGTGGCACAGACACGCCAAACTCGTATAATGTGCCCAGCTTGTATTGCGCCAGTCGGTTGCCATCATTCGCCAGTTTTTCCTGAAACTGGAAAATACGCTCGCCGAATGAGCCCAGATCAACCGCATAGAGCGGGTTTAAACAGAGCAGGCAATACCCCAGTAAAGCAACTTTTGAAAACAATCTAAATAACATCATGCTGACTAGCTTCCCCATTACTCAATCTTCGCTACCGGCGTCCTGCCTCTCGCAAAAAACACACATCCTGTGGATAAAAAAAGAGGCGCAGAGCCTCTTTTAATCGTTTAGTTGCATTCAAGTATAGCCAACTCATGTGACATTTCAGCGGACACATCAGCCAGCCTGTTCAGTCGGCGGTCCCTGACAATATCCACCACCTCTGGCCACTACTCCTGGCATAGCTACTGCCGCGCTTTTGGTAGGCCTAAGTCGTTGAAAATAAATACAATGTCAGAATTCGCTATTGTTATATTTATGCTTATAGCGCATGCAAAGGCGAGCTCACAAACAGTACCATAGCCCGGGCCATTTATCACAACGACATCGACACACGGCAAACAGGCGCTTATTTGCTATATCTCACCTATAATAAAACCATGTCCTGCCGTGGTTACAGAAATAAACAGACGTATCGTAAATAGCCTTAAATATGACCTATCTCAGATTTCTACTACTGATTATTTCGACCTTTGTTATTAATAGCATCGCCTGTGCAAACGATCAGTTCAAAATATTCATACTGCACTCTTACAGCCAGGAATATCCATGGACAAAATCACAACATGAGGCCTTCGTCGAAACCTACAATGCAAGCTCAACAAAGCCCGCAGTTTTCGTTACTGAGCATCTGGATACAAAAAGAAAAGACTATGATTCACAATATGCCCATAAATTTACAAGCTATCTAAAAGACAAATATTCAGGCTATACGCCAGACATTATCTACGTTACCGATGATAATGCCGCACAATTTTCAATACACCATCTGATCGACGTCTTCCCTTCTGTACCGGTTATCTTTTCTGGCGTTAATGATTTTTCCATTCTGGAGAATCCCAATACAGATAAAATGACAGGTGTCTTCGAGAAGAAAGAAATATCACCCAATTTGCGGTTACTAAAGTGTATAGACAGCAATCTTCATGAGGTTACTGTCCTGGGTGATGATTCGAGAACTGACAGGTCGATAAAACTCGAGCTCTCGGAGCAACTAAAATCACACCCGGAAATCAAAGCAGACTACATACAGAGCAACCAGATTGAAAAAATAGCTGAAGAACTGGAATCTCGTCATATAAAATATTTGATCCTCACAACAATTGGTGGAGTTTCTGATTCAGCTGGTCAGAACCAGACACTCGCTCAAGTCGTAAGCACTATAAAAGATCCTCAAAGCATTATTATTACCATGGAGGACAGTTATTTACTAAAAGGCGTTCTCGGTGGATATGTTACCAGTGGCAGGCGTCAGGGCAGAGCTGCTGCCGAACTGGTTTTAATGTATCAACAGGGCACACCAATAAACTCAATTCCATCTATAAAAAACAGTCCTAATGAATACATTTTTGACTACAATGAACTAAATAAAAAAAATATAACATTACCCGATTCCATAGTATCTACTGCTGAAATATTAAATAAGCCACCAAGCCTTTATCAGCGCTATCGTAATATCGTCATAGGATCAATCGTCGTTCTCACACTCCTTGTGATATTACTTATGGCTGCATTCATTCTGTTCATTTCTCGTAAAAATAAAAAAATCGAAATTACATCACGCAAACTTGAAACCCAGGCATTAAAACTTAAGCAGATAAAAGACAAACTAACAACAGCACAGGAAATAGCGCATCTTGGAAACTGGGAATTCAACTATGATAGCAATCTGGTTACCTGGTCAGATGAAGTCTATCGCATTCTTGGCGAGTCACCGGATAGTATTGATCCTGATTTAGAAACAATGATCAGCTACATACCAGACAATGAACAGGACAAAGTTAGATCCGCCATTATGCAAAGCATTCAAACATCAACCTCATTCGAAATTGAGCACAGGATTGCCAGAAAGGACGGCTCTATACGCTATATCAGACAGGTTGGTGACATCCATAAACTCCCTGACGATCACAAGTCGCTACTGGTCGGCACTATTCTTGATATAACACAAATAAAGCAGAATGAGTTAATTGAGCTTGAAAGACTAGCCAAAATTGAACGTTATCAGGAAGCCCTGTTTGAATGGTCACGCGTTGACTATGAAAATATTGAACAGGCATTCAAACGTGCAACTGAAATATCTGCTAATACGCTGGATATCTCAAGGGTCAGTATATGGCTTTATAATGATGATTACACTGAAATACATTGTCAAAACATGTATATAAAAAACTCAGGGCATGAGAAAGGCTCAAGGCTTTTTAAAAAGGACTTCCCAAATTACTTTAATGCCCTTAGATCTGGCAAAATGATAGTCGTGAATAATGCCCGAGAGGATGTAAGAACCAATGAATTTACCACGCCCTACCTGATACCTAATAATATTTACTCAATGCTGGACGCACCAATTTATTATGCAGGTGAAGTGGTTGGTGTAGTCTGTCATGAATCCACCCACTCCATCCATACCTGGACTTCACAGGAGCAGGAATTTGCCTCTGCCATTGCAAATACCGTTTCTCTTTCTTTAGAAATTCAAAAACGTAAACAGATTGAGAAAGAGCTTGAATATCAGGCTTATCACGACGCGCTTACCACATTACCGAACCGCAGCCTTTTCATTGACCGACTTGATCAAGCCTTAAAGCTGGCAAAACGTAATCAGACAATGCTGGCGGTTCTATTTCTTGACCTGGATAATTTCAAGCAAATAAACGACTCTCTCGGACATGACACGGGTGACCAGGTACTTATGAATATAGCTGAGAGATTAAGTGCTGGCATACGTGAGACAGATTCTATAGCCCGCTTAGGTGGTGACGAGTTTACCTTGATTGTTAGTGGTTTTAACGATGCTCATTCAATCAACCAGACAATACAAAAACTATTTTCCATTCTGCAACAACCAATGCATATTAATGGTGATTTGCTCTATGCGACCTGTAGTGTCGGCATCAGTATTTATCCGGATGATGGTGAAACATCAGAGACACTGATTAAGAACGCCGATGCGGCCATGTATAAAGCCAAGGATGCTGGCCGCAACAGCTTCGAGTTCTATACACATGACATGACCGAGCGCGCATTTGAACATGTGATGATGGATGCGAATTTACGTCGAGCATTTGCACAACATCAATTTATTATTTATTACCAGCCACAGTATGATTCCAGTCAGCATAAAATTACCGGCATGGAAGCTTTACTTCGCTGGAATCACCCCGAAATGGGCATGATTTCTCCCTCCAAATTTATACCTGTCGCTGAAAATACTGGTTTAATCGTTGAACTTGATCGTTGGGTCATGCAAAACGCCATTCAGCAGGTCAGTCAATGGCGTCGTTCAGGCATAGAAACTGGTCGTCTTTCATTGAACATGGCAACCAAACAGCTTGAAAAAAAGGATCTTCTTGAGTTCGTTAAAAATTGTCTGCATCAGAGTCAATGTAGACCTGAATGGATTACCTTCGAAATCACTGAAAGCCAGATAATGAAAAACCCTGAAAAATCAATTTCTCTTTTGAAGGAACTGAGCATGCTCGGTATAGAAATTGCCGTTGATGATTTCGGCACAGGTTATTCCTCGCTGACCTATCTTAAACGCCTACCTGTTGATAAATTAAAAATTGACAGCGCCTTTATCAATGAACTGCCCCACGATGATGAGGATGTAGCCATCGTACGCGCGATTATTGCCTTAACCAAAAGTATGAAACTCGACGTTATCGCAGAGGGCGTTGAAAACCAGCAGCAAATTGATTTCCTGCTCGAAGCTGGCTGCCCGGAAATACAGGGATTCTTCTTTGCTAAACCCATGCCTGCTGATCAAATTGAGTCATTTTTAAGCCGTCATAGCTCATAGCAGCCCTTTCCGTATCCATCGAAAATTTACTATTTCATATCGATTTAGTTAATACGTCCAGTATAAGGTCCTGTCGTTTCGGAATACCATAGCGTGTGTCACCATAGGGAAATTGCCGCTGCTCGCCGCTCAGTTTGTAACCACGCCGTTGGTACCAGGCAATCAGTTCCTGGCGTTGGTGAATCACCGTTATCTCCATGCGCTGACATTGCCAGTCAGCTACCGCGGCCGCTTCCGCATACTGCAACAGGCGTTTACCCAGACCCTGATTTTGTTGCTCGGGTGACACCGCAAACATGCCCAGATAAGCCAGGCCCTGTGCCTGTTTCTTTATATGTACCGAAGCACGCAGCCGGCCGTCCGTTTCCAGCAGAATAATTTTATTGTCGGCGGCTCGAATAATGCTGCTCACCTCATCGGTAAAGGTCCGACCCCCGTCGAGCAGGTCGGCCTCGGTGGTCCAGCCCTGTCGACTGCTATCGCCCCGGTAGGCTGATTGCACCAGCTCGAGTATCTGTGGCACGTCACTCAAATTTGCGCTTCTGAACTGCGCTTTCATTCCCGCTTTTCCATGTATATCTTGTACTTAAATATAAACGATCAGGGCCGTACAACGGCGAATTAAACGCAAAAACAGCGTATACTAGCGGCTCTTTTAGCCTATTGAACGCTAACTAATATGTCACAGATCAAACTCACTGAATACAGTCACGGGGCTGGTTGCGGCTGTAAAATTGCGCCCGCCCTCCTCGATGATATCCTGAAAACTAGCTCCGCACCCTTTACCGACCCCCGCCTGCTGGTGGGTAATGACAGCCGTGATGACGCCGCGGTATATGACCTGGGTAATGGCCAGTCGGTTATCAGCACCACCGATTTTTTTATGCCCATTGTCGACGATCCATTCGAGTTCGGCCAGATTGCCGCCACCAATGCTATCAGTGATATCTATGCCATGGGTGGTAAACCGCTGATGGCGATTGCGATTTTCGGCTGGCCGATCAGTAAACTCGGTGCCGATGTCGCATCGCAGGTGATCGAGGGTGGTCGCCATGCCTGTCGTCTGGCGGGCATACCCCTGGCCGGCGGCCATTCGATTGACGCACCGGAACCTATTTTTGGCCTGGCGGTCACCGGCCAGGTGGATAATCGTCAACTCAAACGCAATGATACCGCGCGCGCGGGTGACCGCCTGTTTCTCACCAAACCGCTGGGTATTGGCATACTCACCACGGCGCAGAAAAAGAAACTGCTCAAGCCTGAGCACGCGCGCATTGCCCCACTCACCATGTGCCAGCTGAATGTGGCAGGTGCATCCTTTGCCGAGTTACCCTATGTACATGCCATGACCGATGTCACCGGCTTCGGTTTAATGGGCCACCTGTCGGAAATGTGTGAAGGCAGCCAGCTTAAGTCATTGGTTGATTTTGATGCAGTGCCCAAACTGCCGGAAATTGAACACTACCTGTCACTGGGCTGCTCGCCCGGTGGTGCGCAACGCAACTTCGACAGCTATGGTCACAAACTGGGTGAAATGAGTGAGCTGCAGAAACAGATTCTGTGTGATCCACAAACTTCCGGCGGCCTGCTGGTGGCAGTGGATGCGGACCATGAAGCCCAGTTTATCCAGTTTGCCGCTGAACTGTCATTACAGTTAGCACCGCTGGGCGAGCTTACTGCAGCGGATAGCCAGACCCCTCTAATTTGCATTAAATAATGACTATGGAATTACCACAAACCGACGACTATCTGTCACTGCTTCTTAATGATATCCCGCTGCTGGATGTGCGTGCACCAATCGAGTTCTCACAGGGTGCATTTCCCGGGGCGGAAAACTTTCCGCTGATTAACGACCAGGAACGTGAACAGATTGGTGTGCGCTATAAAGACCTGGGCCAGGATGAAGCGATTGCCCTGGGCCACCAACTGGTTCAGGGCGAGACGAAAGATACACGGGTTGATCACTGGCAGGCGTTTTTTAAGCAGCACCCCGAAGGTATTCTGTATTGTTTTCGCGGTGGCATGCGTTCAAAAATTTCACAACAGTGGATTTACGAACGCACCGGTAAAGTCTATCCGCGGGTCAAAGGCGGTTACAAGGCGATGCGTCGTTTTCTACTGGATCAGCTGGAAACCAGTTGTGAAATCATCCAGCCCATTATGCTGGGTGGACGCACTGGCATTGGCAAAACCCTGTTGCTGGATCAGCTGAATCGCTGTATTGATCTGGAGGGTCTGTTTCATCATCGTGGCTCGGTGTTTGGTAAACATGTTACGCCACAGCCAGCGCAGATTGATATTGAAAACCAGCTATCCATCGAGTTTTTAAAACACCGCCACAAACAACATAGCCACCTGCTACTGGAAGACGAGGCCGCTAATATCGGTTCACGTCGCATACCGGACGTGTTGTTCGAGCGCATGAAGCAGGCACCACTGGTATTACTACAGGCCAGTATTGAAGAGCGAGTGGAAATTACCTTTGCGGAATACATTGATGATGCACTGGCAGAACACCAGCAACATTATGGTGAACAGCAGGGTTTTACTATCTGGGCGGAACAGCTGAATAACTGCTTTGATAAAATTCAGCGGCGACTGGGTGGCGTGCGCTATACAGAATTTAAAAAACTGCTCAATGATGCACTGGTTTACCATCAGCAACAGAATGATCGCTCATTGCACCGGCAATGGATTGAACGCCTGCTGGTGGATTACTATGACCCGATGTACGATTTCCAGCTGAGCAAAAAAGAGCACCGGGTGGTGTTCAGGGGTGAGCGTAACGAGGTAATGGAATTTATCCGCGACAATTACCGGATTGCCTGATTCGCTGAGTCAGCTATTTACCAATACAGAAACTGGAAAAAATCCGCCCCAGTAAATCATCGGAAGTAAACTCACCGGTGATTTCATTCAGCTGTTGTTGTGCCATGCGCAGTTCTTCGGCCATCAGCTCACCGGCATGCAATTCAGTTAAATTATAACGCGCGACCTGCAGATGCTGTTCCGCCTGTTGCAATGCTTCGATGTGTCGGCGCCGTGCCATAAAACTGCCTTCATTGCGTTGCTCATAACCCATGCACTGTTTCAGGTGCCGGGTGAGCAGTTCCATGCCTTCGCCGGTTTTTGCGCTGAGTGCAATATCGGTTTCTTTTTCCGTTACAATAATTTCCGCAGCACGTCCTGACAGGTCAATTTTATTAAACACCCGGGTCACACCGATGTGTGCGGGTAATTGCGCTTCTATTTCCAGGTGATCCTGCTGGCGATTATTATCGTCTATCAGCAATACAATGCGATCGGCCTGTTCGATGGCCTGCCAGGCGCGGCGAATCCCTTCCTGTTCTACCGGGTCTTCACTGTCGCGCAGGCCGGCGGTATCAATCACATGCAATGGCAGGCCATCAATCTGGATGTGTTCCCGTAATACATCGCGAGTGGTGCCGGGAATATCGGTGACAATGGCGGAATCCCGCCCCGCCAGTTTATTCAGCAGGCTGGATTTTCCCGCATTGGGTCGGCCGGCGATAACCAGGGTCATGCCTTCGCGTAACAGGCAACCCTGCTGCGCTGAACTGAATACCTTTTGCAGCGCCTGTTCTATGCTGGCGAGTTTGGCGGCCACTTTGCCGTCGCTGAGAAAATCGATTTCTTCTTCGGGAAAATCCAGCGAGGCTTCCACATACAGTCGCAATTCAATTAACTGTTCTACCAGCGCGTGAATGTTCTGTGAAAACACCCCCTGCATGGAACGCACCGCGGCCCTGGCGGCCTCGGCGGATTCGGCTTCAATTAGATCCGCCACCGCTTCCGCCTGAGCCAGATCCATTTTGTCATTGAGAAACGCCTGCTCGCTGAACTCACCGGCTCTGGCCGGTCGCGCACCTAATTCCAGCACACGCTGCAATAACATATCCAGCACCACCGGCCCGCCATGGGCCTGCAGTTCGAGGATATCTTCGCCGGTAAAGGAATTGGGTTTCTGGAAAAACAGCGCAATGCCGCTGTCGATAACCTGTTTATCCTTATCCACAAAGGATAGATAATCGGCGCGGCGAACCCGCGGTGGCTGTTGCAGAATCTGCTCGGCAATCTGTCGGCTTTGCGGGCCGGAGACACGCACTATGCCAACCCCGCCCCGCCCGGGGGCGGTGGCAATGGCGGCTATAGTGTCGGTTTGATATTTGCTCATGTGTGAACGGCCAGGTTAGCACCGTGGCCATATTGAAGCGGTTTATTTACCCGCTTCAATGCGTTTGGTAATAACCCATTGCTGTGCAATCGACAGGGTGTTGTTAACCACCCAGTAGAGTACCAGCCCTGCGGGGAAGAAGAGGAAGAAAATCGTAAATACAATCGGCATAAACTGGAAGATTTTCTGCTGCATGGGGTCAACCGGTGCCGGGTTCAGTTTCTGCTGAATGTACATGGTGGCGCCCATCAGTATTGGCAGAATAAAGTAGGGGTCCTGCTCCGACAAATTCTGAATCCACAGTGCAAAAGGTGCATTGCGCATTTCAACCGATTCCAGCAGTACCCAGTAAAGCGCAATAAATACCGGAATCTGTATCAGTATGGGTAAACAGCCACCCAACGGATTGATCTTTTCTTCCTTGTACATTTTCATCATTTCCGCGGACATGCGCTGGCGGTCATCACCGTAACGTTCTTTCAGGGTCTGCAGACGCGGTGTGATCTTGCGCATTCTGGCCATGGATTTATAACCCACTTCCGACAGTTTATAAAACACGGCCTTAACCGTAATGGTGAGGAAAATAATCGCCCAGCCCCAGTTATCAAACAGGTTATGGAAAAACTGCAGCAACCAGAAGAGTGGTTTGGAGAGAATGGTCAGTATGCCGTAGTCAACCGTCAGTTCGAGACCCGGCGCAATTTCTTTCAGACGATCCTGTAACTTCGGCCCCACCACCAGCTGGCTTTTAAACTGCGCAGGCTGATCACTGCTGGCGACGAGTGCCGGTGAGCGCATACCCAGGATATAACGGTTGCTGGTTGGGTGAGAACTGTAGGTAAAATTACTCTGCTGCTGATCCGGTACCCAGGCGGAGAGAAAATAGTGCTCGATCATGGCAACCCAGCCACCGGTCATATCCGACTTGAAAGTTTCCTGACTGATATCATCAAAATCCATTTTTTCATATTTGATTTCGTCGTTATAAACCACCCCACCCACATAGGTTGGAATCATAAACGAATCTCGGCTTTGCTGTGAACGCACCAGCTGACGGTATTCCGAACCGGTCCAGTTATCTGCTTCAACAATGTGCTCCACATCAATCACATAACTGTCGCGCTTGAAGGTGTAGATTTTACGTACATTAACCCCTTCATTATTCCAGTTCAGCTCAACCTGTAATGTGTCGGTGCCTTCCTGTAAACGGTATTCCGTTCGTGCAGCACTGTAGATATCTTTATGGTTGGGTGCAGCATGGGCCGATGAAACCAGACCAGACTGTGCTGTGTGGTACTGACTTTCCTGGGTAGAAAACAGGCGAAACGGTTTATCCATTTCATCGGCACTTTTCTGGTATTTGCGTAAGTCCAGTTGATAGATGGTGCCGCCCTGGGTGTCGATATACAGATCCAGTACATCGGTTACCACATGCACCGCCTGTTGGCGATTTACCGCATCGGCAACCGGCAGCTCCCCGCCCTGGGTCTGCGGTACATCCGCCGGTGGCAGGGCTGAAATTTCTGCATCGCTCACCGTGGTTCGCGCCTGCTCTGCACTCACCGTCTGCTGCACTGGCTGTGGGCCATATGCCTTTTGCCATTCCTGATAAAGTAAAAACAGGGTAAAAAAGAAGGCGAGGTAAAGCAGAGGGCGTTGGTTTTCCATGGTGATGGGCTTCTTATCCGGTTACTTTCGTTTAGTGATGGTGTTTACAGTCAGTTTTATGATGATCCGATTCGGGTAATGGGTCGTAACCACCCTCGTGCCAGGGGTGACAACGCGATATGCGCTTTAACGCCATCCAGCCACCCCGAAATATACCAAATCGCCCCAGTGCTTCAACTGCATAGCTGGAACAGCTCGGGGTATAGCGGCAATGTGGCGGTAAATAAGGGCTGATAGCATACTGGTAGATGCGTATTATTCCGATAAGGATTTTGCGCATTGTTTCTGTAACCTGTTCCAGTGTGTCTGCAAGGACTGCAATATTTGCTGGTTTTCCGCATCTTTGGTGGCCGGTTTGGCCATCACCACCAGGTCTATAGCGGGCAAGCCAGGCCTGGTCAGGCGAAAGCTTTCCCGTACCAGGCGTTTGATGCGGTTTCTATCCACTGCACGCTTTGCGTGCTTCTTGGATATAGCCAGGCCTAGTCGCGCGCACTCCAGCTCATTATTAACCGCCAGAATTGTAAACAGCCGATCGGATGAACGTATCGGCTGTTTAAATACCCGACTAAATTCCGCTGGCTTAAGCAACCGGGCATGTTCAGGAAAGCTGAATCCTGAACATGCCCCGTTATCTATCATGTAAAAGCACAGCGAATGTCAATATTATGCAGACAGACGTGCTCTGCCTTTGGCACGACGTGCTTTTAATACTTTGCGGCCACCAACAGTTGCACTGCGAGCGCGGAAACCATGGGTACGAGCGCGCTTGATACGGCTAGGTTGAAAGGTTCTTTTCATGGGTGTAGACCTTAAAATTATCTTGAAAAAACGGCCATGTATTCTAATCGCAGCACAACCCTTAGTCAAAGGCTATTGACTGATTTTTACCCACATCCAGCGCATTTATTTAGGCGCCTTCGACCGCGGGCGGGTAAATGGCCGTATCCAGCATAAATTCAGGGCTTATATTCACGATCCCGAGCCACTGGCCCCCTAATAATGATTGGGCTTGGCGCCGGACTTTGCTACTCTGTCTCCGTTTGGCATCAATTGGCTCAATAGTGGTTTCCCGCGCATGCGTTGCGGGTTAAAATCGCCGATTACCTTTCAGCAATAAACTGCCTGTAATGATTTTTTGATCACCCGCCTGTTTCAATACTCTGAGAGGCGGTGAGCTGGTCTGCGCAGTATTGATTTTTATTAAAAGATGGACTGGGGATTAATTCGTGTCGACAGCTTTGTGGGATCAGTGTTTACAGCGCCTTGAACAGGAGCTTTCTGACCAGCAACTCAACACCTGGATTCGACCTTTGCAAACCGAGGAATCGAATGACCAGCTGTACCTTTTCGCCCCGAATAGTTTCGTTAAAGACTGGGTTAAACAGCACTTTTTGCAGCAAATAACCACAATATGTCAGCAGATCGACACAAATAGAGACATTTCTGTAAAGCTGGATATTGGCAGTAAAAAAGCCAGACCCGCCGAGCCCACTGCATCAGCTGTACCGATTCGTCCCTCCGCACCAATGGCTTCCGCCCCGCCATCTATTTCCCAGCCGCCCAGGAACGAGCTGCTGGAACATCACCTCAACACGGGGCATACCTTCGATAATTTCGTTGAAGGCAAAAGTAATCAGCTGGCCAAGGCCGCCTCATTGCAGGTAGTGGAGAACCCGGCTGGGTCCTATAACCCGTTATTTCTCTATGGTGGCGTGGGTCTTGGTAAAACCCACCTGATGCATGCGGTGGGCAACCAGATCCTGCATAACAATCCATCGGCGCGCATTGTCTATCTGCATTCCGAACGCTTTGTTTCGCATATGATCAAGGCGCTGCAACACAATACCATCGACGAATTCAAACAGTTCTATCGCTCACTCGATGTGCTGCTAATCGACGATATCCAGTTTTTTGCCGGCAAGGAACGCTCCCAGGAAGAATTTTTCCACACCTTCAATGCATTGCTGGAAGGCGGCAGACAGATTATTCTTACCTGCGATCGCTACCCCAAGGAAATCGACGGCCTCGAAGAGCGGCTGAAATCCCGCTTTGGATGGGGTTTACCGGTGTGTATCGAGCCACCGGAGCTGGAAACCCGGGTTGCCATTCTGCACAAAAAGGCAGAAGAGTTCGGTATCGACCTGCCCAATGAGGTGGCGTTTTTTGTTGCCAAGCGCATCCGCTCCAATATTCGTGAACTGGAAGGCTCGCTGCGCCGCATTATGGCCACCGCCAAATTTACCGGTAAGCCGATCAACCTGGAGTTTGCCAAGGACACCCTGCGCGACCTGATTGCACTGCATGACCGACTGGTTACGATTGAGAATATTCAGAAAACCGTGGCGGAATATTTCAAGATTCGGATTTCCGATCTGCATTCCAATAGCCGCAGTCGCTCGATTACCCGGCCACGCCAGGTCGCTATGGCCCTGTCCAAGGAGCTGACCAACCACAGCCTGCCTGAAATCGGCAGTGCATTTGGTGGACGAGACCATACCACGGTATTGCATGGTTGCCGTAAGATTGCAGAACTAAGAGAATCTGACTCGAAAATCGATGAGGATTATATGAACCTGTTGCGTATTTTGAGCAATTAGGGGAAAAACAGGGTCGCTAACAAGCTGTGGATAAACTCTGTATGTTTAGGTGGATAAACCACAGGCCGAAAGTTATCCACAATCTGTCTACAGCTTAAGGGGTGTTAATCCAAGTGTTGTTAGAGCCATAAAACATACTATAAGCTATTGAAAATATTAGATATTATTAAGTTATCCACAGAATCGGGCGGGCTTAATAACTATTACTAAATATATACATATATATAATTATTAGGAACATCAATGAAAATAAAAATCCAGCGGGATGATCTCTTAAATTCACTTCAACAGGTCATAGGTGCTGTTGAAAAAAGGCAGACATTACCGGCTCTGGCCAATGTGTTGATCAAAACCCAGGACAATCACATTACCCTCACGGCAACCGATCTCGAAATTGAGCTGGTTTCCACGCTCAACCAGATGATGGACGAAACAGGTGAAATTACCCTTCCAGCTAAAAAGCTGCTGGATATCTGTAAGGCTCTGCCCGCCGATGCCGAACTCAGCATTGATGTAAACGGTGATAAAGCCATTGTTCAGTCGGGACGCAGCCGTTTCAGCCTGGCCACCCTGCCCGCCGCGGATTTTCCAGCACTGGATGAAATCAGCAGTGTGTATGAATTCAGCGTGCCCCAGTCGCTGCTAAAAACACTGATTGATCGCACCTCCTTTGCCATGGCACAACAGGATGTGCGTTATTACCTCAATGGCCTGATGCTGGAAGTAGCCAGTGGCGTATTACGTGCGGTAGCCACCGATGGGCATCGCCTGTCATTCTGTGAAAAAAGCATTGATGCGGATCTGGCGGATAACAAGCAGGTGATTATTCCCCGTAAAGGCGTGAGCGAGTTGCAGCGACTGCTATCCGACAGTGATGAGCCGGTCAAGATTATCCTGGGGAATAACCATATCCAGTGCATTCTCGCCAATCAGCGATTTACCTCCAAGTTGATTGACGGGCGTTTCCCTGACTACAAACGTGTAATGCCAGAGGATTCCGGTAACAATATGGTGGTTAACCGCGAAGCCATGAAGCAGGCACTGGTGCGGGCTTCTATTCTGTCAAACGAGAAATACCGCGGTATTCGCATGATTATGGAAAACAACCTGCTTAAACTGCAGGCACAGAATCCAGACCAGGAGCAGGCAGATGTGGAGATTGAAATCCACTACGATGGCCAGCCAATTGAAATGGGCATCAATGTGAATTACATGATTGATGTGTTGAATACCTCGAACCAGGAAACCGTACAGGGCTTTATCAAGGATGCGAACAGCAGCTGCCTGTTGGTGTTCCCGGACGAAGCTGAAGCCAGATACGTCATTATGCCCATGCGTCTGTAGTCGGCGGGCATCAATATTCTTTTGCTATGAGCCTACAAAGGCTTGAAATCAGTCATTTCAGAAACCTTCATTCAGCCACCCTCGAGCTGGATGAAGGCCTGAATATCATTACCGGTGAAAATGCAGCGGGAAAAACCAGTTTACTCGAGGCCATTTTCTACCTGAGTTATGGTCGCTCCTTTCGCAGTACCAACAGTCGCCAGCTCATACAGCTAGACCAGCCCTGGTTCCGTCTGATTGCCCAGCTCCAGCATCCCCACACAGATCAACAACAGCGTATCGGTATTGAACGTCAGGCGGATCAGCAACTTATACGGGTTAATAAGCAACCCCTCAAACGCATGTCAGAACTGGCCAGCCTGTTACCCGTGCTGGTGTTACACCCGGACAGTCACCAGCTGATCTCCGCAGGCCCGGAGTTTCGCCGCCAGTTTATGGACTGGGGTGTGTTCCACGTGGAACATCAATTCATTAATCACTGGAAAAGCTACAAAACTGCGCTGAGTCAACGCAATGCGGCACTACGCTCTTCCCAGCCTGCCAGATTGTGTAACCTGTGGAATAATGAGCTGGTGAGCAGCGCCCAGCAAATTGAACAGCTGCGCCTGCGTTACCTGCAGAAGCTCCAGCCTGTTATAGAACAACTCTCTGCCCAGTTGTTCCCTGGCTTTGTGATCGAGTTGCAGTATAAGCGGGGCTGGCCTGCGGATATCGAGTACGATGAGTATCTACAACGCCATCTGGAAAAGGAAAGGGAAAAGGGGTTTACCCAGTCCGGACCCCATCGGGCAGATATCCGCATACTGGTCAATGGCCTGTCGGCACAAACCTCTATTTCACGAGGCCAGCAGAAGGCACTGGTGGCTTTACTGAAAATAGCCCAGCTGAGTGTGTTCAGTCAGACTTCAGATACACCCTGTATCCTGCTGTACGATGATCTGCCTGCGGAGCTGGATCAGCTGAACCAGAACAAGATTATGCAGATTCTATCGGGCCTGAATATCCAGCTGGTGATCAGTGCGATTGAGGCTCACCAGATCGACTGCAGTGGCTGGTCACGTTATAAAGTGTTCCACGTGGAACAGGGTAAAATAAGTCTGCAAACAGCCACTGGTGAGTGATAAAAAGCCGCTTTAAATCACCTATCAGGGCAGGTTTTAAGTTATAATAAATCGTTCATTTTTCAGGGGATTTATATGAGCGAAGCCAACGCTTACGATTCAAAGAGTATCAAGGTTTTAAAAGGTCTGGAGGCGGTTAGAAAACGCCCGGGTATGTACATTGGTAATACGGATGATGGTACCGGCCTGCACCATATGGTGTTTGAAGTTGTAGATAACTCAATTGATGAAGCACTGGCCGGGCACTGTACAGAAATCAATGTACAGATTCATAATGATCTCTCCGTATCCGTCAGCGACAATGGCCGCGGCATCCCCGTGGATATCCATGAAGAAGAAGGTGTGTCCGCCGCAGAAGTTATTATGACGGTACTGCACGCCGGCGGTAAGTTTGACGATAACTCCTACAAGGTATCCGGTGGTCTGCACGGTGTGGGCGTGTCTGTGGTGAATGCTCTGTCAGACAAGCTGAAACTCACTATCCACCGTGATGGCAAGATTCACCAGCAGGAATATTCCCACGGTGAAGCAGTGAGCCCGATGAAGGTGGTGGGTGATACCACAACCACGGGTACCGAACTGCGATTCTGGGCATCGGAATCCACATTCAGCAATATCGAATACCATTACGACATACTGGCAAAACGCCTGCGCGAGCTGTCATTTCTGAATTCCGGTGTACGCATTGTGCTGACCGACAAGCGCAATGACAAACAGGATGTATTTGAATACCAGGGTGGTATCAGCGCTTTTGTAGAACACCTGAATAAAAACAAGACGCCCCTGCATGAAAAAGTACTGCACTTCCAGGCGGAAAAAGACGGCATAGGCGTAGAAATTTCCATGCAGTGGAATGACTCCTACCAGGAAAATATCTTCTGCTTTACCAATAATATCCCGCAGCGTGATGGGGGTACCCATCTGGCGGGTTTCCGTGGTGCGCTTACCCGTAGCCTTAACCAGTATATGGAAAAGGAAGGGGTGGCTAAAAAGAACAAGGTCAGCACCACCGGTGATGATGCCCGTGAAGGCCTGACTGCAGTGCTGTCGGTTAAGGTGCCGGATCCAAAATTCTCCTCACAGACCAAGGACAAGCTGGTTTCATCCGAGGTTAAAACCGCTGTAGAACAGGTCATGAGTGAGAAATTCCAGGAATTTCTGATTGAAAACCCTGCGGATGTCCGTGCCATTACGGCAAAAATTGTAGAAGCCGCCCGCGCCCGTGAAGCAGCCCGTAAAGCCCGTGAGATGACACGGCGCAAGGGTGCACTGGATATCGCAGGCCTGCCGGGTAAACTGGCGGATTGCCAGGAAAAAGATCCGGCCCTGTCCGAACTCTACCTGGTGGAGGGTGATTCAGCGGGTGGTTCGGCTAAACAGGGCCGTGACCGTAAAACCCAGGCGATACTTCCCCTCAAGGGTAAAATTCTCAATGTTGAAAAAGCCCGCTTTGACAAGATGCTGGGTTCTGCCGAGGTGGGTACCCTGATAACCGCACTGGGCTGCGGAATCGGCAAGGATGACTATAACCCGGATAAAATGCGTTATCACCGCGTGATTATTATGACCGACGCCGATGTCGACGGCTCACACATCCGTACCCTGTTACTGACCTTTTTCTACCGCCAGGTACCGGAGCTGATAGAACGGGGTTATATTTATATTGCCCAGCCACCTTTGTACAAGGTGAAAAAAGGCAAACAGGAACGCTACGTGAAGGATGATGCGGAATTAACCAGCTACTTATTACAGCTATCACTGGCCAATGCCCAGCTGTATGTACAGAAAGATACCCCACCCGTGTCAGAAAGCGCGCTGGAAGAACTGGTGAAATCCTATATTTCAGTGCAAAGCGTTATTACCCGTCTCTCCCGCCGCTACGATATCGATATACTGTCACAGATTCCCAATATGCCGGTGCTCGCGGTGGAAGATCTGAAAAATATCGATAAAACCCGTGAGTATATAGATAAGTTATTGATTTTATTGAATAATTCAAAGCCTTCCGGGGTTGAGTACAGTGCCGAGGTGCGTTTGCTGGATGATGCAGCCTACCCGCAGCTGGAAATTACCAAGGTGGTGCATGGCCTGGATCATCTAACCTGTTTCAATGCAGAGTTCTTTGAAGGGCCGGAATACCAGCTAATGGCTAATCTGTTCGAGAAAGTGGATGGCCTGTTTGCCGAAGGGGCCTATATCCAGCGCGGTGAAAAAACCCAGCCGGTGAGTGATATTGCGGATGTAAAGAACTGGTTGTTTGAAGAGGCGCGTAAGGGCCTGAATGTGCAACGATACAAGGGTCTGGGTGAAATGAATCCGGAGCAGTTGTGGGAAACCACCATGAACCCGGAAACCAGGCGCATGTTACAGGTGCGTATCGAGGACGCGGTCGCCGCAGATCAGGTCTTCACCACGCTGATGGGTGACCATGTAGAACCCCGCCGCGAGTTTATTGAACAGAATGCCCTTGCGGCGATGAATATCGATACCTGATCTGATAACCAGGTAACCAGGGGTACCCTGGTTATTTAGTTATTTATAGGTCAGGTTCTGCTCACTGTTACGCTGTGAAGACAGGCTCTGACGCGACTGGATCATCACCAGGCGCAGTGCATCCAGATAGGGAACTACATCGTTTTCAATCATAATATCCCTGCCCTGGCGGCTGTGGGCAAACTTGATGAAATCCTTGATTATTTCAATCTTTTCGCTCTCAGGATTAAAGGTGATATATAAAGGACGGTACAATTTGTAGTTACCGCTTTTAATCGAGGCATAATCCGGTTGTTTGCCATCAAGGCTGAGGATTTTAACGTTCCTTAAACGAGCGCTGCTGACACCGGTGATGGCAATTGCATTGGCATCTGTTTCAACCGCCTGTTCCAGTGGGCCACTGGATTTAAACAGCTGGGTTGCGGCAAATGTTTTGCTCACATCATAGAAAATCTGCGAGCGTATAGAATAACCCACACCGGAAATATTCCCCTTGCGCGCGAACAGGTGAATTGGCGTATTATGTCCGCCGAGTTGCTTCCAGTTGGTTATTTCACCGGAGTAAATCTGCCTGACCTGGGCCAGGGAAACATTATTCACCGGGTTGTCCTTGTGCACAATAATAGCCAGTGCATCCCAGGCAACCGGTTCAAAGGCGGTTTGCTGTTCCAGTTCATTACCCGGTAGATGGAAACGACAGGCCCCACCAAGATCAGCGGTCTTACTGGCCACATCACGAATACCTTTGGTCGCACCGCCCCCCTGGACATTGATCCGGGTGCCCTGCTGTTTCTGGTAGGCTGCCGCGAGCTTGTTCATATAGGACTTTTTACTGATGCCGCAACCAACCCAGTCGAGGCTGGCCTGGTCAGAGTACACAGGGGTATTAGTGAAAAGCAGCAGCACACCTGTAAGAATAGAAAAAACAAAAGCATGCATGATATTTTGCTCCGAATAATGGGGGTTATTTATACAGAGCAACCACGTTAAAGGCTTACTCAAGCTGATATATTATATAAACATATAATATTTATTTGAGTATTATCAATTACTTAGATGTTAAACAGGAAAACATCTGGATTTTTATTATTAGTACTGAATTTACGCTTTTTTAATAGCAAAGACAACTGCCGCCTGCATTTGCCGACTCAACCAGTCATATTTTGAGAATTAGCTCACAAAGTTCGGTAACAAGCCCGTTGGCGAAGAGTTAATAAACTGTGCGAGCTGATGAGTAGCAGCAACCAGTTCAGTTAGTTTAGCAGAGGAATCAGATATATCTGCTTTAAAACCGACCCTGAATTAAATAGTGATAAACTGGTAACGATATAAGGTAAAGTGTCGGCAAAGTCACCAAGTAGAAAACCCACAGGAATTGAAAACAGTATTTATGAAACAGGCAATTTTAGATATTTCAGGCTTACCAAAATTTTCACAGATCAAGATTGCCGATATAGAACCGGCGATAGATCAGTTAATAAACGAGAACCAGCAAAAACTGCAGCAGTTATTAAAAGACAGAGATTCAATCAGCTGGCAGCAACTAAATGAACAACTGCAGCAGATGGATAATACCCTGTCCAGAGTCTGGTCACCGATCAGCCATATGAACTCGGTGGTGAACAGCGAAGAATTAAGAATAGCCCATGACAATTGCATTCCCAAACTGAGTGCTTATTCAACCGAGTATGCGCAGAACAGTAATTTATTTGAAGCCTATAACCGAATTAAAAACAGTGATGAATTTAAGCAGCTGGATCAGCCATCAAAAAAGGCCATTGAAAATACATTACTGCAATTTAAATTAAATGGTGTTGCACTGGATGATGATAAGAAGCAGCAATTTAAAAAAATAAAACAGCAACTGTCGAGCCTGAAATCAAAATTCGAACAGAATGTAATGGATGCCACCCAGGCTTTCAGGATTCATATTGATGAACAATCGCAACTTGCAGGCCTGCCGGAATTTGTACGGGAGATGGCCAGTCAGGCCGCAGCCGATGAAGACCTAAAAGGCTGGTTGTTTACCCTGGATGCACCGTCGTTTATCTCGGTCATGACCTATTCCGATATCAGAAAATTCAGAGAAGAAATGTACCACGCCTATACCACGCGGGCCTCGAATAAAGGGCCCAATGCCGGTGAGTTTGATAACACCCAGGTAATGCAGGAAATTCTCGAAGGTCGAAAACAGATGGCAAGTCTTCTCGGCTATAAAAATTACGCTGAATTATCCATTGCAAATAAAATGGCGGAAACAACCGATCAGGTTCTGGAGTTTCTGAATAACCTGGTAGAAAAATCCAGGCCACAAGCGGAAAAGGAATATACCGCACTTAAACAGTTTGCCAGAAAAGAGTGTGATATTAATAATCTTGAAGCCTGGGATGTTATGTATGTATCGGAAAAACTCAAACAGAAAGAATACGGCATCAGCCAGGAAGAACTAAAACCCTACTTCCCTGCACCCAGGGTAATACAGGGCCTGTTTACAATTGTTGAAAAACTCTATGGCATCAGCATCACTGAAAGAACCGGTATCGATGTCTGGCATAAGGATGTGAGTTTTTATGATATTCATGATGAGGCAGGTGAATTAAGAGGCCAGTTTTACCTTGACCTCTACGCCCGAAATAATAAACGGGGTGGAGCATGGATGGATGAATGCATTGGACGCATGAAATCCGACGATACCATACAGACGCCGGTGGCTTATCTCACCTGTAATCTCACACCGCCAGTGGGAAGCAAACCTGCACTGTTAACACACGATGAAGTGACTACCCTGTTTCATGAGTTTGGTCACGGACTGCAACATATGCTAACCAAAATAGATAATTTGTCGGTATCCGGTATCAGTGGTGTTGAATGGGATGCGGTGGAACTGCCCAGCCAGTTCATGGAAAACTGGTGCTGGGAAAAAGAAGGTCTGGAATTGATTTCATCCCACGTAGATACAGATGAAGCCTTACCTGAATCACTTTACCAGAAACTGCTTAAGGCAAGAAATTTCCAGTCGGCGATGTTAATGGTACGCCAGCTGGAATTTTCACTGTTTGATTTTCGTTTGCATATGGAATATGGCAGTGAGGAATTTAACGGTATACAGGCACTACTTGATGAAGTTCGCCAGCAGGTATCCGTGGTAAAACCACCTGCATTCAACCAGTTCCAGCACGGTTTTTCACACATTTTTGCCGGTGGTTATGCGGCAGGCTACTACAGTTATAAATGGGCAGAAGTCCTGTCAGCAGATGCCTTTGCAAGATTTGAGGAAGAAGGCATTTTCAATCAGCAAACAGGTAAGGAATTTCTGCAGGCGATACTGGAAACCGGTGGTTCGGAAAAAGCCATGACCCTGTTCCAGCGCTTTAGAGGCAGAGAACCACAAATTGATGCGCTGCTCAGGCACAGTGGTCTAAGCAGCCATTAAGGAAATACGCTAAAGCCCGGCACCTATGTGTCGGGCTATTGTGTAAATCCAGAGACTAGTTAGGAGAACAGCGCCTTAACAGGGATTAATAACGACCCTGTTTGATAATTTCTGCGGCCAGTTCCTGCTGATTTTTTTCTGCACGGAATTGCTGCCACAGTGCGGCGTCATTCTGCATACTGGTGCGCAGGGCATTTTGCGATGCATTCTGCATACTGGCTTTATCCATACCCACCAGCACATAGAGTGCACCCCTGGGACTCATGCGGGTTTTCACTATGCGGGTACCAACCAGCGTCTGATTGGTAATCTGCTTGGTCACCGAGGTCATCACCTTGTCGACGGTTTGCTGGTCAGCTTCACCGCTGGTTTCCACATACTGTTTAATCATATTGCGTACTTCAACCTGCATATTCTGTGCAAGTTGTACACGTGCGGATGTGGCTGCCATGCTTTTCATATAATCATGGCCCGCCGCAGATTTAGCAGTAGAACCCACGGCAGTAAGTTCGTAGCCCTCCACAGGCTGATCACAGACCCAGCCAGGTGCAGCGGTGTCCGGGGCATCGGGGAATACACAATTGGCAAAATCCGGTTTACTGCCACAGGCTGATAATAACAGGGCGGCTGCAGCCAGGCCCGCGAGGGATAGAGAAAATTTCATATAGCAGTACTCCGTGCAGCATTTACAGTGGATGAATAACATAACCGACCCTGAGTAGCCTTGCAATCTGAGTTGAATAGAATGGATATCATAGTCGGTTGATGAGCTGTGGTATTAATCAGTAGCGAGCATACACTGATTACGGCCATTTTCCTTGGCTTTATAGAGCGCACGGTCAGCACGATCAAACACACTATCCAGGCTATCTCCCTCTCTGAAACTGCTGATGCCACAGGATACGGTAATGGTCACGGCCTCACCGTGATAGTGAAAGCCACAGTCTGCCACCTGTTGTCGCAGTTCATTCACCAGTTGCAGGCATTCATCCTGCTGTGTACCGGGCAGTAACATAACAAATTCTTCACCGCCGTAACGGGCGAGAAAATCCGTTTCACGGATACGCTGGTTTAATAGCTGCGCAACGGTTTTCAAAACCTTATCACCGGCCTTGTGGCCATAGATATCATTTACTTTTTTAAAGAAATCTATATCCCATACCACCAGGCTGAGCGGGTTGGCAAAACGTTTCCAGCGGGAAATCTCCTCGGCGGCGCGCTGTTCGTAAAAAAGTCGATTTGGAATGGCAGTCAGGGTGTCGAACATGGCCTGGCGGTTTTTTTCAACAAGGGTTTGTTTCAGTGCCTGGGTTTCCTGCTCCAGTGTTTGCATACGGCTTTGCATCGCATGCACCTGTTGTCTTGAATGTTCGACACGATTTGCCTCGTACTGACGATAGCTGACTATGTGTGTAGATATGGTATCGAGTTTTGAATTTACTGCGGTTTTCAGGCTGGAGAGTTCGATTGCCTGATTCACATCCAGCCGGATGTCGTCAACATTCTGTGTAAAGGTCTGGTCAAAATCAGCACCACGGGTTTGCGCCTGGTCAAGCTGACTGGTTTCCGATTGCAGAAACTGATCCATGAGTTTTAGCCGATCGGTTACCTGTTGCAGAAAGTCCTCGAATTCATGTTTTTCATTCTGTAAATGGGTACGAATTGTATTAATCAGTTGCGCAACATCCTTGAGTAACTGCTTCCAGTCGGCGGTTTGAGTTTCAGCTTCAAGGCGCTGTTTCATCTTGTCAGCCAGGGGCTGAAATTCAGATGGTACAATCAGTTGCTCAAGCAGTCGAATCAGCAGTTCCTGGATGGACGGTTGTGTAGAGGTATCCTGCGCTGCATAGTTCACCGGGCCGGCATTCTGCATAACAGCTGCTGGAGAACCTGGTTGTTGTGAAGGCTGATTTACTACGAGTTGCAGAATCGTCGACAGCTGGCTAGATAACTTACGAAGCTCGGATTCGTTATGCGCATCTCGGGTGGAAATTTTAAATGCGGCCAGTTGACCGTTGGCAGAAGCATCCGCGTCCAGTTGTTGTTCCAGCTGCTGCAGAAATTCAAGTAAGCAGCTCTTATAGCCCTGTAATGAAGTTGAGGATGATTCGTCTGCCGTATCGTTTGTTGTTTGAGCGGATGCAGCTGGTCTATCCTGTTTAAACAATCGGCCGAACAGACCGCCGCCAGCTGCTTCAGCCTGACCATTGCCGGCGGCATAGCTGATCAGTTGCTTGAGCAGTTTAATACTGTCATCAAGCAGGGCAGCTGTCTGCTCATCATCCGCACGGCTTAACCGTTTGAGCAGTTTTTTATGTAGCTTGTGAAATTTGGCTGGAAATTCAAGTGAACTGAACAGGGTTTCGAGTGCGCTGATGACCTTGCGCTCCGCACTGGCCTGCTTTTCTTCAAATTGAGTCAACAGGTGTGAGATATCATCTACAATGGCATCCAGTTGCTGATGGTCAATACTGTACTTGATTGCATTACGCAGTTCGGAAAGTTGCCGGTCAAGAGGTTTATGCTGCCCTTCCGCAGCCAGGCTGAGACGACCCAGTGCCCGCTTCAGTGTGTTTTCAAGTAATTCCCATTGATGTTCTTTTTGCTCGAGCAGATCCAGCTGGTCGTAGTACTTCTGTTTCCACTGTTCAGTGTCTTGCCCGTCACTCGGCATAATGATCTCTTTGTATTTTACATTTATCAGTTTGGCGTCAGAACGGCTTGAATCAGCCATTGTTCGAAAGCTGCATCTTCGCTAGCGGCATCAGTATAGCTGATCCGCCGTTTGACTAAAGACGATGGACTAACGACTAACAACTGCTTCCACCCTCTTGCGAAATACCTTACGTCCTGTACATCTTCGCTACCGGCATCCTGCCTCTCGCGAAATACCGTAGGTCCTGTGCATCTTCGCTACCGACATCCCTGTCTCCCGCGAAATACCACACATCCTGTGTATAAAAAAAAGGGGGCTTTAGGCCCCCTTAAATATAGTCTGTCAGTAATAACTCTACAAGCTGCATGGTTATGGTTTTGATTGCTGTTCTTTGCGGATCAGAAAATCGGCAATATTTACCATCGCCTGATAACCGCCGGCATCACCGGCTGCAATCGTGTATTTACCATTAACCGCGAGCATGGGCACACCGCTGACCTTGTATTGCTGTCCCAGCTGCAGCGCCTGACGTGCACGCATTTCCACTGCAAACGAGTCGTAATTGGAAAGGAAATCCGCCCTGTCTACACCACGCTCGGCGAGAAAATCCGCTACTGCCTCTTTGCTGAACAGACGCTTTTTTTCGATATGCATGGCGCGGAAAATCGCACTGTGGTGCTTCTCGCCCTCGCCCATGCTCTGCAGCGTGTAATAGGTGCGGGTGTGCACCATCCAGCGTGGATTTAGCGGAGATGGCATGCGCACAAACTGCACATTGTCCGGCAGGGTTTTTTTCCATTTTTCCAGGGTGGGCTCAAAGCTGAAGCAATGGGGGCAACCATACCAGAAGAATTCAAGCACCTCGATTTTGTCGCCGCTTTGTGTGTTTACCGGCTGTTCAAGTAGCTGATAGTCCTTACCCTGCACATAATTTTGCGCAGCCGACAGGCCCGGTAATAATAATAGAATGCCCAGCAGGCTCAGGCGATTTAGAAAAACCATAGAATGACTCCCTTAATGTGTTGTTATATGACCAGCCATTAGCGTGAAGATTTCACCGATCTATCAATTCACAGGTTACGTTGAAGATAAGGGCTGGATTATGCCATGAGTTTGCACAGTCTGCAGAAACACAAAAGGCTGCAAATGCAGCCTTTTGTTCGTTGCCTTAAATACAGTGAGAATTACTGCATTTGAGCAATGTAGTTGGCAACCGCTTCCATTTCAGCCGCTGACATCTTGCTGGCAACCAGCTGCATCATCTTGTTGGGGTCGTTTTCACGGGTTCCCTCAGCGAAGGCTTTCAGCTGGGTCAGGGTGTAGGTTGCGTGCTGACCTTTTACCAGCGGGAATTTAGCCGTCGGGTTACCTGAACCGGCTGGGCCATGACAACCCATACAGGCGGGCAGGCCCTTGCTGGTGTCACCACCACGGTAAATTGCTTCACCCAGTGCCAGTTTGCTCTCATCCGCAGCTGCAACGGTTGGGGTCTGGCTGGCAAAGTAAGCAGCAACGTTAGCCACATCCTCGTCGGTTGCCAGGGTCATCGCCATACCGGTCATAGTGGCATCCTGGCGGGCACCGCTCTTATAGTCGTTTAACTGTTTGACCAGGTACTGTGCATGCTGACCTGCCAGTTTGGGGAACATGTCCACAACACTGTTGCCGTCAGGCATATGACAGGCGGCACAGACAGCACCGGCAGTGGCTTCACCAGCGGCAAGGTCAGCTGCCTGGGCAGCGCCATTCAGACCAAAAGCAAGGCCCGCGATTGCAATCAGGGATTTGAAATTCATTGTTTGTTTACTCCAAACGATGTTGTGTCACCAGCCAGGCTGGCTGTTGTAATATGGATTGTTCTGCTGGCCCAGTGGATAACCAGCAGAGCGAGCGGAAAAAAGTGGCGCAAGTCTACACCAGAACGGCCCTTTCAGCAATTTTGCGTGGTCAAATTTAGCCGCTGGCGGAGGCTTTTATACGCTCCCAGGGCGCAAGGTGGTAAACTGCGCACAGTATTTCTGCAATTTTGTTATCAATGGGGTCGACCTGGAATCATGCGTAATTATTATCGTCAGGCACAGTTTTTAACCAGTGCCAGCCAGGCCAGCCAGTTTCCCGAGCAGGAGACCATCGAGGTGGCCTTTGCAGGGCGTTCCAATGCGGGTAAATCCAGCGCGATTAACACCCTGTGTGAACAGAAAGCCCTGGCCCGTATCAGTAAAACCCCCGGTCGCACCCAGCTGATTAATTTCTTTAGCCTTGATGAGCAACGTTCACTGGTGGATCTGCCGGGTTATGGCTATGCCAAAGTGCCGGAGAAAATGCGCCGTGAGTGGCAGAAGCTGATGGAGTCCTACCTGGGCAAACGTCAGCAGCTGCGCGGCCTGGTGGTGATTATGGATATCCGTCACCCCCTCAAGGACTACGACCTGCAAATGCTGGAATGGTGTGCCTTTATGCACACCCCGGTGCATGTGCTGCTGACCAAGGCAGACAAGCTGAAACGCGGTGCCGCCAGCAAGCAGCTGCTGGATGTCAAAAAAGCGATAAAGGACGCGGGCTATGAGGCCAGCGTGCAGGTGTTTTCCGCGCTGAATAAAAGTGGCCTGGAACAGTTGCAGCGGGTGCTCAACCAGTGGTTCGAGCTGGGTGAAGATGCCAGCATCTCAGCAAGCCAGTCATCAGCTGAATCAGGTATACAACAGGCCTGATCTACCACCGTCAAAGCGGCTATTGGCGGGGCAGTTGCTTAAATCGCAGACAGAAAAAACCCCGACTACCAGGGAAGTAGCCGGGGGCAATAGAGAGGTTAGCTTGGGGAGGCTAACCTCAAAGGTGCTCGCTCAGGGAGGTAAGCGAGCTTGCGCCGGGCTTTAGCGCAATATGAAAAAAACGGTTATCTGCCTTTCAAGTAAAGTTGAATTCACCTGCTTGTCAAAAGTAGGCAGATAAATGGTACCTGTCTGTTATGAGGGGGATTCGCCGGATTAGTTCCGAAGGATTCCGAAAAAGAACGGGGGAAAACCGGCGACCTGCGCTAGCTGATTGTTATATTTCGGCTTTTTGATTCCCAGGCCTGCGGTGACTAGTGGGCTTCATCCCAGTTGGCGCCCTGGCCTATGTCCACCAGCAGCGGAACATTCAGATCAGCGGCAGATTCCATCTGTGTATGCAGCAGCTGGCTGAGCTTGTCGGTATGCTCTTTTGACACCTCAAACACCAGTTCATCGTGTACCTGCATAATCATCCGCGCCTCGATATCCGAGTCCGCCAGCGCCTGATGCACGCTCACCATGGCGCGTTTGATAATGTCCGCCGCGGTGCCCTGCATGGGTGCATTGATCGCGGTGCGCTCCGCATACTGGCGGCGCTGGCCATTGCGCGAGTTGATTTCCGGCAGGTACAGGCGGCGACCGAACAGGGTTTCCACATAGCCGCTGTCATGGGCCTGCTCCCGGGTGCGTTGCATATAATCGTGCACGCCCGGGTAGCGCTCGAAATACAAATCAATGTATTGCTGGGCATCATAGCGGCTCACCCCCAGCTGCTTCGCCAGGCCAAACGCCGACATGCCGTAAATCAGGCCGAAATTAATCGCTTTGGCGGCGCGGCGCTGCTCGTTGTCCACCTGCTCCAGCTCGGTATCAAACACTTCGGCGGCGGTGGCGCGGTGAATATCCAGCCCGTTATGGAAGGCATCCAGCAGGCCCTGATCACCGGACAGGTGCGCCATAATGCGCAGCTCGATCTGTGAATAGTCAGCAGCGAGAATGCAGTTGCCCTGATCCGCGACAAAGGCCTGGCGGATGCGGCGGCCGATTTCCGAGCGGATGGGAATATTCTGCAAATTGGGGTCGCTGGAGGACATACGCCCGGTGGCCGCACCGGTCTGGTTATAGCTGGTGTGTACGCGGCCGGTGGTCGGGTTGATCTGCAGTGGCAGCTTGTCGGTGTAGGTGGATTTCAGCTTGCTCAGGCCACGGTGTTCGAGAATCAGTCGCGGCAGCTCGAAGCCGTCTTCTGCCAGTTCCTGCAGTACATCCTCGGCGGTGGACGGCTGGCCTTTTGGGGTTTTGCGTTTCACCGGCAAATCCAGCTTGTCGAAGAAAATAGCCTGGATCTGCTTGGGTGAGCCCAGGTTGAACTCCTCCCCCGCCTCGGCATAGGCTTCCAGTTCGATTTCCGCCATGCGCTCTGCCAGGGCTTCGCTCTGCTGGGCCAGCATGTCGGCATCCACTTTCACCCCGTTGCGTTCGATCTGTTGCAGCACCGGGAGTAGTGGCAGCTCGATTTCCCGGTATACCTTGAGCAGCGAGGGGATTGCACTCAGCTGCCGGCCGATTTCATGGTGCAGGCGCAGGCTGATATCCGCATCTTCCGCGGCATAGGGTCCGGCCTGTTCCAGCTCGACCTGGTTAAAGGTGAGCTGTTTGGCCCCCTTGCCGGCGATGTCCTCGAAGTGGATGGTCTGTAGATCGAGGAAACGCTCGGCCAGGCTGTCCATATCATGGCGTTTTGTGGAATCCAGCACATAGGATTCCAGCAATGTGTCATCGCGGATGCCACGTAAGTGTATGCCGTGGTTCTGCAGCACATGTGCATCGTATTTCAGGTTCTGTCCCAGTTTGCCGATCTGTTCATC
Organism: Gammaproteobacteria bacterium; assembly: GCA_036567985.1. Lineage (GTDB taxonomy): Bacteria > Pseudomonadota > Gammaproteobacteria > SZUA-229 > SZUA-229 > SZUA-229. The sequence continues at coordinate 28,264 of DATCTK010000011.1, read as the reverse complement.
TTCCAGCAACGGCTTGAGCTGACCCAGCACCTGTTCTTCAGTAAGCTGTTGCGGCGCGCCTTCATAGTCATGGCCAAAGGGTATATAGGCGGCCTCGCCGGGTTTGACCGCAAACGACACACCGACAATGCGTGCCTGCATATAATTCAGGCTGGTGGTCTCGGTATCGAAGGCGAATACCTCCGCCTGTTCGAGTTTCTTCAGCCAGTCGGTCAGCGCCGCTTCTGTGAGAATGGTCTGGTAATCGGTGTCGGCGGGTGCATCCACCGCAGCGGCCGGGGCAGTGTCGCTGGTATCTGAACCCAGCTCTGCCAGCCAGTTCTTGAATTCGAATTCACTGTACAGTTGCTGCAGTTGCTCGGTGTCCGCGGGTTTCAGGTCGAGATCATCCGGGGCCTGTTCCAGTTCCACATCACACACAATGGTGGCCAGCTGGTAGGACAGGGGCAATTGCGGCAGACTGTCGCGCAGGTTATCCCCCACCTTGCCCTTGATCTCATCCGCATGTTCGATAATGTTATCCAGCGAGCCATACTGGTTCAGCCATTTGACCGCGGTTTTCGGTCCCACCTTGGGTACACCGGGTATATTGTCAGAGGTGTCGCCGATCAGCGCCAGGTAGTCGATAATGCGCTCGGCGGGCACGCCGAATTTTTCCTGCACCGATTCCGGGGTGCTGACGTGGTTGTTCATGGTATTGATCAGGGTGATTTTATCGGTCACCAGTTGCGCCAGGTCCTTGTCGCCGGTGGAGATCAGTACCTCGTAACCCGCATCCTCGGCCTGACGCGCCAGGGTGCCGATCACATCATCCGCTTCCACATTGGGAATCACCAGCCGCGGCAGACCCAGTGCATCCACCAGCTGGTGAATCGGTTCGATCTGCGAGCGCAGATCATCGGGCATGGGCGGGCGATGTGCCTTGTATTCTTTATACAGGTCGTTACGGAAAGTTTTACCCTTGGCATCGAACACCACCGCCATGTGTTCAGGCTGGTATTCAGTGACCAGTTTTTTCAGCATGCTGATCACACCGTAAATCGCGCCGGTGGGCTGGCCACTGGATGATGTGAGTGGCGGCAGCGCATGGAAGGCACGGAATAGATAGGAGGAGCCGTCAACGAGAATCAGTGGTGGTTTTTTTGCCATATGCGAGAAACGATTACCTGGTTATGCTTGTGCCTGTGATGAGTCAGGGTATTATGACACTAAAAAAACATGAGTGAAGCTTGAATGGATAAAAAGCGCTATGCCGAAATAAAGCAGGGCCATCATAATGGCAGCCATATTGATGCGGAACTGAATCGTGAATCCTGGCGCGTATTTAAAATTATGTCGGAATTTGTCGATGGTTTTGAAACCCTGTGTCATATCAAACCGGCGGTGAGTATTTTCGGTTCGGCACGGACAGGACGTGACAGCCCCTATTACCAGGATGCAATGGAAGCGGCGCGATTATTATCCGATGCCGGTTTCAGTATTATTTCCGGTGGCGGCCCCGGCATTATGGAAGCCGCCAACCGGGGTTGCGCCGAAGGTGACTCGGTGAGTGTCGGGCTGAATATCGAACTACCCAAAGAACAGATTCCGAATAAATACCAGGACGTGAGTATTTATTTCAGCCACTTCTTTACCCGCAAGGTGATGTTTGTAAAATATGCGGCGGCCTATGTGGTGTGCCCCGGCGGTTTTGGCACACTGGATGAACTGGCGGAAATGCTGACCCTGACCCAGACCGGCAAGACACCGCAGATTCCGGTTATATTAATGAACCGTGCCTTCTGGCAACCCCTGCTGGACTGGTTTGAAAACACCCTGTGTGCACAGAATATGATTCGTGAAGAAGATATGAAATTGTTTGAAGTGGTGGACACCGCAGAAGAAGTGCATCGCGCCATTACCGAATACTATGCACACCATAATATTGAGCCCAGCCGCGAAGAAATGGATAAACTGCTGCGGCTGTAATGTCAGGGTGCAATATTACAATAATGATCAGGCTTACAGGCATTGAAACAAATTCAATTTCCATCGCGACAGCTGATTATGCATACAATCAGGGTTAGAATTCGCCCATGACAAATTATCCGAGTACACAACTGGCCAGTCTGATAACCCGTCTGGCCAATCGAATGGAGCAGTTTATCGACTGGAGTGGTCGAGTGGTTTCCTGGTGTGTACTGGGCATGGTGCTGCTGACCTTTCTGGTGGTGGTGTTGCGTTATCTGTTTGATAGCGGCTGGATTGCGCTGCAGGAGTCTGTGTCCTATCTGCACTCGCTGGTGTTTTTACTCGGCGCCGCCTACACCCTGAAACACGATGCCCATGTGCGGGTGGATATTTTCTATTCCCGTTTCAGTGAACGCACTAAAGCCTGGGTTGAACTGCTGGGGCACCTGTTTATTTTAATTCCGGTGATGCTGTTTATTGCCTGGATCAGCTGGCCCTATATCAGTGACGCCTGGGCAGTAAAGGAATCCTCCCGAGATGCTGGCGGCCTGCCCGGCGTGTACCTGTTAAAAAGCCTGATCCTGCTAATGGCGGGATTACTGATTATCCAGGCACTGGTGCTGATACTGCGTGCCGGGCTGAAACTTGGCGGGAGTGAACAGGGTTAATGGAATTCATGGCAATCGGCCTGTTTCTGTGTGTATTTGTGTTTCTGCTTAGCGGTTTCCCGGTGGCCTTTACCCTCGCTGGTACCGCGCTGATATTCGCCGCAATCGGTACCTACAGCGGTACCTTCGATGTGGCTTTTCTGGAAGCCCTGCCCAATCGCCTGTATGGCATTATGATCAACCAGGTGCTGCTTGCGGTGCCGTTGTTTGTGTTTATGGGGGTGATGCTGGAGCGTTCGAAGATCGCTGAAAATCTGCTGGAAACCATGGCGCAGCTGTTCGGCAGCCTGCGCGGGGGCATCGGCATTTCGGTGGTGCTGGTGGGCATGTTGCTGGCGGCGAGCACCGGCATAGTCGGCGCCACGGTGGTCACCATGGGCCTACTCTCGCTGCCCACCATGTTAAAGCGTGGTTATGATCCGGCCATCGCCTGCGGCACGGTATGCGCTTCCGGCACCCTGGGGCAAATTATTCCACCGTCGATTATCCTGGTGTTACTGGGGGATGTGCTGTCCTCGGCCTACCAGCAGGCGCAGCTGGATATGGGGATTTTCAGCCCGGAAACCCTGTCGGTGGGTGATCTGTTTGTGGGTGCACTGATTCCCGGATTAATTCTGGTGCTGTTATATATAGTCTATCTGGCACTGGTCAGCTGGCTCAAACCCCATGCCATGCCCGCCATGCCGGAGCAGTCTGCTGAAGATAAAAAGCGCCTGCTGGGTCGTGTGCTGGTGGAGCTGGTGCCGCCTCTGCTGCTGATTTTTCTGGTACTGGGTTCGATTATTGGCGGAGTCGCCACCCCCACCGAAGCGGCGGCGCTGGGTGCCGTGGGCTCGATGTTGCTGGCGTTTTATCGCAAGCAGCTGCGTTTGAAAATTTTGCAGCAGGTGATGCAGGAAACCACACGCATTACCAGCATGGTGTTTATGATACTGATCGGCGCCTCGATTTTCTCCCTGGTGTTCCGCGGCTTTGAAGGGGACGAACTGGTGCAGTCATTTCTAAGTGATCTGCCCGGTGGTGTGTATGGTGCATTGCTGCTGGTGATGCTGGTAATGTTTCTGCTGGGCTTTGTGCTCGACTTTATCGAGATCACTTTTGTGGTGATTCCCATAGTCGGGCCGATACTGCTGGCGATGGGTATAGATCCGGTGTGGCTGGGAATACTGATTGCGATTAATCTGCAAACCTCGTTTTTAACACCCCCCTTCGGCTTCTCGTTGTTTTATTTACGCGGTGTGGCCGCGGACAGTATTCGCACCATCGAAATTTACAAAGGGGTGATGCCGTTTATTCTGATTCAGTTGCTGGTCATGGCGATGCTGGTGATCTGGCCTGCACTGACTACCTGGTTGCCAGGTGTATTGCAGTAATGGCAGGACAGGAAAACGACAAATCCGATGCGTCAGCTATTTCATTACAGAAGATTTCAGCAACGTTGCAAATAAAAAAACAGAAAACCCGGCAAAGAAAACACAGGAAAGCCGCAATGAAAATACACATACATAAACTATTAAAGCTCGCAACCTTATCTGTGCTGTTACCCGTGTTCGTCAGCCTGTCGGCCTGCGGTGGCGAAGAAGCGGCATCGCGACTGGTGGTGGGGCCCGCCAAGAACCTGATGTCGCCGAATGATTTGCAGTATCAGAAGGGCTTTGTGGTGCAGGTGACCGATAATGAAGGCAATCCGGCGCCCGCCACTATCGTAAGCATTGAAATGGTACCGGTGAGATATTTCAAGGGTGAGTATCTGGCATATGACAGCAGCGGTGATGGCGAGGCGGATGAGTGGCGGCTGAGCTACAGCGTCAGTTGTGAGGCAGAAGATGCCAACCACAACGGGGTGCTGGATGCGGGTGAGGACATTAATGCTGACGGCTCACTGCAACCCACCAATGCGGCCACCCTGGCGCAGCACCCCAGTGAAACCCCAACTTTTGCCCCCGGAACCGAGAAGATTATCACCGACGATTCCGGCTTCGGCTATTTCAGTGTCACCTACCCCGCGTCCCAGGCGTTGTGGTCACGCATGCGCATTACCGCGTCGGCAAACGTGCAGGGCACAGAAGACAGGGAGCAGTATGAATTTACCCTGTTTGTTCTGCTAAATGATATCAGTAATTTTCCGATTTCACCGCCCGGCGGCACCGCCAGCCCCTATGGCACAGCTGCCAGTTGCAGTGATCCTTTATAGACTAACGACTTTGTAAATAGGACAGCTCGGATACTTCAGTCCACTGCGCAACCTGGTCGCGGTAGGCAATAAATGACTCATACACCTTCTGGCTGAGTTTGTCCTTGCCGGCGACTTCCGCCACCACCTCATCCGACAGAGCTTTCAGTGTCTGCAGTGCATCATCCGGCAGTTTCAGTACTTCCACCTGGTGTTTGTTTTTCAGGGTTTGCAGCGCCTGGTGATTCTGCGTGGTGTAGTCGGCGGTCATCTGCTGGTTCACTACCTTGCAGGCATTGAGCACAATGCTTTGCAGATCAGCGGGTAAAGCTTCCAGTGCCTGCTTGTTGATCATTGCTTCCAGTGTGGTGCCGGGTTCATGCCAGCCGGGGTAGTAATAATATTTCGCCGCCTTGTGCAGGCCGAAGGCCAGGTCGTTATAGGGGCCGACCCATTCGGTGGCATCGATGGTGCCGGATTTTAGCGAGGTAAAAATTTCACCGCCGGGCAGGCTCACCGGTGTGCCGCCGGCACGCTTCAGTACCTCGCCGCCGAGGCCGGGAATGCGCATTTTCAGGCCCTTAAGGTCATCCACCGAATTGATTTTTTTATTAAACCAGCCCGCCATCTGCACACCGGTATTACCACCGGCAGCGGGCACCAGGCCAAAGGGTGCATACACTTCCTGCCACAGTTCCATGCCACCGCCGGAATACAGCCAGCCATTCATTTCCTGCGCGGTCAGGCCAAAGGGTACGGCAGAGAAAAACTGCGCCGCTTCGCTTTTGCCTTTCCAGTAATAGGCGGCACCGTGTCCCATCTGTGCCGTGCCGCGGGACACCGCATCAAATACTTCAAACGCCGGTACCACCTCCCCCGCACCATACACCTTTACCTGCAGGCGACCGCCGGAGATCTGCGTAATCAGCTCTGCCAGCTCATTGGCGCTGGTGCCCAGTCCGGGGAAGTTTTTTGGCCAGGTGGTGACCATTTTCCATTTAATCACCGATTTGGCACTGGCCTTCGAGCTGGTGGCGGAAGTTAATAGCAGGCTCGAGGCTGCCAGGGATTTGATGAGTTGACGTCGCTTCATAATATGTCCGTTGTGATTAATTGATCAGCCAGGCTGGATAAACGATTACAGCACCGGCTACGGCAGTTGTTTATAAACAGATCCATTATTGAAAATAAAAAGCACACACTGTGTTGCCCGTGTGACATTGATAACAGTTGATAAATAATTTACAGCTGGTTCAGGTAGTCTGCCACATCCCGTGCAGGTAATGGCCGACTGAATAAATAACCCTGCATATGATTAATATTCAGGCCACGAAGATACTCACAATCTTTTTCAGATTCAACTCCTTCTGCTACCAGGGTGATATGTTGCGATTCACAGAATGAGACAAAGCCTTTTAGCAGGCCTTCGGCATCGGCAGAATTAAGCGCCTGTTTAACCAGTTGCGGATCGACTTTCATAACCTGAACCGAACATTCCACCAGAAAGCTCAGTGAATTCAGCGAGCGGCCGAAGTCGTCGATGCACAGTTTGAACTGTAAATCCTGTAACTGGTGTAATACATCCCGTTGTTCCTGGTTGATGTGTTTGAAACTGGATTCGGAAAATTCAAGGCACACCTGCTGAGGTTGCAGTGCATACTTCTGGCATTTGTCCAGCAGCACATCGGCTAAATCGGAATCCAGTTGTGACTGATACAGGTTAATATTGATAGAGGGAATCTGCAGCCCCTGGTTTAACCAGTGACGGTACTGACGCAATGCCTGCTCAATAACATAGATACCGATCGCGCCAATAAAACCGGATTGTTCACTGCCGGGTAAAAATTGTTGCGGCAGTATATAACCCTGTTGTGGGTGGTGCCAGCGAAGCAGCGCTTCCATCGAGTCCAGCTGCTGTGTGTTTGTGTTGAGCTGTGGCAGGTAAAACAGCTCAAGCTGGTTCTGGCGCAGGGCCTGGTGCAGGTTTGCCTCGGCCTGCAGTAACAGGCCGGCGCGTGTATTCATATCATCGGAGCTTAATTCAAAGTGATTGCCCGGCACCTGTTTTGCTGTGATTAGTGCAGCAGACGCCTGGTTAAGCAGGCTTTGTGCGTCTTCGCCGTCTTCGGGGAAAATACTGATGCCCATGGACAGATTAAGTTCGATATTATGCCTGGCTGTCTGGTAGTCCTCTGCCAGAGTCGACATCAGCTTCTGTATGACAATACCGATTTGCTGGATATCGCTAAGGTCCTCCACCAGCACGGCAAAATCATCGGAGAGAAAATGGCTCAGGGTGTCGCTGTTGCGGGTGTTGTATTGTAGACGTTTGGCAATGGCTTTGAGCAGGGTATCACCCGTGGCATAACCGTAGGTTTTATTGATCTGCGAGAAATTATCAAAGTCGATCAGTATCAGGCCCAGGTGGGTTTTATTGCGCATGGCGCGATCAATGGCTTTGCTCAGGCGATCCACAAACAATGATTTATTCGGCAGGTGGGTCAGTTCTACATAATGGACTTCATTGTCAAAGTTAAGCTGGTTGCTGGTTTTGGGTGAAAGAATTACCACGTAGCTGGCAGCATCACCGATATCGTTTTGTATGCGGTTAATGCTCACATTCAGTGGACGGCTCTGCCCGCCCTTGAGTCGGTGCCAGATTTCACCTTTCCATTGATTGTCCTTATCCAGTGCATCAAGCACCTGCTGATTGATCAGGGTGGTATGCTGGTCTGCAAGAATGATTTCCGGTGCTGCATCGAGTATTTCATTTTTCTGGAAACCGGTGATCTGGCTAAAGGCATAATTAACCAGCACCACCTGGTTACTGTTATTCACCAGCATCACCGCATCGGTGGCATAGTCGAACATTTTCGAGGCAACCAGTACCTGGTTTTCTGCATTTTTGCTGGCGGTGACATCGTTGATAATCGAATAACACAGGGTGCGATCATCGATTTCCATCAGGCCGTCACGAACTTCTACAAAACGGATTTCGCCATTGGCCAGCCGTTGCGGGCAACTGTAAAATCCGAGGTTCTGTTCACGGGTCTGTTTAATCAGTGAGTTGAGTGTTTCACGGGACAGTATATTGATCTTGGCAAGATCCATGCCCTGCAGTTCTTCAATACTGTAACCGTAGAAGTTTGCAGCGGCCGGGTTTGCGTCCTCGATAATAAAGGTATCCGGGTTAATCACCAGCTTGATCGCCATATTGGATTCAAACATCTGGCGGTAGCGGTATTCGGAACGCCTTAAGGCTTCTTCGGATTTTTTGCGTGCACTGATATTGCGTAATACAAACTGGTACACATCTTCATTGCCGTAGTTCAACTTGTGTGCGTTGATCTCAACCTGCAACAGATCACCGTTGCGGCTGATTAACTCATGTTCGTAGAGTGCATGGTTATAAATTTCAAGCTCGGTGATTTTAGCCTGGGTAATACTGTGATCACCCGTATGATCCAGATCCTGTATGGTCATGGAAAGCAGTGCTTCACGATCATAGCCTAAAGAGTTGAGTGCATTCTGGTTGGCATCGGTAATATTCAGTGTATTAGGCGATACAATAATAATGGCATCATTGGCATGCTCGAACAGTGAGCGGTATTTAAGTTCGGAGTTAATCAGAATATTGGTGGATTTCTTGGTTTCCGTATTGTCATACAGCAGCATGTGTAAACACAGGCGACCATCCAGGCTGATTTTCTGCGCATAACCGGCGATATCAACCGGCTCATGATTTCGATTGAACAGGCGGGTTTCAAATTCACCGCCGCCCGCTTCAATAATCTGTTTTAAACGTGTCTGGAATTTTCCCAGGTAATCCGGGTCCAGGTGCAGGCTGAGGCGCATACGCGAGAACTCGGTTTGTGAATAGCCAAGCAAACTGTGCATCGCCTGGTTAAAACGCACTGGCATAAGATTAACATAATCCAGAAACAGCACCGGATAGGGCAGTTCATTGAACAGGCTGGTATAACGTGTTTCCTGTTGCTGGCTGAGCTGTTCGGTTTCTCTGAGTGCAGTTACGTTTCTGCATACACCGATAATGCCGATGATATTGCCACGGTGATCGCGGCAGGGGATTTTCTTGCAGCTATAATAGCGGGTGCCCTGTTCGCCTGTTAATGTGCTGTCCCATTGAATGGTCTCTGCGTGCTGCAGAACACGCTGCTCTTCATGGGTGGTTCGGGTGGCATCACGCAGGTGAAACAGATCGAAATCGGTAAAGCCGATAATCTGTTGATTCTGTAAACCCAGTAGCTGCCTTGCCAGCGGGCTGACAAGTTTGTAAACACCGTTGCGGTCTTTGAGAAACAGGCCGTCATATTCTTCCTGTAACAGGTTTTCAAACATCAGTGCAGGCAAATTGTTGCTGTTAACAATAAATTCCGTAAACAGCAGAATCGAACGCACGAATACAAACAGTCCCACCAGGGTGATGGCAAAGGCTATGCCGCTTAAAAAATAATATAGAATGTAGTGATTGTCTGCAGGTGCCAGCGCGTGGGTGATGTGTGGGCCGACAAACATCCACAGTAAACCGAGGCTCACTGCGAGTGCTGAAATCAACAGATGCAGCAGTTCACGATCCCTGGTGAGTGACATGTGCAGTTTCATAGTTGATTAACGGCTCATATGTGATGCAGTGCTAACCTATACCGCCTGCAAATTGGCGTAGCTGAGCACCAGCCATTTGCTGCCGACGTCGTGAAAATTAACCTCCACCCGTGTGCTTTGCCCCTGGCCTTCATAATTAAGTACGATGCCTTCGCCGAACTTCTGGTGCATCACCAGCTGGCCGATACTGAAGCCGCTGTCATTGCCCATCGCCGACTGTTTATACGCGCTCTGCTGAGTATAGTCGCTATAGCCCTGGCGCTGGCTGAAGTGTGCACGGGGACGAATTTCCTCGATGTACTGGGCGGGAATCTCGCCGATAAAACTGGATGGCATGGGGTAGATTTCCTTGCCATATAAACGCCGCTGTTCCGCATAACAAAGCACCAGCTGATCCCGCGCGCGGGTAATACCCACATAACACAGGCGACGTTCTTCCTGCAGCCGACCTTCTTCCTCGGCACTGCGCTGGTGGGGGAACAGGCCCTCTTCCATGCCCACCATAAACACCAGGGGAAACTCCAGTCCCTTGGCACTGTGCAGGGTCATCAGCTGTACGCAGTCTTCCCAGGCTTCGGCCTGGCCCTCACCGGCTTCCAGTGCCGCATGGGTGAGGAAGGCGGTGAGATTATCCAGTTCGTTAGTTTCATCCTGTTCAAAGGTATAGCCCTTGGCGGCGCTCACCAGTTCTTCCAGGTTTTCTACGCGGGCTTCCGCTTTCTCGCCCTTTTCCTTGCCGTAATGCTCAATCAGGCCCGAGGCGTGAATCACGTGTTCGGTCTGTTCATGCAGGTCCAGTTCGCGGCTGTCGGCGTCGAGGGCGTTGATCAGGTCGATAAAGCCCTGCAGCGCACCCTGTGCACGGGCGGTCAGGCTACCGCTTTTAATCAGTTCCAGCGAGGCCTGCCACATGGAGACATCCGCCAGCCGTGCCGCATCGCGGATGGTGTCGACGGTTTTGCCGCCGATGCCACGGGTTGGCTGGTTGACCACCCGCTCAAATGACGGATCATCATTGCGATTGTTAATCAGCCGCAGGTAGGCCAGTGCGTCCTTGATTTCGGCACGTTCGAAGAAGCGCAGGCCGCCATATACCCGGTAGGGAATCCCCTGCGCCATCAGCTGTTCCTCGAACACCCGCGACTGGGCATTGGAGCGATACAGAATGGCCACATCGGCGCGCTCATGGCCGTCGCTGACGTATTCGACAATGCGGTCAATCACATAGCGCGCTTCTTCCTGTTCATTGAAGGCGGCATAGAGTTGAATTGGGCTGCCATCCTCGCCCTGGGTCCACAGGTTCTTGCCCATGCGTTCTTCATTGTGCGCAATGAGTCCATTGGCGGCATTGAGGATATTGGCGGTGGAGCGGTAATTCTGCTCCAGGCGAATCACCAGGGTGTCGGGAAAGTCGTGCTTGAAGGTGAGAATGTTTTCCACCCGCGCACCACGCCAGCCGTAAATCGCCTGGTCATCGTCCCCCACCACAAACAGCTGGGCGCCGCGGCCATTTTTTTCCGCCGCCAGCAGGCGAATCCAGGCATATTGAATGGTGTTGGTGTCCTGGAACTCATCCACCAGAATGTGCTGAAAGCGGTTGCGGTAATGCTGTCTCAGTTCATCGTTATCACGAATCAGTTCCAGGCTGCGCAACAGCAGCTCGGCAAAGTCGATCACGCCAGCACGCTTGCAGGCGGCCTCGTAGGCGGCGTAGATGCTCACCAGCTGCTGGCGAATCGGGTCGTGGCCCGCATCCACATGCTGCGGGCGCAGGCCTTCATCCTTACGGCCATTGATAAAGCCCTGAATCTGTCGTGGTACCCAGCGGGCCTCGTCCAGCTCCAGCGCCTTGAGCACCCGCTTGATCATGCGGAACTGGTCATCGGAGTCCAGAATCTGGAACTGCTGCGGCAGGTCAGCCTCCTTCCAGTGGGCGCGCAACAGGCGGTGGGCAATACCGTGGAATGTGCCCACCCACATGCCGCTGGGGGAAACACCCTGTAGCTTTTCCACCCGGGCACGCATTTCGTTAGCGGCCTTGTTGGTAAAGGTTACGGCCATCAGGCCGAAGGGTGATACCCCTTCCACCTGAATCAGCCAGGCCATGCGGTGCACCAGCACACGGGTTTTGCCGCTGCCGGCACCGGCCAGCACCAGCATGGGGCCAGGCGGTGCGGTGACCGCTTCGCGCTGGTGATCGTTTAAGTCGTCGAGTATATGAGAAACATCCATGGGCGGCATTTTAACCCAGAAAACGCAGTTGGACAGGGGTAAGCTGGCTTAAGTACATAATTCACGCTGTAGCGAGATTCACCAGTGGATGATCATGTTATAGTTTGCGGCAAATTTTACCGGCTGATTGCGCTTACAATATGAAACGATTAATCAAGTGGCTGTTTATTGTGGCCTTTGTGCTGGGGCTGTTGCTGGGCATACTGGCGGTGTCCAGCCTGGATGAACAACCACTGGTGACGCCCACGCAGGAACTGCAGCCCCAGCAGCTGGCGCGTGTCAGTCAGCTGATTCATCTAAACAATCCGCAGCGCTTGCGCAGCGGTGAGCTGGCGAAGACAACGCTGAGTCAGCGGGATCTCAATCTCAGCCTGAGCTATCTGACACAAAAATTGCCGGTACCGATGGTGCGAAATCTCGCCAGCCAGCTGAAGCTGTTCGACAACAGTGCCTATTTCCAGTTGAGCCTGCCCGTGCCGGTTCCACTATTGAATGGCTATCTGAATCTGAGCGGCAGCTTTGATGTTACCGATACGGCTGATGGCCAGCAGTATGAATTGAGCGATCTGCGGCTGGGTAAAATCAACCTGCCAGAATGGCTGTCGCAGGCAATCAGCCAGCAACTGCATCGGCAGTTACAGCAACAGTTACCTGAATACGCATTGCTCAGGCAGTCGCTGCAACGTATCGAGATAGAACCGCAACAACTCAGCCTGCATTATGTGGTGAGCCGACAGGTGAGTAAGCGGATGAAAACACAGCTCAGCGCGCGGGTGGTGTCAGCGGAATTTAAACAGGCACTGCTGGCGCAGTCGCAGCTGCTACAGGGCCAGTTGTCTGCAAGCACTGGCAGGGTCAAACTGGACACAGTATTGCAGCCGATGTTTGCGCTGGCCGCGCAGCGCAGCCAGGATGGCGACCCGCAGACTGAAAACCGCGCGGTATTTGTGGCGCTGGCAGGCTATATGCTGAACCGTGACATAGCCGGACTGCTGGGTGAGTCACGCCCATCGCCGATCCGCGCGAAAAAAATCTATCTGCAGGGGCGACATGACCTGAGCAAGCACCTGGTTATTTCCGCGGCGATTACCAGTCTGGCAGATTCAAAACTGGCGGAGCTGATTGGTCTGGACAAGGAAATGGTTGATTCGGTGGACGGCAGCGGCTTCAGCTTTGCGGATCTGGCGGCGGACTATGCGGGTATTCGGCTGGCAGAAGCAGCAACTGCGAGTCACGCTGATGCGATGCGTGTGCAGCAGATACTGGCCAGACCCCATTCAGCTTCACTGTATATGCCTGAGATAAAATCCCTGCCAGCAGCGATGACAGACACGGAATTCGCGCAACGCTACCAACACACGGAAAGTGCAGACTACCAGCAGATGCTGGCTCAGATTAATTTACAACTGGATCAATTAGCCCTTTATCGTGGAGAATAACGCATGCGCGTACTGGCCCTGGTCTGTCTATTCCTGATTCACAGCAATTTGCTGGGCGCCGAGTTGCGCATTGCAAGTGCCGCAAATTTTTACCCAACCCTGACAAAAATTGCCCAGGCCTTTAGTGAAAAAACCGGCGATGAGATCACCATTATCCGCGGCTCAACCGGTAAACTCTATGCGCAGATTATTCGTGGCGCGCCCTATGATCTGTTTTTTTCCGCCGACAGTGCGCGAGCCGATAAACTGGTAGAACAGGGTCACAGTTTGAATAACCGCAGCCAGATATATGCCATTGGCCAGCTGGCACTCTGGTCACCACGGGCAGAAAGTCCGCAGCAGTTAAACGCATTACTGCACAGTGGAAAGTTTAATAAACTGTCGATTGCCAATCCGAAAACCGCGCCCTATGGACAGGCAGCAAAAGAAGCGTTACAGGCAATGGGGCTGTATGAAAAGGTTAAACATAAACTGGTGTACGGTGAAAATATTTCGCAGACATTACAGTTTGTTGAGTCGGGTGCAGCGGAGCTGGGATTTGTTGCACGTTCACATGTCAATAATCAGGTGTTTTTTGCTATTGATACTGAGTTGCATCAGCCGGTCACACAGAAAATGCTGATTTTAAAACAGACTAAACAGTTCGCGCTGGCGCAACGCTTTGTTGAGTTTCTAAATACGCCGCAGGTCATCGAAATGATTAAACAGGATGGGTACCAGCTGTAATGGAATGGGCACCGATACTGATCACGTTGAAGCTGGCGACGATTACCACGCTGATATTGCTGGTGCTGGGCACGCCGCTGGCCTGGTGGTTGTCACAGAGCCAGCATCGCTTCAAGGTAATTATTGAATCGGTGGTGGCCTTACCACTGGTACTGCCACCCACGGTGCTGGGTTTTTACCTGTTAATTGCGTTGAGCCCGCAGGGTTTTATCGGCGAGTTCTGGTCACTGTTCAGCGACAGTACCCTCACCTTCAGTTTCAGCGGCCTGGTGATCGGTTCGGTGATCTATTCCATGCCGTTTGTGGTGCAGCCATTGCAGGCCAGTTTTGAAACCGTGGGTCGGCCATTGCAACAGGCAGCCTGGTCACTGGGGGCAAATCGGCTGGATACCTTTCGGCATATTGTGCTGCCCCTGTCTTCTCGCGGATTCCTGGTGGCGATTACCCTGGGCTTTGCCCACACCGTGGGCGAGTTCGGTGTGGTGCTGATGATTGGCGGCAATATACCGGAAGTCACCCAGGTGCTGTCGATTGTTATTTATGATCATGTGGAGGTGCTGGAGTATCAACAGGCACACGCCTACGCCGCTGGTCTGCTGACCTTTTCATTTGTGGTGCTATTAATCACTTATTCGCTGAATAAAAAATTTCGGGTCAGGTTATAAATGCAGATGCTGGAGATTTACTATCAGGCACATTTCAATCAGTTCCAGCTGCAGGTGGACTGTCGTATTCCGGCACGGGGTATTACTGTGCTGTTTGGTGAGTCAGGTTCAGGCAAGTCCACTTTATTAAATCTGCTTGCCGGCTTGAATAATACGCATCAAAGCACGCAGCATAAACTGCATATAGAACAGGCGCGCTTCAGTTTAAATAATACCGTCTACGATGACAGTGAGCAGAAGATAAAACTGAAACCCTGGCAACGCAAAATTGCCTATGTGTTTCAGGATAACCGCCTGTTTCCCCATATGACCGTGTTACAGAATATCCAGTTCGGTTATGAAAGACGTAATAGCACACTGGACCAGCAGGCGTTAATTGAACAGTTTAAAATTGAAGAATTATTACAACATTACCCGCAGCAGTTGTCCGGTGGTCAGAAACAACGGGTGAGCATGGTGCGTGCACTGCTCTCCAGCCCCGATTTATTAATTATGGATGAACCCCTGGCGGCACTGGACTATAACTCGCGCCAGCAACTGCTGCCCTATATCGAATCGATTCATCAGCAACTGACCATACCCGTGTTGTATGTCAGTCACGATATAAAAGAAGTGTTGCGACTGGCGGATTATATTGTGCTGATGCAACAGGGTAAAAGCATTGCACAGGGTGAACTGGCAGAGCTGTGCGTCAGCCAGCCATTGCTGACCCGCGCCGAAGGCCCGAGTTTTATTTTGCAGGGTCATGTCAGCGCATTATTGAATAATGAAGGCTTGTTGCAGATGCACTGTGAAGGATACGAGCTGTTAATTGCTGCACAGCCAGACAAACAGCCGGGCGCACAGCCGCTAAAAAATGGCGACAGCTTACGTATATTGCTGTATGCCAGGGATGTCAGCCTGTGCCTGTCGCCGACCGATAACAGCAGCATACTCAATACAGTGCCGGTGCGCATAGATGAAATAAAGCAACAGGATAAAGGCAAACAGCTGCTGTTATGCTCGCTGGGGCAACAGCGATTGCTGGCGACGATCAGCCAGCGCTCCTGCAACAACCTGCAGCTTGAAGTGGGTAAGCAGTTATATGCACAGTTCAAAGCCACGGCGATGATTAAATAAATGCATGCAATTACAGCCATTTTAGTACTGTTTATAAGCGGCGTTTTACAGACAGCCTGGGCACAGAATAATCTGTCGTCTGATTTTTATGGCGAGTCGCCTGGGCAACAGAATTCAATCAATGCAGGTGATACACAGTGGCAGAAAATTACGGATGAAGACGGCATCCAGGTTTACAGTATTGCCATGCAGGACACGGTAATTGTTAAGGCACGTGCAGTGGCAATTATCAATGCACCATTAGAAAAAATTAAACAGTTGGTGGACGATTTTTCGCAACGGCCACAGTGGGTGCCCTACTTACAGTATTCGCAAGTCATTGAAAAAATCTCGCCAACTGAACACATTGAATACAGCCTGTTTTCCGCGCCCTGGCCTGCTTCCAATCGTGATTTCGTTTACCGGGTTGAATATGTGCAGCAACAGGATGGTAATAGCTTTCAGCTGAGTTATCGCATGCAGTCGGTTACTCACAGGGCGATGCCATTACAGCCGGGGCTGATTCGCGGCGAGATTTTTTCCAGTGTGTATAAGCTGACCGCCATCAATGCCGGGCAGACGCGGGTTGAATTAATTTACCACGCCGATCCAAAAGGCTGGTTGCCCAACTGGATTGTGAATATTATCCAGCGTGCCTTTCCGTTTAAAATGATGCAGAACCTCAGACAACAGCTGCAATTATCTGCAGCGCAAGACTCAGGGAATCTGTCCGGCCTGTAGCAACTTGCCGTAGAGTATATGGGGCGAAATCCAGATCAGCTGATCATCAAATTCCTGGCCGGCAATTTCACGGCGCTTGGACGCATAATAATAACGATCATTGCCGATCGGGTAGGCAGATAAACCACAGGTACTGGGCAGGGTGCCCCCTTCACCGGCGTTCTCGTTTTCGGTTGCACTATTGGCGCGACCTTTGGTGCCCATGGAAAAAATTACCGCAACCACCTCACGGGCAATAATATTTGGCTGTGCAGTGGTGCTGTTGCAGGCGGCGTCCAGGTTACGACAGACCTGTAGATCGGGGGCGGCATCGGCGATACCGACATTGCGCAACTCGTTGATGGCGACAAAATCATCGGAGCCATCAGCATCAAAATCACTGTCGGTCACACTGTAGCGATAGGGTCGTCCCCAGGGGTCCACCAGCAGGCCGTCGCAGTTGGTTTCGCCCTTCAGGCCCAGAGTGCCGGATGGCACAAAACCGATATAACTGTTGCAGACGGTGGCGGGGTCCAGTGGCAGTGACTGCCCCCCCTGCCCCGGCAGGGTCGGGCATGGCAGGCGGCCATTGGCAATGGCAAAGCCGTAAATTGCGTCCTCAATTTCCGCCAGTTTGCCGCGGGCTTCCTTGATATTGGCGGTTTCCAGTTGTGCGCGCAGCGGCATAAAGGTGTAGCTGAGCAGCGCGCCGATAATCAGAAACACGATCGCCATTTCAATCAGGGTAAAGCCGTGTTGGCACTGTCTGTTCATCAGGGGGTACACTCCGTCACGTTGTTCATGGCGCTGTTGATACAGAACAGTCGGTCATTATGTGGGTTCACGCCGTCGTACACGCCGTAGTTGCCACTGCCATTATTGTCCTCGTAGTTACTCAGGTTACTGCCTTCCAGGTAGTTGGCCAGATTCCCCGTGCTCTGCGCCAGTGGCGGATCCGGGTCTTCGGTCTCATTTGTACGCCGCAGCTGGTTATTGATGCGCTCGCCGGAGAAGATCAGAATCGCTGCCTGGCGAGCCCCGCCATTCACCTGTGGGCAATTATTCTGGCAAACCACCGCTGGCGCGCTTGCCTGATCCGGTGCAAGGTCACTGCCCAGCACATAAAACCAGTGATCCTTCCAGTGTTGCCATAAATTGAACATTTCCCGGTTACTGATCTCCAGTTCGCATGCAGTAAACAGATCGGGCTCGCCAATGCCTATTTCATTGCTTGAGCTGGCAATATTATAAGGCAGACGCCCCAGATAACCCTCTGAGTCAGTATTAATATAACTGCTGTTTAGGCGGTAATCATTGTTGAGATTAACCGATGCAGGCCAGGGCAGGCGGTGATATGGGTCACTTGCCGGTGGGCCGCCTCCGCCCGGAGGGCCACCACCAGGTCCGCCACTGCAGTTATCACGGCAGTCACGGCGGCAATCCCTTCGGGCACGCTGGCAGGCGGCAATCTCTTGCCCGGAATCGGCCGTCATTAAACAGAGTGTGCGCTGTGCATCGCAGTCATTATTACAGCCGGCAAGTGTACAGGGTGGATCGGGATCCCCCGGGCCTGGCCCTCCATCGTCAGAAGCGTCATAGGCCAGATTTGCATAATCTATTAGACAGTTTCCCAGTTCCACGCCCAGCTCACCGATCTTTTCATCGTACAAAGGTGGGCGCGCCTTAATCGCATCGAAAATTTCCGCCGCACTAATGGTGATAATGCGGTCATTCAGGCCGGGGTTATCGCCCAGCCCGGTGGCGGTGATAAAGCGGTCCACCTGATCCGCTGTCGCCTCATTCACCGCCGTATTGTCAATGCCGGAAAAACTATCAAGATAGTCGGTAATTTCAACCAGCTCCCCACTCTGTTTGCATGGCAGACCGCTCTGTGCGCTGCGGTTCTGACCCGCCAGCGGTTCGCCCGGCGCAATTACCACCGCTACCACCCGGTCTTCCGGCGTATTGCCGGCCAGTAGATTGCCACTGGCATCATATAGCTGGAACATGCCCGGTGTATCGTCATTGGTCATCGGGGATTCAGGGTTATTGTAAAAGCCACCGGACAGGGCATACCACAGACACTCCCCCGCGCCATCATGGGGGGGTGGGATCTTTAATGTCTTCCAGGGCAGGAGGCCAATGCTATTAGTGTGCTCATAAGAATTACACGAGATACTGCTATTGCCATCACCATTATGAAAAGGAACACTACTTTCAGGACAGGGCAATATACCATGGCGACCTGGCTCTTCACGGGAGTAATAGCCTACCGCATAGGCCAGTAGCGCCTGTTTTGCTGCCGCCAGGGCTTCGCTGGTACGATTTTCAGCCTGCACCCGACCGCTTTCCGGCGGGGTATGGGTCAGCAGAAACGTCGAGCCGGCGAGAATCAGCACCACAAAAAATATCAGCAGACCCGCGCCCTGCTGATGCGCGGGATTTGATCCGGTGATATGAGCTGGTCGATGCATAGGCTTAATTATGCGGCTTTATTCCGGTTGCGCCACGCCATCCGGCGCTGGCTCGGTGGCGTTTATCTGATAGCTGTCCTGCACCTGACGATCCGAGGAGCGCCATTGTTCACCGGGGCGCAGTTTGAGATATTCGCCTTTAACACGCAGCGGCACCTCATAGTTATCATCCTTAAACAGGTGTTCCCGCACCTCGACATCATTGCTCAGGTGATGGGTGTGCAGGGTGTTTTCATCGTTAACAAAAAACACCGACTTGCCCTGCTCGCGAATCACCACGCCCTGCATCTGCAGCACATTCGGTGCCGGTTGTGCAGACGAGCTCTGTGGCTGGCGATCCGTAAAGGCGCCATTATCCCGCAGCTGATCCAGTTGCTGACGTTCACTTTTGCTGGTGAAAAAAGTTTGCAGCCCGTTCAGCTCGGCGCTATTAACGGTTGATATGCAGAGCACGAATAACAGGGGTAAATGATAACGAAGTTTCATTAGCGTCGTCTGCCTTTAGCGTCGGGCTGGCGTTTAGCGGCCGCCTGCAATGTGTACCAGTTTAGAACACAGACGCTGGAAAAATTCTTACTGGTGCGGCTTTCCAGTACCGAGCTGCCAACCGCGTTGTTCTTGTGCATGGAACAACGTTGCACATCGAATAAACCATTGGCTTTGTTTTGTAGCTGGTCTAATAAGCGGTAAAGGTCACCTTCGTGTAATAGCTGCATCTCCAGCGACATGCTGGAGTAAAAAACATCAATACCGGGAAAGGATTTTTTAAGCGCGTTATCGTCCAGCGGCTCACGCTTTTCAATACGGTATTTCAGGTAGGGCAGTGGCAGTTGTTCGGCAATGGTTTCAATGGTATCCACCCAGCTGAGGCGATTTTCATCCCCGACAATATTTTTCTGTGGCAGTTTTGCATAACGCAGGGAAAATTCATCCAGCAGTGCCTTGCGTTTCACCGCAAGGTAGTAACGGTTCTTGGCGGCATTCAGTGTCTGCTGTTGTGTGGCGCGATTTTCGCGAGCGGTTTGCAGCGTGGTATAGGAGAGAAAAACGACCACAGCCGCGAGCAGCAGGCAGACAATAAAAATCAGCAGCTCTTTCTGCAGGGGTTTTAAATGGTTCATAGTTGCCCCCGCAGTAGAATATCAATTTCGAACTGTCCATCTTTTTCGTCATTGGTGCGCGTGGCCTGCTGGTCAACTTGCAGCGTAAGATCCGCCTCGGAGCGGGTGTCGATAGGATAGCGGCGAACCTGTACCGATAACACATCGGATTGTTGCCGGAAACCATCGGCCAGCCGGTTTAGCTGTTGAATGGATTGCTTGTAACTGCTTTGTGAAACTTCTACAAAACCGGATAGCCGGGCTAAATGATTAAGTGTCTGGAGATTGCTGTAGTCGGTTACAGCATCCACCGGCATTTCTGAAAGTGCTGATTGTTGTGTGGCATGCCAGTTAAACTGGGTAAGACTGATATTGTTCAGGTCTTCCCGGGCCAGCAGCTTGCTGATACGGTTCATAAATGCCATTGGCGAAATCTGAGAGGCCTCAGCAATATTGTCCGACAGCAGCACCGCCGAGCGCATCATCTCAGCCTGTTTGAGTTGATCCTGCAAATGGGCGAACTGGCGCTGGTAATTATTATCGATGACACGGGTTTGCTGTTGCAGGGTTTGCGCTTCCTCGTCGAGCACCATGGCATCAGAAATAAAGGCGAATGCAAACAGGGTTGCCGCTAACAGCATCAGCACGCTGGCAGCATACAGCGCCTTGCTGGTGAGTTGCTGGTAGTAGCTTGTAAACAGTGATGCTTTGCCATAATGGCCCAGTGGTAGCACCTGCTTTGCACACAGGTAGGAATAAAGGCCATTACTGTATTCACTTGAGCTGGTATCGCAACCCAGCGTTTTTTCCACCTCGCGTAGGTCATGGAAATGAAAACTGCGCAGGGCCGAATCACTGCATATTTTACGCGTGGGCTCAATGTCCTGCTGTCGGCAGATAACATGTACTTCGATTTTCTCATCAAAACCAATATGACGGTGGTTGGAGAGGAAGCGAATTGTCTGTTCGACTTCTATCGAAATATATTCACCCAACGGCGCATCGTCCAGGTTAACCACCGCCGAGCGACTGTTTTCCAGCCGGCCATTACGAATAAAGGTCTGGCGTAAATTGCTTGGTACCTGTTGCGATACCAGCAATACATTGTTTGCACGGGTATCGAGTGACGGGTAAAGCCTGGGGCTAAGCAATGGCAGTGACCAGATGCCGGCAATGGCTGTGCCTGCCTGTTGCATGGGTTCCAGCCAGGTGTGTAGAATTTCCGGGTTACTGAGAACGCTGAATAAGATGACATCATCACGACGCCCGGTTTTTTCCCGTTCCAGCACTCGATACTGGAAAAAATCGCGGCTCTTACGGTACTGGCGTTCAATCAGTCGTTTTACTATGGCGTTGCGATCCCGCGCACCCACATGGGGGATGCTTTCCTTAACGAAATCTTCTTCAATCAGGTCAATCAGTATGCGCACCGGGGTGTTCTCGGTGGCCTTGAGGTAGGTCTGGAATTTGGCAATACCGTCTTCACTGGGGTTAAAGGCATAGCTGTCTATGCACTGCTGCTGTTGCCAGTGAAAAACCGTAAGGCGATAACCTGAAAAATAAAATATTCTTTTCACAATACTATTGTATCTTGCTAAGTGAATCGTAAATGGGTCCGAGCACCGCAGACATAATCCATAACATAATGCCCCCCAGCACCACGGTGAGAATCGGTGACATGGCGGCCTCCATCTTATCGACGTTTTCCCTGACCTCGCGGTTATAAAAATAGCTGATATTGAGCAGTGCTTCATCCAGTGCGCCGGTGTTCTCGCCGACTTTTAACATGCGTATAATCAGTGGTGGAAAAACCGCAACCGAACTGAAGCTTTCTGAAATCTGTATGCCATCGGCAATGCCTTCACGTACGTCTTTAATTGCCTGGCTGAGAACCGCATTGGACACCAGTGACTCGGATATTTTTAAACTGTCGAGTACGGTCAGGCCGGAGGCATACATCATGGCGAAATAGGTGGAAAATCGTGCCAGGTTTATTTTTAACATCAGCGGGCCAAAAATATACAGCCGCAGTTTGAAGCGATCGATCGCCATCCGCACTTCGGGTTTTTTAGCCGCCAGTTGTCCAAGGGCAAAATAAATCAGCACAGGTACGATCAGCAGTAGGTACCAGTACTGGCCGAGAAAATTGGAGGTGGCAATCAGCGCGCGGGTGTGCAGTGGAATTTCGCCGCCGGCATCAAGTAGAAACGGAATCAGTTGCGGCACCACCTGGACCATGAGAAAAATCACAACCCCGGTAATCGCAAGGGTCACCAGCGCCGGATAGATCATGATTTTCTTGGTATGTGAAATCAGTTCATCCTGCCATTTCAGGGTTTCAGCCATGTCCTTGAGTACATCCGGCAGGCGACCGCTTTCTTCACCTACCTGCACCAGGGTGACATAAACGCTGTCAAAGATGTCGGGAAATTCCTGCAGTGCGCCGGAGAAGGTTTTACCCCCCTGGATTTCATCAATCAGCCCCATCAGTATTTCTTTCATGCGGCTGTCGTCGAGGGAGTCTTTCAGATCTGCCAGGCCGTCCAGAATACTCACGCCGGACTTGGTGAGCTGCTGCATCTGGAAGGTGAAGTTAATTAAATCCTGGCGACTGATGCCTTTGGATTTAAAGCTTAACAGTCCGGGTTTAACTTGCTTGAAGGTGATCAGATCCAGACCCATACCACCCAGTCGTTGTTCCAGATCAAGCAGGTTATCCGCTTCCACGCTGCCGTGTCGAATCTTGCCGAGGGTATCAATTGCCTTGTATTTAAAAACGCTTGCCATGGGTTATAGCCGGTCGGTCAGGTCAATCACGCGACTGACTTCATCCAGTGTGGTGGTGCCTTCCAGTACCCGACGTGCCGCATCATCCGCCAGTGTTTTGAAGCCCCGTTGTTTAAGGTGTGCCTTGATTTTGCCCAGGGTGACATGTTCGGCAATCATTTCATCCAGCTGGTCATCAATTTTTAACACTTCGAGTATGGCGGTGCGTCCCTTGTAACCTATGTCGTCGCATTTATCACAACCATTGGCATCGTGTAATTCGACGCTTTTGCTGTCGTCGATCCCCAGTAGTTGTTTCTCGATCGCCGAGGCACTGTGGCTGGTTTTACAGTGAGGGCAGAGTTTGCGCACCAGGCGCTGGCCGATAATGCCGATAATATTGCCCGACATAATGTCGGCCTTGACACCTATGTCGATCAGTCGTGGTATCGAGCCAATGGCCGAGTTGGTGTGCAAGGTGGAATACACCTGGTGCCCGGTCATGGCTGCACGGAATGCCATTTCGGCGGTGTCATGGTCGCGTATTTCACCCACCAGGATAATGTCCGGATCCTGTCGCATCAGCGAGCGAATACCATTGGCGAAGTCCATGCGCAGCACTTCGTTGATGGAAGTCTGACGTACCAGGTCCATCGGGTACTCCACCGGGTCTTCCAGGGTCATGATATTCACCTGCTCGGAACGCACATAACCCAGCATCGAATAAAGCGTGGTGGTTTTACCACTGCCGGTGGGGCCGGTTACCAGCACGATGCCTTCGGGTCGCGCCATAATCAGTTTCAGTTGAGACAGGGCGTCTTCATGCAGGCCCAGATCATCAATATCGACAATACCCTTGGCGCGGTCGAGTACACGCAACACCACATTTTCGCCGTGGGTGGTGGGTTGTGCGGAGACACGGAAGTCGATCTGGTGGCCGCGAATATTCAGGCTAATGCGGCCATCCTGGGGTGCGCGGGTTTCCGCAATATTCATTTTGGAAATAACTTTCAGCCGCACCACGATGGCGGACCAGTAATCCTTGTGCAGGCTGCGAACCTGACGCAATACGCCGTCGATGCGATAACGTAAACGCAGAAAACCGGCTTCCGGTTCAAAGTGAATATCCGATGCGCCCTGCTTGACCGCATCGGAAAGTATTGCATCCACCAGCCGCACCAGTGGCTGACTGTAGGCATTGCCTTCTGACTCCAGGCTGTCATAGTCCACTTCGCCGGTTTCAATTTCATTGAGTATGCCGTCAACCGATAACTCATAACCGTAAAACTGGTCGATGGCATCACTGATCTGGCTTTCACTGGCGAGTAACGGAATGATTTCAATACGGTTGCCGACAATCGCGCGCAGGCGGTCCAGTACCGTGAGATTATAAATATCGGTCATCGCCACCGACAGGGTGCTTTCCAGTGCATCAAAGTTAAGTGGAATAATATTGAAACGTACCGACATTTCCTTGGGTACCAGTTTAAGTGCATCGGTATCTGGCACCACATTGGACAGATCGATACTCTCACGTCCCAGCATTTCACCCAGTGCATCACGTAATACACCTTCGGTGACAAAACCCAGCGAGACCAGTGCCTCACCCAGTGGCTGTGAAGTTTTTTTCTGTTCTTTTAGCGCGATGCTGACCTGGTCCTTGGTAATCAGGCCCTGGGCAATCAGTTCCTCGCCCAGTCGCTTCTTTTTTGCGCGCAGTGCAGAACCCAGATCGGAAATGCTGTCCGCAGCAGGATTAGACTGACCTGGCTGGCTCATTGCATGGCCTCCTGTAAGCTGTTAATCCGCTGCTCTACCTGTGTGGCGGAAAAATTGGCGGCGGAGCTGCGCATTAATTTAAGGCTGAGCTGGTAATATTGCAGCGCCTGTTGCGGCTGGTTAATGTGATCCAGGCTGACCGCCAGATTAAACGCGTAATCGGCCTGGTTGCTGTCGCCAGACCAGGCACTAAAATAAGCCGACTGTGCCTGTGGCCACTGGTTTTTTGCTGCGTATAAAGAACCCAGCGCGAAATACAGGTGCGCTGCGTCCGGTTGTTCTTTCAGCATAAACTTGAGCTGGCTTTCACTGAGCCCGCTATCGGCTAGATTCTGCGCACTCACCTGGCTAAGGCTGCTCAGGCCGGCAATCGCCAGACTGTCTTTGGGATTGAGCTGTAACAGTGCAAGGTATTTCTGCTTTGCATACTCATAACGTTGCTGTTTAAGTGCAATCGCAGCAAGCCCCAGGTTTGCATCACGGTTTCGCGGTTCATCTGTCAGTACCTGTTGATACAGGGTTTCTGCGCGCCCATAGTCGCCCCGTTGAAATGCGTTATACGCATTCATAATCAGTGACTCGAGCGGGTCTTCTCGGCTGCTCTGTTGAATATGGATTCTGCTTTCTGCCGTTTTGTTGCTGGCATTGCGGGTAACAGTGTCACCTGCCGATCTGACCTTTTGTGGTGCAGGTGGTTTGCTAATTGCGGCTTCGGCTGGAGCTTGCGATGCTGTGTTATTACGCTGTGCTGGCTCGGCTGTGAGGTTTTGCCTGTTATCACTGGCTGTCACCACTGATTGGTTGCCAGCTGGTTGTTGTGATTTATCAATCGCTACAGGCTCAACCGGCAGAGGCGATTGGGTGTTCTGTGCAATATACAGTTCCTGGCTGGCCATTTCGGCTTTTAAATAGAAAAAACCAGCGGAGCCGCTGATCAATAACAGAATCAGCACCACCAGCAGAATCATGCGTTTTTTCTGCGCACGCTGCTGGTACTGATTGCTCTTATTAATTAACGCACTTAATGCGGCTTCATTGTCTGCGCTATGGCGGTTACGACCCGCCTGATGGACGGCACTGCTCACCGTATCAACTGTTTCTGCTGCAGTAGCCTGCTGTTGCGGTTGGTAAACCGTGTCTGTAACCGAGTCCGGGCTGTCAGTTGTTGACGGTTCTGCTGTCTCTGCCTGTGGTTTTGCAGGGGTTTGAGCAGGCTCATCTGTTGCCTCAGTGTGGGTGTTTTCTGTGGCAGCAAGTTCCAGTTCGACCGGTTTTTCAGTATGCGCTGTATCAGTATTCGCGTGGAGGTCGGTATTCTGCAGTTTGCTTTTGCTGGCTGTATCGTTGAGATGCTCGACTGTAGTTTCCGTCACGGTTTCAGTTGATGATGCCTGTGGTTTCTGTGGAGCAATCGGCTGTTCGTCTACCCGTGGAAAATCGTTATCACCATCAGTGTCATTATCAGTGAGCTGCTTTTCATCCAGCTCAAGTTCCAGGCTGTCTTCATCGTTTATTTGAGTATTGTCCTGCACAGGCGATTTAGCTGCTGGTTCATCAACAGATTTTTTCTTGTCGTCCGCTGCTTTTTTCAGGGCATCAAGTAACAGGCTCATGGATTATTCAACTATTGTTCACTGGGTGATGTGTTTTGCTCACGGCTTTCAGCTGGTCGTTTGTTGCCATCGCCAGGTAAAAACTGTTTGAACTCGGACAGATCGCCGTTCAGGCTGGCGTGATTGATAACCATGGGTCGTATAAAAATAATCAGCTCGGATTTTTCCCGGGCGTCATTTTTATATTTGAAAAAATTGCCAAGAATCGGAATATCCGATAGCAATGGTACCCCGGAAGATCGGTCATTGACCGTGTCCTGCATCAGGCCACCGATAACCGCAGTGTCGCCACTGTTAATACTGAGTATGGATTCAATTTCCCTTACCTGAATCACCGGCACCGATGAAATGACATCGGCCGTTCGAAATGCCGGATTGGGGTCTTCCACATTATCAATCACCCGTGAAATGGTGGGGCGGATATTTAAAGTTACGACATTGTGTTCATTAATATAGGGTGTCACCGCCATAACAAAACCCACCGGTACGGTTTTGATCTGGGTTTCAAATGAGGTCAAAGAGGCCGAACTGTTTTCAGACAGCGTGGTGTCCACCTGCATTTCAAAATAGACGATATTATCCACCACTTTAAGAATTGCTGGCTGGTTATTAATCGCCATGACCTTGGGGCTGGAGAGCACTTTTACATCACCAAATTCTTCCAGTGCGCGCAGTGCCACATTCACCTGATCACCGCCGGAGGTACTGGTTAAGGTCAGGGAGGAAAACGGCGACTGTGCCAGATTGCTGCCGGTAAAATCACTGAGTATATTCAGCCCGGTATTGCCATCGGCGGCCACCACCGACCAGTCGACGCCGGTCTGGTAACTGTCGCTGAGTTTGATTTCTGCAATAGTGGCTTCAATCATGACCTGGCGTTTGGAATTGTTCAGTACCTGGTCGATAAAGGTCTGGATCTGCCGATGCTTTTTATAACTGGCGCGCACCATAATCAGGCCGGCTTCCTTGTTCACGATAACATTGCTATTTTTATCGCTGTCGCGGTTAACCTGGCTATCACCAGTGTCATCGAGAATTTCAATAATATTGCTCGACAGGGTTTCCCAGAATGCATTATTGGATTCCAGGTTGACTTCGGTCAGCGAGCTGTTGTTCTGTGAACTGCTGTTGCCACCCGAGCTGCTGCCGGTACTACCGCTGCCACTGCTCTGGCCAATTTCACCCTGGCCGGTGGAGCCGATATTGGTGGCGACACGAATCACACCCTTGGATTTGCGCGAGATATTGACGTAATCCACCTTGTAGGTTTCGAGGTAAGGTTTATCCGCGCGTACACGCAGGGTGTTCTTGTCCAGTGAATAACGGATATCGGTTTGCTGGGCAATGCGATCGAGAATCTGTTCCAGCGTCTGGTCAATTGCATTCAGCGTAACCTTGCCTTCAATGTCTTCGTGAATATCCAGGTTGATTTTCGCGTCCCGCGCCATGGAAAATAACAGGTCTTTGGTGGGTACATTGCTCACCACCACGGTATAGGTTTCCAGTTTGGGTCGCGCCTGTGGCGTGGGTAGCAGGGTAGTTTGTGTCACTGCCTGTGGAATATCCTTTGCCTGTGGCGGCGCTTCGCTGATATGGCCTTTTGACTGTTCCGGTGGACGTGTTGGACCGCAGGCCAGCAGGCTCAGGCACAGGCTGCCAATAACAAAAGCGGAAGGTGGTCTGGTGTGTAAGAAATTCAAGGTGTTGCCTCGTCTGGCTGGTGAGCAGTTTGTTGTTCTGTTTTGCGAATGTCTGCCTTGATACCTGTAACGGTTCTCAGGTAAGGCGCATTCTGTCTTATCCACGGGGCCAGCTGGCGCAGTTGCTCGGTGGCCGCTTCGCGTCCTGCATAGTCGTTGTATAGTACACTGTAAACCATGCGTCCCTGAATAGATGCCGGGTAAATAAACAGCTTATCCGGCTGCAGGGTTTCAGCGGCACGTTGCAGGTACTGGTTCACTTTTTCTGTGGCCCAGGCATCAATCAGGCTCAGCTGGATAGTAAAGTGTTCACTGTTCGCGTTATCGATCCATTGCTCGGTGAGCGCCAGCTGTTGCTGCAAATTGATAGCCTGTGGTGTGTTATCTGATTGTGCGGGTGGCGTATTCGTGGCCGGGCTTTCAGCACTGTCTACCCTGGTTGCAGTGGATGCTATTTGTTGCGGGGCAGCGGTGGTTTCTGCTTTGCTGCTTGCTGAACCTGCTGGCCTGGTCGCTGGTTCGGTGACTGGCTCGGCGG
>DATCTK010000010.1:0-55389 GCA_036567985.1 Gammaproteobacteria bacterium | reverse complement strand
TTTCTGCACGACTCAGGGCAGGCGATGTGGTGACAATCAAAACGCCGGGGGGCGGCGGGTATACGTTGTAGTCGTTAGTCCATGGTCGTTAGTCATTAGTCGAAAGACCAATGACTAACGACTTTATTTAATGGTCTTCTGTACCGAGTCCAGGCTTTTCACCCAGGGTTTGGCGCTGCGTAGTCCATCCGGTAGCTGATTGATCTGCGCTCTTGCGGCATCCCGTGAGGCATAACTGCCATACACCAGCACATAATAGGGCTTGCTGCTTAACCAGGTTTTGTACCAGGCCGCCTGGTTTCCCAGTTGGTGTCGTTGTGCAAACACCAGCAGGGTTTCCGGTTCCCGTGCGCCCAGTAACTGGATGGTCCAGTGTGTGCTGTTTTGCGCTAATAGCCAGTTGGCATCGCGTAAACCCATTTCTCCAAGTTGCAACAGCGTTGCCGGAAGTTTGCTCGGTTCGGGTTTTGCCGGTTGTGATTTTTGTTCGCTTGCTGCGGTTTTATCTGTGTTGGTAGGCTGGGGTGTTATTTGCCCTGTTTGTGCCGTCTGTTTGTTGCTGTCCGTATCGCCGGTCACGCTATCCCGAGAAGGGGTGTCTGTAGTGGTGTCGGTCGCAGTGCCGGCCTCTGTCGAAGCCGTTACGGGTTCCTGTGGTGCCATTTCCTGTGTGGTTTCGCTGTTATGCTGAATGTTGGTTGCCGGCTGTTCTTCGGCTGTTTCAGAGAGCGTTCTGTTATCAGCGGCCTGTTTCTCGCTGTCAGCAATTTGAGCTGGCTGGTTGTTTTCAATAGCCGTTTCTGTATCCACATTATCTTCAGTTGTAGATGATGCCTGTTGTGCAATGATCTCGGGTTCAGTGGTTAATGGTGTGAACTCTGCGCCTGCTTCATCTGATGAGCTGTTACCAGTACCGGCGAAATCAAAATAAATGGCCGCGGCAATTGCAATAATCAGTACCAGTAAAGCCAGTATCAGGATTTTTATCCAGCCGCCCAGCGGCGCCCTGTTTTTCTTTTTAACCTGTTGCTCCAGTAATTGTGCGGTATGTTGCATTAAGCTGAGTGCGCTGCCGTTTGTTTTTTTGTCCAGTTGCTGCAAGTCTTTGCTGCTTAGCAAAGGCTCTCCCCGGTAGCCTGCGCTCTGAAGTTTGAAATTAATAAAGTGTGCAGCCTGTTTGGCATGGTAGTGGGGCATGCTCTGTACATAAATCTGGTCGTCTGCAATTTCGGCAATTTTCTGCAGGGTCTGCGCCAGACCGTTATTGGCAAAAAACAGGATTTTCAGTGTAACTCCCTGCTGGTGTAGTTGTTGCTGATAAGCAAGCAGGGCCTGCAAGGTGCTGTCACTGAGTACATGGGCATCATCAATTACCAGTAATGCAATTTGGTCAAAGGTTTGCAGGTTGTTGAGGTTTTCTTCCAGCTGGCCAGGGTTGCCCATGTCTTCAAGGTGTAATGCGGCTTTCTGCTGCAGGTGGGCCAGTGTGTCGGTGGTTTCTGCCTGCACCGGTAGCAGTTTGATATTGGGGGTGTCGGTCTGCAGCAGGTGGCGGAACAGGCTGGTTTTGCCTGAGCCATGGGGGCCTTCAACAAGTAATAATAATTCGCTGAACTGCGCCTGGTGACGAATATTGCTAATTATTTTTTCAAGGCTGGCGTCACTGTAGAAGGTCTGGCTGGAAAGTATTTCCTTGCCAAAAGGCTGTTTGCTCAGCTTGAGGTAATCCAGCGTCTGCTGATTTAGATGACAGTTGCCGGAGATATTATTGATCGATTTTTTACGTGCCATGGCAGTCTGACTTATGGAATAAGGTTAGCAAAGGATAACTGGCGTGGATTGAATATGCGTTCGTATTCAACAATGGCGTAGCGATCTGTCATGCCAGCAATGTAATCGGATACGCCGCGGGCAATGCCGTTATCGCCCATTTGTTCCTGCAGTTTTTTACAGTGTTTGAGTGCGTCCGGTGGCAGTATGCGCAGATCATTAATAAAGGCATCGAACAGTGCGGTCAGTACCCGTTCTGCCTTGGTGGTCATGCGTTGCACGCGGTAGTGGCGGTACAGGTTTTTCATCAGGAATCGTTTCAGTTCCTGTGTCTGCTGCTGCATGTCGTCACTGAAGCCGACGATATACTGTGCCTGTTTTCGTGCATCATCCGGATGTGTTAAGTTTAGTGATTCAATTCGGTCACGGCTGGTGTCAATCAGGTCCACTACCATACGGCTGATCATGCGGCGTATCACTTCATGGATCAGGCAGTTGTCCGTGATTTTCGGGTATTTCTGCAGCACCAGTTCGTGCTGTTCGCGAAACAGCTGGGTTTGCAGTAACTGTTCGATGGTAATCAGGCCATAACGCACACCATCGTCGATGTCGTGGTTGTTATAGGCAATTTCATCGGCCTTGTCACAGGCCTGGGCCTCCAGGCTGGGCTGGTGCTTGTTGAGAAAGCGTAAGCCCAGCTCGCCGAGTTTTTTTGCATCCTTGTTAGAACAGTGTTTGAGTATGCCTTCGCGGGATTCAAAACTCAGGTTTAAACCGGGGAATTCAGCGTACTTTTCTTCCAGTTCATCCACCACGCGTAACGACTGTAAATTATGCTCAAAGCCGCCATAGCCTTTCATGCAGTGGTTAAGTGCGTCCTGGCCGGCATGGCCAAAAGGCGCATGGCCCAGGTCGTGGGCGATGGCGATGGTTTCTGCCAGGTCTTCGTGCAGGTTGAGTTTGCGCGCAATTGAGCGGGCAATCTGCGAGACTTCCAGTGAATGGGTCAGCCGGGTGCGAAACAGGTCGCCTTCGTGGTTTACAAATACCTGGGTTTTGTATTCGAGGCGGCGAAACGCCGATGAGTGAATAATCCGGTCACGGTCACGTTGGTACTGGGTGCGGTGTACCGGGTCGGGCTCACTGTGCAGTCGGCCACGGGAGGTTGCTTCACTGCATGCATAGGCTGCCAGGTTATTTAGATCATACCCATTCTGCATCTGCTTCCTCCTCCGTTGTTGTGCATTAATAACTTTCGGCGATGGCTTCTCGCAGCGCGTCTTCTGTATAGTCCTTGCTGATAACAGCATGACCAATGGCTTTATACAGTACCAGTTTTAGCACGCCATCCGAGACTTTTTTGTCAATCGCCATCAGTTCGATAAAGCGGTCGGCGTTCATGTTCTGTGGGGCTTTCACCGGCAGGTTGGCGCGTTCGATAATATTCACCACGCGGGATACATCGCTTTCACTAATCCAGCCCAGTGTATGGGAAAGGCGGGCGGCCATTACCATGCCACTGGCAATGGCTTCACCATGCAGCCAGGCGCCGTAACCCATGCCGGTTTCAATGGCATGGCCAAAGGTGTGTCCCAGGTTGAGCAGCGCACGCTGGCCGCTTTCTTTTTCATCGGCGGCGACAATTTCCGCCTTGTTTTTGCAGGAGCGTTCAATTGCATAGGCCAGTGCCTCTGGCTCGCGATCAAGCAGGCGGTCCATATTTTCTTCCAGCCATTGCAGAAATTCGATATCGCGAATCAATCCGTACTTGATGACTTCGGCAATGCCGGAGCTGAGCTGGCGATCTTCCAGGGTATTCAGGGTGGCGGTATCGGCGATAACCGCTTTGGGTTGATAAAAGGCGCCGATCATGTTTTTGCCCAGCGGATGATTAACCGCGGTTTTGCCACCCACCGAGGAATCCACCTGGGACAGCAGGGTGGTGGGGATCTGGATCAGGTGCACACCACGCTGGTAGGTGGCTGCCGCATAACCGGTGATGTCACCGATGACCCCGCCGCCCAGTGCAATCAGGGTGGTATTGCGGTCATAACGGTTTTTCAGCAGAAAATCGTAAATGCTGCTGAGTACCTCCAGATTTTTGTACTCCTCGCCATCTTCCAGGGTCAGTGACTGATGACGGATATCACCCAGTGACTGCTCCAGCTGTTGCAGGTACAGCGGCGCCACGGTTTTATTGGTAACAATCAGTGCGCTGTTACCGGGGATATGCTGTGTAATCAGCTCGCTTTGCGAAAGCAGGTTCTGCCCAATGCAGATAGGGTAGCTACGCTCGCCGAGGTCAACTTTTAAGGTGATCATTTGTCTGTGCTCTGAAATGCTTTAATTTTTTCCAGGATGCTATTGATGACGCTGCGAATGGACTGTTGGCCGGTGTTGATAATGATATCTGCGGTCTGCAGATACAGCGGCTCACGAATGGTCATCAGTTCCCGTAACTTGGCTGCAGGGTTCGCGGTTTGCAGTAAAGGGCGATTTTTATCATGGCGGGTGCGCTCAATCAAATACTTAATATCGCTTTGCAGATAAACCACAATGCCGCGCTGTTTCAGATGCTGACGGTTTTCTTCCGCGAGTATGGCGCCACCGCCGGTGGCCAGTACCAGGTTCTGCTGTTGCGTCAGTTCATCAATCATGGCGATTTCCCGCTTGCGGAAGCCAGCTTCGCCTTCTTTCTCGAAAATGAGTGGAATATCGACGCCGGTATGTGCCTCAATGGCGTGGTCGCTGTCTGCGAAATCCATATGTAGACGTTTGGCGATCTGACGCCCCATGGTGGTTTTGCCTGCACCCATGGGGCCGATTAGGAAGATGTTTTGCGTTTTACCCATACGGGTCGCAGTTTATCCTGAAAGCGTTATATCTCAAATAGCTATTTATGGCGCTTCGCGGATTGATAGTATGGCTCTGTCAGAAATATAGATTGCTGAAGCTCCGCTGCACAGGCTTGAGTGTCCACAATCCGGGCCATCGAATAATCCGTTGGCAGGAGTTAGTGTGCCAGCAGCGTTACCCGGATATAAAATTTTATCCGTGCCCGCTGTGTAGGCACCGTCATGATTCAGGTCGAGAAAAGGGCCGTCAGAGTCGTTTGTGAATACGTCGCCGTCATCAAAAACGCCATTACCATTTACATCAGCAAAAGATTCTTCACCCATTATCCATGCAGTAAAGGTGATTAGTTCATCAGCAGGAAAAAACTCCGGGTCAAAATTGGCGTTACTGGTCCAGGTGACACTGCAGCTGCCACTGCTCTGAATCTGGCAGCTTGTTGCAGACAGGGTGCCCCAGTCGACATCAATATAGGCGGTCGCACCTGTGGTGGCGAGATGGTATCGATCAGCTGCGTGGATGCTGACTTCAACTTCAACCCCTCCGTTATAGAAACCGTCAGTATCAATAACCGGTGGATTAGGTTCGTCGAAAAGTACAACAAAATTCTTTTGCGAAGGAATGTTTGTGCCAGAGCTTTCGCCACCACCAGGAGAATAGGGGCTTTCACTTGCTGAGTCACACCCTGCAGCGGCCAGTGAGGCCGTTGCAATCAATAATGGTAATAATTTATTTTTGATATTCATACCGGATAATCCATGCAGTCGTTTACAGGCTAAGTGAGTCTTTTAATATTTTTGGCGTAACGAATATTAAAAGTTCCTGCTTTTCTATGGCTTCGGCGGTGTGTCGGAACATGCCGCCGATCAGTGGCAGGTCACCCAGTACCGGCACCTTGTTTGTCTGGTTGCGTGATTCGGTTTCATAAATACCGCCCAGTACAATGGTATCGCCATTGTTAACCAGCACCTGGGTGGTCACCTGGCGGGTATCGATGCTGGGGATATTGGCAAACACCTGGCCAACGGCATCCTTGTTCACCGACAGGTCCATAATAATGCGATCATCGGGGGTGATCTGCGGGGTGACCTTGATGCTCAGTACCGCCTTCTTGAATTCCACCTGGGTGGCACCGCTTGAGGTGGCTGACAGGTAAGGCACTTCCACGCCCTGTTCAATAAAGGCTTCGTGGCGATCCGAGGTGACGACGCGTGGACTGGAAACGATTTCACCCACTTCCTCTCCCTGCAACGCGGACAATTCCAGATCCAGCAGGTTGCCACCGCTCAGTACGGTAAAGGCGATGCTGCCGGTGGCTCCGACCACCGGTAGATTGACATTGAGACGATCCGAGCCAGCAGGCATGGTCAAGGGTGACGCATTGCCGCCGGTAGCAATATTGTCGAGAGCGCTATCGGCAATGGTATTAGTGGCCGGGAATGAACCCGAGGTAGCACTAAAGCCATCATTGCCGCTGATCTGTGAGGCGGTTGCACCGAAACGCACACCCAGTTCTTTCACAAAGTCGTCGGTGGCAATGACAATGCGTGATTCGATCAGTACCTGGCGAACCGGAATGTCCAGCTTGTCCAGTGTGCGGCGGATTTCCGAAATTACATTTTCAGTATCTTTTACAATCAGCGTGTTGGTGCGCTCGTCCATAATCACACTGCCGCGGGGCGATAACAGGCTCAGGCTGCCCTCTTCGCCGCCTTCAAATAACTGTGCCAGATCCTTTACCTTGGCAAAGTTGATTTCAAAATGCGCGCTGCGAATCGGTGCCAGTTCTGTGACCTGTTGCATGGACTCCAGATCCAGCTTTTCCTGTGCTGCAATCTCTTCACTGGGGGCAACCAGCATCACGTTGCCCGATTCACGCTTGGACAGGCCTTTGGCCTTGAGAATAATATCCAGTGCCTGATCCCAGGGGACATTTTTCAGTCGCAGGGTCAGGTTGCCATCAACCGAGTCACTGACCACCACGTTAAGGCCGGTAAAGTCAGCAATCAGCTGCAGTACCGCGCGCACCGGAATGTCCTGGAAATTGAGAGATAAACGCTCGCCGGTGTAACCGAATTTAGCCTTGTTCGCTTCTTCCAGCTCTTCTTTGGAAACCGGGATTAATTCAATGGTGAACAGACGGTCTGTCTGGTACGCCAGATGCTCAAACTCGGCATCGGTTGGTTCAATAACCACACGTGTATTGCCGTCACTCGTGAAGCTGTCGATGGCTTTAACCGGTGTAGCAAAGTCCAGTACATCCAGACGTTGATGCAGTTCTTTGGGTAGATTGGTGTTGGTGAAACTAATCACCAGCTTGCCGAACTCTCGGCGAATATCCACGGGGATATTGGCTTCAGTTAAATGCAGTAATACCCGGCCTTCACCCTTGTCGCCACGACGGAAATCAATTTTGGAGATGGCTTTGCCCTGACTGAGGTCACGGTTTTCTGTCATCTGAGTCAGGCTGCCGCGTCTGCTGGTGCTGGCACTGCCGCCTTCGCTTTCCAGAACCACGGACACCGTGTCGCGATTAACCGATACATTGTATGGAACGGTTTCTGTCAGATTAAGAATTACACGGGTCTTGTCTTTTACGGTGACCGCTGTCAGTGACTGCGCAACGCCAATGCCGATATTCTGGTTTCTTTTGGGCAGGTTACTGCGGGTATTCATGAAGTCGAAGGCAATCCGCGCAGGATTTTCGATATTGAAGCTCAGTGGTTTCTCTGCCAGTTCACTCAGGCGAATATTGATTTGCAGGCGATTGCCGGGCAGTGATGTATAACTGATCTCTTCGATATTGTTTGTGTTAGCGCTGACTGATTGCAGGTTGAAACCGGCTAATATCATCAGCATGAAGCTGAAAACTATCCTGTTGTGCATTGAGATTTTAATGCGGTTAAATAAGCTTTTCATGATTGCTCCATACTCTTTTTATTTTGAACCAATGGCCAGGGATGCGGTGCGTTCAATATAGCCGCCCATGCCATCAGGTATAATTTCAACAATATCGATCTGTTTTTCAGATACAGCAACTATTTCGCCTTCGTTCTGGCCTGCGTAATTGCCGACTTGCACTCGGTGTACAACATTGTTCGGGTCTTTCACCAGGCCCCAGGTGTTTGGTTTCTGTTCCAGAATGCCAACCATGCTCAAGGTGTCTAGCGGGAAGTTTTCCAGCGGCTCTTTGGGGCGATTGGTATTGGGGCGCAGGCTGCTCTGGCTGACCTGTTCATCTGGCTCTAAATCAAACGTCGATTCAAACGGATCACGCAGATCAGCAGCGGTATAGGCAAAGTTTTTATAGGGTTCAAACGTCGGTAGTGGTTGAACGCTGCCCAGGTGTTTGGATTTTGTTTCCTCAATGAAGCTATATAAGTCGTCATTGCTCTGTGAGCAGGCGCTCAGGCCCATTGCCATCAGAAGGATCAGTTGTGCTTTTTTAAAGGACATTAGTAAATATCCTCTTCTTCGTCGAGATATTGATAGGTGACCGCGGTGACTTCCATTTCCAGAAGTACACCAGCATCCTTGTCTTTAGGCCTTTTAATGCTGATATTTCTCATGGTGACAATGCGGGGGAGAGCCGCGACACCGCTGACAAACTGGCCAAACTCGTGATAACGGCCAGTCACCCGAAGCTTGATGGGGAATTCAGCGTAGAATTCCTTGGGTGCCAGACCTTCCGGTTTGAAATATTCGATTTCCAGGCCGCTGGCAATGCCGGTTTGTGATATATCGGTTAGCAGCGACTCGATTTCGGTCTTGTTTGGCAGCTGTCGCAGCAGTGCACCAAAGGACTTCTTCATTTCATCCAGTTGCTGAGAATAGGCTTCGAGGTTGGCGGCCTTGCTTTGCTTTTCATCAAAGGTTTCACGCAGCGAGAGTTCCTCTTTTTCTTTTTTCTCCAGCTGTTCCAGCTGTTTCTTGGTGTCAAAGAAGAGGCCGGCACCCAATACGATCAGGCAGATCAGGACAATGATAATTATCTTGACTGCTGTCGGCGCACTGCCAATCTTCTTTATGTCATTGACGTCAATATTGCTGAGGTCGATTTCATTCAGTTTAGACAGATCCATTACAGCTCCCCGGCTTTATCATCGTCAGCTGTTGGTGATGACTGTTTAGCAATCAGTGTGAACTTGCTACCGCGGCCATCCTTGCGAATACTTTCGATCACATTCAACCGTGGCTTGGTGAGCCAGTCTGAACTGTCAATATTGCGCATATAGGCAGAGACCCGTCCATTGGATTCCGCAACGCCATTAATGGTCAGGGTTTCACCCATCTGGGCCAGCTCGGTAATGTGCAGGCCTTCCGGTACGGTGCGCACAATTTCATCAAACAGGTGAACAATTTGCGGACGTTTCTGTTGCAGTGACTGGATGATTTCCATGCGAGCCAGCAGCTGTGCCTTGGTGGTTTCCAGGTCCTGTATTTTTATCAACTCGATATCAAGCCGGCTGATTTCATCCTTAAGGATTTTATTGCGCTGTTCCTGATGCGAGATCATGCCGGCAATATTGAAGTGAATAATGGCAATAATGCACAGGGTTAGCAGAATGGAAAGCCCCAGCATGACGAGGAACCGGGTGGTTTGTTCCTTGCGTAATTCCTCGCGCCAGGGCAGCAGGTTAATTTGCGCCATTAGTCGAAACTCCTCATGGCAAGACCGCAGGCAATCATCAATGCCGGTGCATCATTACTGAGCGCCTGGGAATTTACTTTATTTGATAGATCCATATCGGCAAACGGATTGGCGATAATGGTTTCAACCCCGAGCTGGGTTGAAATCAGCTCGTCGATGCCGGGAATGGAGGCGCAGCCACCGGCCAGTGCGATCATGTCGACCGACTCATGCTGGCCTGCTGTATAGAAAAACTGCAGAAAACGGCTAACCTGCTGCGCCATATTCTCTTTAAAGGGCTCCAGCACTTCGGGAATATAGTTGTCCGGTAAGCCGCCGACCTTTTTCAGGCGGCCCGCTTCTTCATAGGCCAGGCCGTAACGGCGCATAATTTCCTCGGTCAGCTGTTTGCCACCGAAGGCCTGCTCACGGGTATAGATGAGTTCGTTGTTTTCAATCACATTGAGGCTGGTCATGGTGGCGCCAACATCCAGCACCGCAATCACAAAGGAGCTGGTTTCTTCTTCGCCGTCTTCTGTGGTTTGCTGGTGTTTTATATGGGGCGTCAGCAGCTGTGTGGCCTTCTCGATGGTATAGGCTTCTACATCAATGATTTTTGTGGTGAGGCCGGCGATTTCCGCGATGGCGGTGCGGGTTTCCACATTTTCACTGCGCGAGGCGGCGAGCAGCACATCCACCGTATCGGGATTGCCACGGGTTTCCCCCAGCACCTGGAAGTCCAGATTGATTTCTTCCAGCGGATACGGAATGTACTGATCCGCTTCGAGCTCGA
Organism: Gammaproteobacteria bacterium; assembly: GCA_036567985.1. GTDB lineage: Bacteria > Pseudomonadota > Gammaproteobacteria > SZUA-229 > SZUA-229 > SZUA-229. Next base: position 45,343 of record DATCTK010000010.1, on the reverse strand, counting down.
TCTGGGTTTCCATCTCGCTGTCCGACAGGTTAGCCGGCATGGTAATGACTTTAGTGATGACCGATGAGCCAGGAACCGCCAGCGCAGCCAGTTTGCACCTGGTGCCCGACTTTTTCAGCGCCTTGCTCAGGGTTTCCCCGACGGCTTCTACGTCCTCGATATTCTTCTCGGTAACCGCATTAATGGGTAAGGGTTCGACTGCCAGACTCTCTACCCGGTAGCCCGAGTCGGTCTTTGACAGCTCGACCAGCTTGACAGATGTCGAACTGATGTCTATTCCCAGTAATGTCGGTTTCTTGCGTTTCAGTTGAAACACGTCGCGTTCCTCTCGATCCACTATATGTAATAAGTAGTTATAGTTCTTTTGTGTGGTTTTGCATTAAATATTAGCTGCAAGTACCGAATAATACTAGTCTATTTTTAAAATCCTGTCGCTTGAATCACGTACTCAGACTATAATTCCCGCAGCTCTTTATAGATCATTTGCCATGGATTTCACGCTTCTGGTGGGGCAATTCGCGTTATAATTCTTACCTCTCAGCGCCAGGTGGCTGAAAAATAAGTTAATTTTGAGTGGATTGACATTTTGTACGGCGTCTATTGCAGGCCCGCGCCGTTGTAAAGTTGTTGAAAGGTGTTTCAGATAATATGCAAAAGTTTTTGAAAATTCTTCGAATCAGTTCGAAAATTTTTTTCTCCGTTCTCACATTAGCCCTGGCTGTCCTGATTGCGCTCTATCTTTACCTGGAACCCAAGCTGCCCTCCATCGAAGGCCTGAGCGATATCCAGTTACAGGTGCCCTTGCGCATTTACAGTGCCGAAGGCGGGATGATTGCTGAATACGGTGAAAAACGACGTTCCCCCAAGGCCATCGACGAAATTCCCCTGTTACTGCGCCAGGCCTTTCTTGCAGCGGAAGATGACCGTTTCTATGAACACCCCGGGGTGGATTACCAGGGCATCCTGCGTGCAGCCATAGTGTTGCTCACCACCGGTGAGCGTGGTCAGGGGGGCAGTACCATCACCATGCAGCTGGCGCGCAACTTCTACCTGAGCAGTGAAAAAACCTTTGCGCGAAAGCTCAACGAAATTTTTCTTGCACTGAAAATCGAGCAGCAGCTGACCAAGGACCAGATCCTGGAGCTGTATTTAAATAAAATCTACCTGGGTAACCGCGCCTATGGGGTCGCGGCAGCGGCCCAGGTATATTACGGCAAGCCACTGGATGAATTGAATCTGGCACAGTTATCTATGATTGCCGGGCTACCCAAGGCACCGTCCCGATACAACCCGGTGATTAATCCATCGCGTGCGCTGATCCGCCGTGACTATGTGCTGGGGCGTATGCTGGACCTTGGTTATATCAGTGAATCGGATATGCGTTTTGCCAAAGCGCAGCCTGCCACCGCTGGTTACCATGAATCAGCATCGGATGTGTCGGCCCCTTATGTGGCGGAAATGGTGCGTGCAGAAATCAGTCGGCAGTTTGGTGAGGAAGCCTATAGCCGTGGACTGAATGTGGTTACCACCATCAATGGTCGACTGCAGAAGGCCGCCAACCAGAGCATGCGCAATGCGTTGCTGGCCTATGATATGCGTCACGGCTATCGCGGTGTGGAAAAGCAGGTGGATATCAGTGACAGCCTGCAGGAGGGGTTTGAGTCGCCGGAAGAGCGCTGGGAAGCGGCAATTGAAGAGATGGAAGTGGTTGCTGACATGCATCCGGCACTGGTGGTGCTGGTGGAAGAGCAGGCAGCGCGGGTGTATCTGAAAGGTGGTCGCCTGATTAATCTGGACTGGGACGGTTTGCAGTGGGCAAAACCCTATATTGATCGCAATACCCAGGGCCCGGAGCCGGAGCTGGCCAGTGATATTCTGCATCCCGGTGATGTGGTGCGCATCTACCAGCAGGAGGGTCTGTGGAAACTGGGGCAGGTGCCCGAGGTGCAGGGCGCGCTCACCAGCGTGCGTTCCAACGATGGTGCAATCCAGGCGCTGGTGGGTGGATTTGATTTTTACCACAGCAAGTTTAATCGCGCAGTGCAGGCACGGCGCCAGGCGGGATCCAGTTTCAAGCCGTTTGTTTACAGTGCGGCACTGGAAAAAGGTTATACCCCCGCCACCCTGATTAATGATGCGCCCGTGGTGTTTCATGACCCGGTGCTGGAAGGTACCTGGCGGCCGGAAAACTACAGTGGCAAATTCTATGGCCCAACCCGACTGCGGGATGCGCTGGTGAAATCACGTAACCTGGTGTCGATACGCATTCTGCGGGACATTGGTGTGCGCTATGCAAAAAACTATGCCGAGCGTTTCGGTTTTGATTCTTCCCAGCTGCCCCATGATCTGTCACTGGCACTGGGCACCGGCGAATTCAGCCCGCTGCAGCTGTCCGCCGGTTTTGCCACCTTCTCCAACGGTGGTTACCGCATTACGCCCTTTTTTATCCAGCGTATTGAAGACGTTCAGGGCAATGTTTTATATGAAGCGGATCCGGATGTGGCCTGTGTGAGTTGTGAGCTGGAGGTGCAGCGCGAGCGGGAGGCGGCACGTCAGGCCATTGCGCAGAAACAGGCAGAAGATGCGCTGCTGCAGGAAGCCCTGGCAGACGCCGGGTCAGCACCACAGCCCCCGCAGCAGGCCGGGCAGGATAATGAAACGACGGCAGGCACTACGGTGATGACCGAGGAAGGTGGCCTGGCCTATCGCCTGCCCAGGCAGGCAGAGCGGGCACTGGATGAGCGTATTGTCTATATTATGAATTCGATTATGCAGGATGTAATCAACCATGGCACCGGGCGCCGTGCGCGGGCGCTGGGACGCAACGACCTGCACGGTAAAACCGGCACCACCAATGACCAGAAAGATGCCTGGTTTAACGGCTTTAATCATAAGCTGGTGACTACCGTGTGGGTCGGGTTTGATCAGCAGCAGACGTCGCTGGGTAACTATGAAACCGGTTCCAAGGCAGCGCTGCCGATGTGGGTCGAGTTTATGCGCGAAGCACTTAAGGGCATGCCGGAAACCGAAATGCAGAAACCGGACGGACTGGTGAATGTGCGCATCAATGCAGACACCGGCGAGCTGGCCAATGATGGTGACCAGAATGTGGTGTTCGAAATGTTCCGTAGCGAGTATGCCCCCAGTGCAGTGGCGGCGGATCGTATCCCGGCCGATGCCAATGGTAATAACTCGATTCCGGAGCAGCTGTTTTAAACCGCGCATTCGCCTGATGTTTGTGCGGGCATCTGATACCATCAGCTAACAAATCCATTAACCAGGTAGAGTAATTTATGTGTGGCATCTGCGGCGAGTTTCGATTTGATGGGCAGGCACCGGATCTTGCGCTCACCCACAGCATGATGGCGCAGCTGGAACGTCGTGGCCCGGATCATGGTGGCTCCTATTCCGATGGGCCGGTTGCACTGGGGCACCGTCGGCTGGCGATTATTGACTTATCTGAGCATGCCAATCAGCCGCTGATTGATCAGCAGCTGGGGCTGGCGCTGGTGTTCAATGGCACCATCTACAACTTCCCTGAATTACGTTCGCAGTTGCAGGATAAGGGCTACCACTTTTTCTCCAGCGGCGATTCGGAAGTGATTCTCAAGGCCTATGCCGAGTGGGGCGAGGCCTGCGTAGAGCGGCTGCACGGTATGTTTGCCTTTGCCATCTGGGATATGCGCAAACAGAGCCTGTTCCTGGGGCGTGACCGCATGGGCATCAAGCCGCTGTACTATTCATTCAATGGCAGGCGCCTGCTGTTTGCCTCCAATGCCCAGGCGCTGCTGGCGACGCGCGACATTGATACCTCGATTAACCCGGTGGGATTGCATCACCAGCTGACCCTGCATGCGGTGATTCCTGCACCCCATACCATTCTGAACGGCATCCAGAAAATGCGTCCCGCCCACAGCATGTGCTTCAAGGCGGATGGCAGTTACAGTGAGCATGAATACTGGAGCCTGAGCGCGGTGCGCCCGCAAACGAAAATGGATGAGCAGGACTGGGTGGAAGCGATACACGATTCGCTGCGCGCGGCGGTGGAAAAACGCAAGACCATCGCCGATGTGCCGGTGGGGGTGCTGCTCTCCGGCGGGCTGGATTCCTGTCTGCTGGTTGGGTTGCTGTCGGAAGCCGGTGTAGGAAATTTAAAAACCTTTACCGTGGGCTTTGAAGACCAGCCGGAAGAAAAGGGTAACGAGTTCGAGTTTTCCGACCAGGTAGTGGATAAATTTTCCACCGATCATCACAAGTTTTTTATTCGCAATGACCGTGTGCTCAGCTACCTGCCGGATGCGGTGGATGTGATGGCCGAGCCCATGGTGGGCCAGGATGCGGTGGCGTTTTATATGCTGTCGGAGCTGGTGTCCCGTGAAGTTAAGGTGGTGCAGAGCGGCCAGGGTGCCGATGAAGTCTTCGGTGGTTACTTCTGGTATCCGCAGATGCACGAGGCGCAGGGTGAGGATGACCTGCAGCGGTTTGCCTCGCGCTACTTCGACCGCGACCATGACGAATACCTGCAGACAGTGGCGGAAAAATACCGGGGTGAAGACCATACCAGCAAGCTGATCAGCAGGCTGCTGGCACAGGGTAATGCGGATGAATACCTGGACCGGGTGCTGCGCCTGGATGTCACCACCCTGATTGTCGATGATCCGGTGAAACGGGTGGATAATATGACCATGGCCTGGGGACTGGAAGCCCGTGTGCCGTTTCTCGATCACCAGCTGGTCGAGCTGGCAGCGAGTATGCCGCCGGAAATGAAGCTGCAGTCCGGTGGCAAGCACGTGCTGAAAAAAATCGCCCGCGGGCTGTTGCCCGATCCGGTGATTGATCGTCCCAAGGCCTATTTCCCGGTACCGGCACTGAAGTACGTGCGCGGCGAGTTTCTTGAGTTTATGCGCAATGTGCTGCACAGTGACGCGGCGCGCCAGCGGGGACTGTTCGATGCCGCCTATGTAGAAAAATTACTCGCCAGCCCCGAGTCCTACCACACCCGTTTGCAGGGCAGTAAGTTGTGGCATCTGGCGTTACTGGAAATGTGGTTGCAGCGGCATGTGGATGGGCTGCGTTAAAGCCCTGACGGTGCAGGGTGTTATAAGGCACTTGAAACCACTAGAATCGACCCGATATACAGCGATTAGCAATTATTCCAAAATTTTGAGGTGACCTATGGACGTAATGGAGCGCATTGACGAAGCCGTTAAAAAGCATCCGGTATTTATTTTTATGAAGGGTACACCCCAGTTCCCGTCATGTGGCTTTTCCAGCCGCACGGCAGAAGCACTGAAACAGTGCGGTAAGGAGTTCGGTTACTGCAATGTGCTGGCAGACCCTGAAGTATTCCAGAACCTGCCGCGCTATGCTGACTGGCCAACCTTCCCCCAGGTGTATATCAACGGTGAGCTGGTAGGTGGCTGTGACATTACCCTGGAAATGTTTGAAAACGGCGAACTGAAAAAAATGGTTGATGCGGCGGTTGGCGAATAACTGTTGTTAGTCGTAGGGTAGATCAAGCGAAGCGGATCCACCGGATCCCCGTACAAACTTGCCCAGCCGCACGGCGTGTAATTCGGGGTCAGAGTAACAATTCCTTCAGTTAATTTGTGGTCGGTTAACAACTTCGAGGGAATTGTTACTCTGACCCCGAATTGCTGTCTGGTTTAACCCGCCAGCTGGTTCATTAACGCGGTCTGCACCGCTTCCTCATCGGCATACACTGCACCGAGCAGCTCCCCCAACGTTAGGGTGACATCATTTATATTGTCGACGCTATCACGTGACAGCATATACAGCTGCAGATTAGCCAGGCCACAGTCGGCAGTTGAAACATCTTCCGCGCCCTGGATACTGTTCAGGTCAAGTGCTTTTTCCAGTGCCAGTTGCGCCATGTGTTCGGCATTGATTTCCATCTCTTTCATATTGGCGATGCTCTGCTCGACCAGATCACCAGGCATGGCAATCATCTGTTGCTGCATCATGCGGCGTGAATCCCGTAGCGGTTTGATCATGGTCTGCCAGGGTTTAACCGTGTCCAGCATCACCTGTAAATCATCTTCATTCAGGCAGCGTTTTTGCTCCCCCAGCCACAGGCAGTAGATCAGCAGGTTTACATCCGCATCATATTCAGTCTGCAGACGGATACAGAGGTCTTCAACACCGGGCAGTGTCCAGATGTGTGTGGAGTAATTCCACAGTTCGCTTTCGGGGTAATCCATAGGTGAGTAACACAATAATTAACTGAATCGCTATCCTAGTTCAGATCGCCACTGATTTCACCTGTTGTCAGCCGCCGATGTGGATTCAGGCTCGGTTCTGCGCCGCAGCTAGCAAAGCCTCACGGCTGACAACGCCGGGTAGCATCTGCTCACCGATAATAAAGGTGGGGACACTTTTCGCCTGGATGGCACCGGCATATTGCAGGTAGGGCAGAAGGCTGGCGGGCACACTGTTGGCGGGGCCGTCACTGTACGGATCACTCCAGGCCTGGCGGATAATGTTCTCGGGAATCCTGTGATCATGGGCGATATCCCGCAACACCGCTTCATCACCTATATTTCGCCCTTCAATAAAACAGGCTTCAAACAGTGCATTGTGCAATGGATAAAATACATCGGCACCCAACGGCTTGCAGGCTTCGCTTAATAGCAGCGCCTTGCGCGAGTTGGTGGTGATGGTTTGTTCGCACAGGCTAACCCCTTCTTCTTCTGCCAGCGAGAGCAGGTTCTGCATCATCTGATCCCAGCTGGCCTGGCTGTAGCCCAGCATCTTGATGGACTGACCGCTGGCGGGGGTTTCCGGGTGAATTTCGATAAAGCACCAGTTGACCTTCAGCTCATACTGCTCGCGCAGTGATTCAAGGCGCAGATGGCCGATGTAACAGAAGGGGCAGATGTAATCACTTAGTACCGACAGTTTGAGTTCGGGCTTTTTTTCAGACGGGTTCATGGTGTTATCCTGCTGGCCGCTTAATCAGACAATAGTCTTATTCTGCATAAAACACAAATCGCGGAATTCCCAGTGGCTTAAAATCAGGCTCGCGCCCTGCGGCATCTGCAGGTATGCTTTTGTGCTATAGCTGTGATTATCAGTTTGATCGCGTGCTCAATGCGTCTTTCAGGAACAAAATGGAAAAACAATGTTGATTCGAATTCTGCTTATCAGCGGTTTGCTGGCCGCCAGCTTTAGCGCCAGTGCGCGGGACTTTGAAAACAGTTATGCGGTGTACGGTGCCGGTGGGGATAGTTGCAGCACCTACCTTGAAGCCATGGAGAAAGGCGACAGGGAGCTGGATTACTTTGTCGACTGGGTAATTGGCTATTTTTCAGCGTTTAATGTGATTATGCCCAGCACCTATGACCTGCTGGGGGAAACCGATTTTCCCACCGCACAGCGCTGGCTGGAGCGGGATTGTCGACGCTATCCCAAACAGCTGTTTATCACTGCGGTGATTAAACTCAGTGAAGTGCTCTACCCGATGCGTTACCAGTCGGGGTTGAAGCCGGGGGTGGCTGGCGCTGCGCCTGCAGCTGAGCCGGCGGCGCCTTCGCAGGAAAAGACCGAGGCGGCCAGCCAGTAAATCAGCTTGGAGCGCCAGGCTGGTAAATCAGGCCAGTAAATCTGGCCAGGAATTCCGGCCAGAAATTAACTGGCAAACAGATAGGCCGACAGGCCAAGTAATAAAAATGCGAACAGCTTTTTCAGCCGTCCCACATCCAGCCGGTGGGCCAGTGCAGCCCCCAGCGGCGCAAACAGCATGCTGCTCAGAATGATCCCCAGTAACGCCGGCAGATAAATAAACCCCAGCGACTGCGCCGGCAGGGCGGTGTGTTGCCAGCCAACAACCAGGTAGCTCAGGGCGCCCGCCAGCGCTATGGGAAAACCCACTGCCGCCGAGGTGGCAATCGCCTGGTGAATGCGATGCCCGTGCCATACCAGCCAGGGCACGGTCATGGTGCCGCCGCCAATGCCGACAATCGACGAGATAAAACCGATCACCGAGCCACTGATGCCGTAGTTGATGCCGGATGGTTGCGACTGATGTGTTTCCGGCCGGCTGCCCAGCAGCATATACAGCGCCACCAGCAGTTCGAAGCTGGCAAAGATCGGCCGCAGCAGTTCGCTGCTCAGGGCGCCGGCGGCCATGCCGCCACACCAGGCGCCGAGCAATATGCCCGGTGTCAGTTTAAAGGCGCCCGGCCAGTGTACAGCGCCTTTGCGATGGTGGCTGTACACGGATGCAATCGAGGTGGCGAGGATGCTGGCGAGGGAGGTGCCCAGTGCCAGGTGCATAACAATGTCGCCGTGTATGCCCTGGGCGATAAAAAGAGCGCTGAGTACCGGCACAATAATCAGCCCGCCACCTACGCCCAGCAGGCCAGCTAGCAGGCCAACAAAGGCGCCGAGCAGCAAATAGGGAGCCGCTTCAATCAGCATTGTTCTGGCTTAGCTGCTGGCAGGCGCCTTACCGGCTGAGGGTGCGCGGCGTGAGTTACCACCCTGCCGGTTGCGGTTGTTGTCACGGCCATCGCGGGATTGATGTGGCCGCTTGCCACCTTTATGGGGTCCTTTCTGGCCGCCGTAGCGTTCAACCCGTGCCCTGGGTTTGGGCTCGACCAGCAGCTCGGCACTGACGGCTTCGCTGGGGATGCTGTGGCCGATATAGTCTTCAATTTCCGGCAGAAAGTGCGCATAGTTCTCGCAGGCAAAGCTGATCGCGGTGCCCGAGGCGCCGGCCCGTGCGGTGCGCCCGATGCGGTGCACGTAGTCTTCCGCCTGCTGTGGCAGGTCGTAATTAAACACGTGACTGACTTCGGGAATATGCAGGCCGCGGGCAGCAACATCGGTGGCCACCAGTACATGAAACTCGCCATCCTGGAACTGTTTTAACAGCGACTGGCGTTTTTTCTGCGGGATGTCGCCGGAGAGCACCGCCGGTGGAATGTCGTTGCCGGTGAGCCAGGCACAGATGTCTTCGGCCGCGCGTTTGGTGTTAACGAAAATAATGCTGCGTGCCGGCTGGTATTTTTTGAACAGGCCCAGTAACAGGGGGATCTTTTCATTATTCGCCGGGTAAAACACCCATTCTTCAATCTTGTCGGCGGTGCGCTGTTCGGATTCGATCTTGATGTGCTGCGGGTTGTTCATGTGTTCATAGGACAGCTCCTGCACCCGGTAGGAGAGGGTGGCGGAGAACAGCATATTGAGGCGTTGTGTCGGTTCCGGGCAGCGGCGCATCAAAAAGCGGATGTCCTTGATAAAACCCAGGTCAAACATGCGATCGGCCTCGTCCAGCACCAGCGCCTGTACTTCCCTCAGGTTATAGATGTGCTGCTTGAAGAAATCGATCAGCCGACCAGGCGTGCCGATCAGAATGTCGGCCCCGTCCTGCAGCGACTGCTGCTGGCTTTCATAGCCTGCACCACCATAGAGCAATGCCAGTTTGAGACCGGTGTACTGACCGATCAGCTCGGCATCCTTGTGTATCTGGATCGCCAGCTCGCGGGTGGGGGCAATAATCAGTGCGCGTGGCTGGTTGGGCTTACGTTGCGGCGAAGCCGGCTGAGTTAGCAGTCGGTTATATACCGCCACCAGGAAGGCAATGGTCTTGCCGGTACCGGTCTGTGCCTCACCGGCGACATCGATACCATCCAGTGACAGCGGCAGGCTTTTCGCCTGTATCGGGGTGCATTGTTTAAATCCGGCCTGATTCAGTCCTTGCAGCAGTGATTCAGGTAATTTATATTGATCGAAGTGTTGATCAGTCAGATGTGTGCTCATTGCCGTAGCATAATCCACATTGCCAGACTGTACAAACCTGTGAAATTAGTTAATATGGAATTCTGTTGAATTCGTAAAACAATTATCCCGACTGAATTGCTCTTCTGCTTAACGAACAACACGCTTAAGTACCAGGAATTGCGACTGTGTGGTAAATCCAAACCCGGAGGTTAACTACTGTGAGTGAGATCGTTCATGTATCTGATGACAGTTTTGAAAGTGATGTATTAAATTCTGATGTGCCCGTACTGGTTGATTACTGGGCCGAGTGGTGTGGCCCCTGCAAGATGATTGCACCAATCCTGGAAGAAATTGCCGGCGACTATCAGGGCAAGATAAAGATCACCAAGCTGAACATCGATGAGAACCCGGGTACACCTCCCAAGTTCGGTATTCGCGGTATTCCAACCCTGATGTTATTTAAGAACGGTGAAGTTGAGGCAACCAAGGTGGGTGCCCTGTCAAAGTCACAGCTGACCGCGTTTCTGGACAGTAATCTGTAGAAAATTCATGTCCGGGCGTCTAGGGGCTTTTCTGTAGACGTTCGGTTTTTTCTATGCTAGAGTCCGCATCTGAGTAACTAATCGTAGCCGGCACACTCCCAGCCGACCAGAATACGATCTAGAAACGGGGCCCATCCTGCCCTGAATTCAATCAATAATAAATCAAGCTCGATACCCGAATACAATACCCAGAAATTAACTTAATAGCGTTTCCTCTAATCATTCCAATCTTTCGAAAACTCCAACTATGAATCTAACTGAACTTAAGCAAAAAGCCCCTGCAGAACTGGTAGAAATCGCCCAGACCATGAAGCTCGAAAACCTTGCGCGAGCCAAAAAACAGGACATTATCTTTGCCATCCTCAAGGCCCATGCAAAAAGTGGTGAAGACATCTTCGGTGACGGTGTACTGGAAATTCTGCAGGATGGCTTCGGCTTTCTGCGTTCTGCAGAAGGTTCCTACCTGGCGGGGCCCGATGACATCTATGTGTCACCCAGCCAGATAAGACGATTTGGTCTGCGCACCGGCGATACACTGGCCGGTAAAATCAGGCCACCGAAAGACAGTGAGCGCTATTTCGCCATGCTCAAGGTGGATTCGATTAACTTCGATGCACCGGAAAATGCCAAGAACAAGGTGGCGTTTGAGAACCTGACACCATTGCACCCGGAAGAGCGTTTAAAGCTGGAGCGGGGCAACGGCAGTTCGGAAGATATTACCGCGCGTATTATCGACCTGGTGGCACCGATTGGTAAGGGGCAGCGTGGCCTGATTGTCTCGCCACCCAAAGCCGGTAAAACCATGCTGATGAGCAACCTGGCTCAGTCAATTGCCGCCAACCACCCTGATTGTTACCTGATTGTTCTACTCATCGACGAGCGCCCAGAAGAAGTGACCGAAATGCAGCGCATGGTGTGCGGTGAAGTGGTGTCATCAACCTTTGATGAACCCGCCAGCCGTCACGTACAGGTTGCGGAAATGGTAATTGAAAAGGCCAAACGTCTGGCAGAACATAAAAAGGACGTGGTGATTCTGCTGGATTCGATTACCCGTCTGGCACGTGCCTACAACACGGTGATTCCATCCTCCGGCAAGGTATTAACCGGTGGTGTGGATGCCCATGCGCTGCACCGCCCCAAGCGTTTCTTCGGTGCGGCACGTAATATCGAGGAAGGCGGCAGTATTACCATTCTGGCGACAGCACTGGTGGATACCGGTTCGAAAATGGACGAGGTTATTTACGAAGAGTTCAAGGGTACCGGTAATATGGAGATTCACCTGGATCGCCGCATCGCGGAAAAACGTATCTACCCTGCCATCAATATCAATCGCTCCGGCACACGTCGTGAAGAAAAACTTACCGACCCGGATGAGTTACAGATGATGTGGGTATTGCGCAAAGTGTTGCATCCAATGGATGAACTGGGCGCGATCGAGTTTATGCTGGAACGACTGCAAAGCACCAAAACCAATGACGAGTTCTTCGATAAAATGAAGAAGGGCTAACGCCCGTATTCGTCTGATGAAACATCGGCAGGGAAGCTGATGCTCATTGCGCTTAAGTTGTACTGATCCCCGTTTTCTATTCCCACAGGCTTTTATGTCAACTCAACAGTGAACGCATTATTGCGCACCTGTCTTCTGTTTAATTCGAGCGAAAAACACTTAAGGTTCAATCTGAACCACCCGCCGACAAAACAGACTAAAGCTGTAGATGCGCCCGTACGCCTGTTCAGTGATGCCTGTTATTTATGGCTATACTAAACAGCAATGTAAAGTTTTAGCCTGGGAGTGTATGTGAGTCTTGCCCTGATTCATTTATTTGTTCTCATTGTGCTGGCCAACGGGGCACCTATACTGGCGCGTAATCTGTTAGGCAATAAAGCGGACTATCCCATTGACGGCCATCTGCGTTTTATCGACAAGCGGCCGCTGTTCGGTCACTCCAAAACCTGGCGCGGATTAATTGCTTCGCTAGTGCTAACCTCCCTGCTGGCCCTGTTGCTGGGCTATGCGCTGCAAACCGGTTTGTTAATAGCACTGGCGGCGATGGGCGGTGATCTGCTAACCAGCTTTATCAAGCGGCGTCTTAATTTGCCGTCCAGCAGTATGGCGCCATTGTTTGATCAGGTGGCCGAGTCACTGTTTCCTGCACTGCTGGTGATGAAGGTGTTTGCCTTAACACCATGGAGTATTTCACTGCTGGTGCTGGCATTTATCCTGTTTGACCTGTTGTTCTCTCGCCTGCTGTATAAAATTGGCTTGCGCAGGCGTCCGTATTAGATAAGCCATTGTCCCAGAGGAATGTTGCGCTATGGCAAAACAGGAAATCTATAATCTGCCCAACCTGGTGAGTCTGATCCGGGTGCTGTTGGCGCCGGTGCTGCTATGGCTGGCAATACAGCAACAGCCCGAGTGGTTTTTGCTGGTGCTGGTGCTGACGGTGTTTACCGATGTACTGGATGGCTTTCTTGCTCGGTATTTGCAACAGATTACCGAAATGGGTTCACACCTGGACAGCTGGGGAGATTTCCTGGTGTATTCGGTGATGGCGGTTTCTGCCTGGTTATTATGGCCGGAAATTGTTCGCCGCGAAGCCATGTATGCTGCGCTGGTGTTGCTCAGTTTTACCCTGCCAGTGGTGATCGGTTTTATTAAATTCAGAAGCATGACCAGCTACCACACCTGGAGTGTGAAGATTGCGGTGGCGGTTACCATTATCGCTTACATTCTGCTGTTTTCCGATATTGTCAGCTGGCCATTCAGGCTGGCCGCACTGCTGTGTGTGTACGCAGCAGTAGAAGAAATTATGATTACCCTGTTAATGAAACACCAGCATGTGGATGTAAGGACACTGGGCCAGGCACTTAAATACAACCGTCAGGAAGGTTAATGATTAATAGAATACTGCAGGTTGTCAGTAAGCTGAACATATACTGACATCGTAAGTATGCAATAATCCATAAAACCAGTAATAAAGCAGCACGCAGATGAATGATACAGAACAACAGATGGATATAGACAGTGCGGTGTATAAAACCCTGCTGGAATCGACCAGGGCCATACCCTGGAAAATCGACTGGCAGACCATGCAGTTTGCCTATATCGGCCCGCAGATCGAACAGCTGCTTGGCTGGACACCGCAGAGCTGGGTCAGTGTGGATGACTGGGCCGAGCGCATGCACCCGGATGATCGTGAGTGGGTGGTGAATTTCTGTGTGTCGCAATCAAAGTCAGGTACCGACCACGAAGCGGATTACCGCGCACTGACAAAAGACGGTGACTATATCTGGATCCGTGATGTGGTACACGTGGTGCGTGATGAGGCCGGTTCGGTGGAAGCACTGATTGGTTTTATGTTCGATATCAGTGAGCGCAAGAAAAATGAAGCCAGGCTGAATCATCTGCAGAAAGAGCTGGAAGAGTTGTCGTATAAGGATGGCTTAACCGGTGTTGCCAACCGGCGTATGTTCGACAAGGTATTCGACAGTGAATGGGCCAATGCCCGACGCAACCACAAACCGCTGTCGTTAATTATGATCGATATCGATTACTTCAAACAGTATAACGATCAGTACGGTCATATTCAGGGGGATGATTGCCTGCGGGCGGTGGCCAGAACATTAAGCGAGGCGGTGCATCGCCCACGGGATTTTGTCGGCCGCTTCGGCGGTGAGGAATTTGTACTGGTATTGCCGGAAACCGATGCGGCATCTGCGAAGCAGATCGCGGAGACGTGTCGCTCATTAATTCAGCAACAGCAGATTCCCCATGAAAACTCAGCGGTCAATGAAGTGCTGACGATCAGCCTGGGCGTGGGCACCATTACCCCCGCTGCAGCGGACAATAAAAAAGCATTTATCGATGCAGTTGATCAATGCCTGTATAAGGCGAAAGATAATGGCCGCGACTGCCTGGTTAGCGCATGCGCATAGTCTGTTGCAGTACAGACCTGTAATAGCAGCCATTGGCCTGACATTATAGTTTCAGCGGCTTTTTCAGCTTGAATTCAGTTTCACCTGATAGCTTTACCTCAACTTAACGAGGAGAGTTATATCATGAGTGAACAATCTCAGATTCGGGTCTGGGACCCTCTGGTGCGATTTTTTCACTGGTCACTGGCCAGTGCCTTCCTGATCGCGTTTTTCACCGAAGACGACTTTATGACTGTGCACAGCTGGGCGGGGTACCTGATTCTCTCGCTATTGCTGGTGCGCCTGGTGTGGGGCTTTATCGGTACGCGCCATGCGCGATTTTCCGATTTTGTCTATCGCCCGGCAACCATCAAAGCCTTCCTGAAAGACACCCTGAGACTCAGGGCGAAACGCTATATCGGGCATAACCCGGCTGGCGGTGCAATGGTCATCCTGCTGATGTTAAGCCTGCTGGTCACTGCGACTAGCGGTATGATGCTGTTCGGTGCAGCGGAACAGTCGGGGCCGCTGGCTCAATGGTTTGCACAGTCAGGCTCAGCCTGGGCAGATCCGCTGGAAGAGGTGCACGAGTTCTTTGCCAACTTCACCATGCTGCTGGTGGTTATCCATGTGATCGGGGTGCTGGTTGAAAGCCTGATCCATCGTGAAAACCTGATTGCGGCTATGGTCAGTGGATTTAAGCAATCACAGCCAGCATCGGAATCGATGAATGTGATTGAGGGAGAAAAACAATGAAACATCTTATTCTTGCAACACTTCTGGCTGGTGCGGTGAGCAGCCTTGCCCATGCGGACAGCAATAACCTGTTGCAGCAGTATGCGCAACAGGGTGCAGGCACACCCAGTGCACAACGGGGCCAGGCAATGTGGCAACAGACGTTTGCTGGCAGTGGCGAGTTCAGTGAACGTAGCTGCGCATCCTGTCACACCAGTGATTTGTCTCGCGCGGGTAGGCATGTAAAAACCGGCAAAGATATCCAGCCCATGTCACCCCTGGTTAATGCGGAGCGATTGAGTGATGAGCGTAAAGTGGAAAAATGGCTGCTACGCAATTGCAAATGGACCCTGGGCCGCGAATGCAGCATTCAGGAGAAGGCAGACTTTCTGGCGTACATTAAAGACGCCGAGGCAATTTAGGAGAACACTATGAAAAGTACGCTTGCAATCAGTGCCATTATTTTTACCGTCGGCATAGTGACCCTGCCGGTGGTGTTTAGTGACAATTCGTTTGAGTCGCGGGAAGGTGAAAGCCATAACAGTGATGTTGCCAGTATCAGTCATCCACTCTACAAAGAAGAATGCGGTAGCTGTCATATGGCCTATCCACCGGCATTACTATCAACAGCATCATGGGCCGCCATACTGAACGGGCTGGATGATCACTTTGGTGACAACGCCGAGCTGGATGCGCAAACGCATCAAACGATTAGTGACTTTCTTACAGGTAATAGCGCCGATAACAGCAATTACCGTCGTTCGCGTAAATTTATGCAGGGGATCGATGCAAACAGTCCGCCATTGCGTATCAGTGAAACCGCGTATTTCAAACGCAAGCATGAGGAGATTCCTGCAAAGATGGTCAGCGGTAACAGTAAGGTTAGCAGCTTCAGCCAGTGCAATAGCTGTCACCAGGACGCACAGAAAGGAGTCTTTGATGATGATAATGTCAGGATTCCAGGGTATGGACGCTGGGACGACTGAAGTTCACTGGGCTATAATTTGAAAATGAAATCTGCATATACCTTACTTGCATTGATGCTGCTGCAGTTATTGCCATGGGGTGTAACCCCGGCAATGGCTGACGATGATCACCTGGAAGCGCGCCGACTGATGGAGTTGGGCGACGTGCTGCCATTGCAAACCATACTGGAGAAATACCGCACGGATTATCCGGGGCGGGTGATTGAAGTCGAGCTGGAGAAAAAACACGGCAGAATGATCTATGAAATAGAAATTATCGATGACAGGGGCGAAGTGCGGGAATTGTATATCGATGCCAGAAACGCCGAGTTACTGAAAGTTAAGGTAGACCACTAGTGCGGCTGTTACTGGCGGAGGATGACCACTACCTGGCTGCGGGGTTAAAAAAAGACCTGCAGGCCGCCGGCTATGCAGTGGATATTGCAGACAATGGCATAGACGCGGAGTACCTGGGCAACGAAGCGATTTACGACATTGCAGTACTCGATCTGGGCTTGCCGCAACGCAATGGCATTGATGTGCTGAAAAACTGGCGCAGTGCGGGTAACCGCCTGCCGGTGATTGTGCTGACTGCGCGTGATGCCTGGCATGAACGAGTGGATGGTTTTAAGGCAGGGGCGGATGACTACCTGGGTAAACCGTTCCATATCGAGGAGCTGCTGGCACGCCTGAGCGCGCTGTTGCATCGTGCCAGCCAGAAAGCAGCAGGGGAGTTGAAAGTCGGAGACTTTACACTGGACGAACAACAGCAATTGGTCAGCACCGCTGATGGCCAGTGTCATCAGCTCACCGGCATCGAGTTTCGGCTGTTACGTTATTTTCTGCTTAATAGCGGGCAGCTTCTGTCCAAGTCACAGCTTAGCGACCATGTGTATGACCTGGATTCGGAAAAGGACAGCAATGTGATTGAAGTGTATGTGCGCCGCCTGCGTCAGTTGCTGGGCAAAGAGCGAATTGATACCCGGCGTGGCCAGGGTTACATCTTCAGGGACAGTTTATAATGCACTCACTGGCCTCACGCCTCAGTAGCGGCTTGTTAATCAGCCTGTTGATTGCCTTTGCGCTACTGGCTGTACTGGTGAGTGTGAATATCCGCTATGTCACCGATGACTATGTGGCCTCCCGCCTGCAGCATGATACAGAAACCCTGTTAGCCGCGGTTTCATTTGATACAAAAGGCCGCCTGTTGCTGGATGCGCAACGCATCGATCAGGTATATAACCAGCCCTTCTCCGGTCACTACTATGTTATCAGTAGCGGTACACAAAGCCATTATTCACGTTCCCTGTGGGATCAGCGTATTGAGCATGTTGCTCTTGAAAGCGGCGAGCAACGCCGAGTTATACAAAGCGGGCCGGAGCAGCAGTCATTACTGGTGCTGAGCAGCGGCTATACGCTGCAGGGGTATCCGCTGAGTATTTCGCTGGCAGAAGACCTCAACCCGATACGGCAAAATATAGAACAGTTTATTTATATGTTTATATTCACCGCCAGTGGCATCCTGCTTATTCTAATTGTGTTACAGGTGCTGATTTTGCGTCACAGCCTTAAACCGCTGCAGCAGGTGAAACAGCAACTGGTTCTGCTGGAACAGGGAAAAATCGAACGACTGGATAGCAATGTGCCGGCCGAGATCGAACCGGTGATTAACGAGGTAAACCATTTGCTGACGGTAATGGGGCAGCGCCTGCAACGCTCACGGGATGGCCTGGGGGATCTGGCCCATGCAATTAAAAAACCACTGACAGTGATGCGCCAGGTACTGCGGCGCATGGATGCCAGTGAGCCCGACAGAGAAACATTGACTGAACAGGTCGATGTGATTGTCCAGTTGAGTGATCGCATCCTTAAACGTGCACGCCTGGCCGGGCACAGTCACAGTGGTAAATACTTTTGCTTTGATAAAGACCTGAGTGCACTGATCGATACACTGGGATTAATGTATCCGCAGAGCAATATCCAGATAGAACAGCGAATTGATGATAACGTGAATTGCCCGATAGATCGCGAGGACATGATGGAGCTGCTGGGTAACCTGCTGGATAATGCCTGTAAATGGGCGCAGCATAAAGTGCGAATAACGGTGAGCAGTGATCAGCAGTTGAACATAAGCGTTGAGGACGATGGGCCGGGAATTGCTGCGGATCAGGTGCATGAATTGTCCCGCAGAGGCAGAAGGCTGGATGAAAGCGTGGAAGGCCATGGCTTCGGCCTGGCGATTGCCAGTGATACTGTTAGCGAATACCAGGGCCAGATGCGTTTTTCTAAATCGACTGAGCTGGGCGGTTTAAATGTTGATATTGTCCTGCCCTTAAGGCATAAGTCATTAGAATCAGAAAAATAAAAAATCCCCTGTAGAGCAGATCGGCATCCGGTCAATTTAGCAAAAGGTCATAATGGATATACACAAGCGTCGTCAATATGTACAGAAAACCTTCGATACAGTCGCAGATGTCTATGATCATCCGGCGCTATCCTGGTTTGATCAAACCGCGAAGATAATTATTCAGGCGGCGGATATTCAGCAAAATCAGAGGGTACTGGATATCGCCTGCGGCACAGGTAAAGTCACCACCGAACTTGCCAGGCATCAGCACCAGCCCAGGGTGACGGCGGTTGACCTGTCATCCGGTATGCTGTCGCAGGCAAAAAGGAAAGCAGAGCAACACCAGCTCGATAATATAGATTTTCAGCAGATGGCTTTCGAAGACATGGCCTTCGGCGAAACATTTGATATAGCGGTCTGCAGTTTCGGTATTTTCTTTGTCAATGAAATGGAAGCGGCGCTGGCACAGTTTGCCAGGCAGGTAAAACCCGGCGGGCGAATTATTCTAAGCACCTTTGCCGAGGGTTCGTTTTCACCTTTCAGCGATGCTTTTATGCGACTCTATGGCGAATTCGGTTTTGATGTGCCAATCCCTGGCTGGTTACGCCTGTGTTCAAATGCGCATATAAACCAGCTGTTTGCTGATGCTGGGCTGAACCAGCCGCAATGCAGGCAGTATGATTTCGGTTATGAAATCAGCAGCACAGATCAATGGTGGGATATTGTGTGGAATGCGGGCTATCGTGGAATGATTGAGTCGCTGGATGATGAGCAGAAAGAAGCATTCAGAAAACAGCACCTGGCTGAAGTGGCCGAGCTGATAGAAAATAACCAGAACTACCTAAAGGTGGATGTGATTGTGTCGACAGGGCAGAAGGCATGAGGCTGGCTGTCGGATAGCGCTGCATTCGTTTCCCGTGTTGAATAATTACCGATGATTCACAAAAAGTTTTACGACCTGATCGTCAGGCCAGATTGTATTGTCGGTACAGCTGGTAATCCTTGCGGGTGAGGAAGCATTTTCTATCAGCCCTGTAACCGGTGATCTGTAAATCCGCACATGCGGGCGAGGGTCGGCTACGTAACATCAGGTATTTGAAAAGATGTACAGCTTTCAGTGTACACATGTACTGAAAGCCAGCGCGCTGATGCGCGCGTATGGAGGCGGTGTTTTGGCTCTCGATATCGGAGTAGAAGGTGGTCGCTGCCGGATAGAACTGGCGTGCTGCACAGCGGATGAAATTCGCACAGATCTGCTTACCACGGTAATCGGGATTTACATAAATATCCCGTAGCCAAAGGCTGTTTTCGACTGTGCTCACCATATAGCCTGTTTCATCAATAAAGCGTTTACCCTGTGGATGAATCCAGCTGCTGGCAACGACCGTCTGCTGATCAATCAGTGCATAAAAATACAGGCCGTTTGTAAAGCGTTGACGGGCTCTGGACGGCGAGTATTCTTTTTCTCTTCCCATTTCGCGATGAATGCTGGCGATGTCGTCACTATAGCTTCTGAATTCACGGATGTTGTACGTCTGTTCGTCAGGCAGATGCTGCAGATTCAGTTTATAGAAGTTAAACGAATAGTAACCCAGCCATTGCCGCAGCAACTGCAATGCATAGTGGTACAGCTTTGTAATAAAGCCAATGTGATATTTTCTCATGGGGGCAGTTCTCATGGTTTTTGCGAAGCATTGACACAGATACCATGTGTGTATGTTACACCACGGCAATAAATAATTGCTAGCACAGAGCAAGACTATTTATTTACCGTTTTATTAAGAAGGTTTGACAGAAAGGTGGGGCTAAAGGTGGTGCAGGCATTAGCCAGACGGCTATTACGCTATAACAGCCAAAGCGGTCTTTAGTGCCTGCACACCTTTTCAGTGGTAGTGAAAGCTAGCTATTTAGACAGATGCGCATGGAACAGCGCCTTGTGTACATCACCCAGGCTCATCACGCCAACCAGCTTGCCGTCCTTGTCGGCCACTGGAATACGACGGAAACGATGGCTGGTCATGCGTGCGGTTGCCTTGATAATGTGCATGTCCGGTGTTACCGAGATCGGGTTCGGGGTCATCAGCTCGCCCACCTTTCTCGACATGGAACTTGAGTAATTAGGCACCACATGGGCCATTTCCATAATCGCATTGCCGTTCATAATGTCGTCCATGGTGGGCAGCAGATTTTTTAGCAGATCCATTTCCGAAATATTACCTATCAGTATGCCGTTCTCGTCAACAACGGGTAGTGCTGGAATCCGGTACATACTCATGGTTGCAGCAACTTCCTGCAATTTGGTATCTGGGGATACGGTTCTCGGCGTGCGTGTCATGATATCACTTACTAACATAGCGTCTCCAATGGTGTTCTTTATATTTATATCCCATATACAATTTTTACAGCTGTTATGGGTTTGATGCCGAAAAGCACAATTTTATGCTATACGAAAATTATCGACTTTGTCGCATCAATATTTTAACTAATACCATAAAATTTTAAGCGGTAATTGATCCAGGTCATTAGATGGGTTTATAGGGCAAAGGCCTGTGGAAGGGCTCTGGTAGATTTGTGGTAGTCCGCAAATAAATGCGATTAAAAACTTAATCATTGTAAGCCCGGGTGCATATTGTCAGACTCCACTCATAACCCTGATGATGTCTCTTTAGCGCCACTGCTGATGTTCAATGTAAAGCCAGCGTTATTGGTGCCCGGATAGGAATTTTCCTACACAAAATCGCCCCTCAGTCTGACAGATAGCGGTTATAACCAATGTTAATATTGCCGCGCTTCTGGCCAGTGAATATTTGAATATATTGATGGCGATAGCGCATTAATCAATAACAACCAAGGGACAGGTTATGAAAAAAATGTCAAAAGTAATTCTATCCGCCAGCATGCTGCTGGCATCTTCGAGCGCATGGTCGGCTTCGCTCACACTGGCGGGTGATTATGCAATTAACGGTACAACGGTTGCAGCCCGACCGGAACTGGGTGGTGTGGTGCTGGAAGATATGATAAGCAGTTATTCATTCACCGGTACGGCAGGCCAGCAGTTAGAAGGTAATATTCAGAATCGTGTGGTTCGTAGTGTGGACGGTACAGTGGATTTTTACTGGCGAATCATGCCAACCGGTGGTAATGATGATATTGAAGCCTTCCGCGTAACCGGTTTTGATGGCTTCTCGCTGGATGCTGACTGGCGTATAGATGGGCTGGGTTCAGCATCACCGGATACCGCCAGGTATTTTGGTGCAGGCTCAGGGGCTGTCAACTTCCTGTTTGAAACCGACCCGGTCGGTGCAGATGTACAGGGAGCGATTGATGACTCGGTGTTTTTCTTTCTTGATACAGATGCAGTTAATTACAGCCTGACAGGTCAGTTTGATTTGCTTTGTGCTGATTCAGGCTGCCTGTCACAGAGCTATGAGACCTTCGCGCCAAGTGAAGTGCCATTGCCTGCGGCAGTCTGGTTATTTACTTCAGGTTTATTGGGTCTGGCGGGTATAGGCAGGCTGAAAAGGAAGCTTAAATAAGCGATACAGCGGTAGTAACAGCTGCCGGAGGGGTTAGAAATACGATTGAAGGGGCTTTTCTGATTGAGTGCCCGCAATATAATCCCTTCGGTATTACGCGTGAAGGCTGGTTCGTGAATGGGGATAAATATTATGCAGTACTAAATAGTATGGCCAAATAATAAAAACCAGTTGCTCAATTGCCTTACAGCCAGCTATTAAAAAAATATTAATTATACTCGCCAGGAAGATCATTTTTATAAACAGTAACATTGCCAACCTTCTTGCCCGAGATCCGCAATAACTCATCACCTGAAAACTCGTAACCAAGCTTTAGTGCAATTCGTGCAACGTCATCTGCAGTTGATGCAGCAAGCACCTGGGTTTTAAGTGCAGGTTCAGACTGCATTTTCTTTAAAAATGCTTCGAGCTGATCTAAAGCCATATTTGAAATTCCTGTTAGCGCCAGCTGCCTGTATTCAGGCAGGTAACCCGTTGAAGGTCACGGGAAATTTTACGCCTGTTTCAGGCTGCAGGCAATGAGCGGTATTTGCAATGTATGGGTTAATTCGTTTAGTAGAAGGTTATCTGTCGTCGCTAAACAGGGATGGGCTGATTGTGCTAATGCCCCAGAATCTGCGGGTTGAGTTGCCATAGTGAATAATTGAGTGCCGCTGCGAAACCCACCCAGATCAAATAGGGGATTAATAAACTACTTGCAAGCGGGCTAACTCGCCAGAAAGAGATTATCGTGGCGGCGATCAGCAGCCATAATATCAATACATTGAGCAGTGCGGCAGCGCCCAGCTGCCAGGCAAAGAAAACCCAGCTCCAGAGTGCGTTGAATGCAAGCTGTAACAGAAACAGGCTGAGCGCCTGCCTGCGGGCACGGAAACCGCCTTCACGCCATACCAGCCAGGCTGCAATCGCCATCAGGGTATAGAGGGTTGACCATACCGGTCCGAACAGCCAGGCCGGTGGTGCCCAGGACGGCTGGGCCAGCAGGGCATAAAACGATTTAGCCTGTATTGACGCCACCGCGCCGATGGCCGAGGCGGTAAAACAGATCAGCAGCCAGCTGACCAGGCCAGCTATCTGCTTCTGTTTAGTCAGTGTAGCCATTAATAGGCATCACACACGTGCTGGCTATCCAGCTCTTCTTCCATCTCCATAACCGGCATATCTGGCATCATGCCTTTGGCAATTTCGCTGCATTTCTGCATGGCTTTAATCGCCGGGTTTTTCATCATTTGCCTGGCATATTCAATCGCCTTCTGCTGCGCCTGGTCACGCTTGCCGCTCTTGCACAGCGGTTTTATTTCCGCTTCAAATTGCTGTTGCTGTTTCTCCATGGCCTGCAGCTGTTTCTGGTCTATGTTTTCCATGCATTGCTGCATCTGCTGGAGTTTCTGCATATCCATCTGCGGCATGCCGGGGAAATCCTGGGCAGTTGCTGTTACAGGGGCTAAAAACAGTAGTGATAGTAGTAGGAGAGGTTTTTTCATTGTAATGGCTTCCTTGTTATCCGGGAGTTTTGTGTAGTTGTATATTAGTCCGCTAATAAACGCAAATAAACGCAAATTTTTGTAGGGTGGGATCAAGCGAAGCGGATCCACCTGGTTTTCGTACAAACCCGCCGTGTCTGCATGTGCTTTTGAAAAAAAAGAAAACGCGAATGAACGCGAATGCACGCAAATAAAAGCAATGCAATTGTGTAGTAAAAGGACTCTGATTTATTATTACGGCCACATTTCGCCTGGGTTTAATTTCACATTTTCCTTGCAAAGGCTAACAAACCCAGAGAGCCTATAAAACACAGAATTGATAAATAAGAATATATCTCAATAGAGGTTTTCGCACCTCTCCCGCCGGTTAGCTCAAAAACGCCTGATGGAGAAGTAAAGGATTGATATGCAAAGTAACCACTGGTGATCAGCAATAGAACGCTGCACAGTTTCATCGCAATAACGAGACTTTTATTCTTAGATTCCATTAATTTATGTTCTTCTGGCCAGGTAGATGGTATGCCGGCTACCTTTGCCCTTATGTGCCCTGACAGGTCTGGTTTCAACCTTAAAACCGGCTTTTTGCAGATGGCGAGAAAATGCGGGATCATGCCAGGCCGACCATATCGCCAGCACGCCACCGGGTTTAAGTGTCTGCTGAATGGCTTGTAAACTTTCAGCTGAGTACAGTTTGTTATTATCGGTATGGGTAAAGCTCTCGGGGCCGTTATCCACGTCTAACAGCACCGCGTCATAAGTGGCCTTGCCTGTTTTGAACAGCTCGGCGACATCACCAAGATGCACCGTCACTCTGCTGTCATCCAGTGGCCTGCCGGCGCATTCGCCCAATGGGCCCTTGTTCCACTCAATCACTTCGGGTACCAGTTCGGCCACCACTACGCTGGAGCCTGGTGATGTCGCTTTAAGCGCTGCGGCAAGGGTAAAGCCCATGCCCATGCCACCAACCAGTACCCTGGCATTCTGCCTGCCCTGAATATGCGCGCAACCAAGCTCTGCCAGGGCCACTTCGGAGCCATGTACACGACTGGTCATTAATATGCCGCCAGCGCCTTTTAGTGAAATAGCAAACTCATCACCACGTTGGGTTAGGCGCAGTTCACCGCCGTTATTGGGAATATTGGCCGTGCCGAGTAATGTGGTGGGTTGCATAGTTTTTCAGTTCAAGGTTGGTGTTTTGCAATAGATCGGGAGCCTGACAGGCTGATTTCTGCGTTTATATTAGTCCGCCAATTAACGCAAATAAACGCAAATTTACGTAGGGTGGCATCAAGCGAAGCGGATCCACCTTATTCCCTTACAAGCCTGTTCATGACGACAGGTTGCATGTTTTGAAAATAAAACGCGGATATCCGCGAATAGCACAAATAAACGCTATGCAGATGATGTGGTAAAAGGGCCTGATCATTGTTCAAAGTTGGCCTGGCAGTCGCATAATAGCAAGGCAAAAGACCAGTCCAGACCCTTTAATTCCACTTAATTGCCAAACAAATCTTTAAGTTTGTCTTTGGCCTCTTGCTTCTGTTCTTCCTTTTTAGCGTCTATTTTCTGTTCGATTTTCGCTTTTTCTGCATCAATCTTTTCACGCGCTTCTGCTTTTATCTCTGCGAGTTTACCGTCGATGATTTTTTGCTTAACAACTTGCGTGGCGCTGTCGGTCAGTCGGCTCACAATCTCACGCGCCAGCTCTGTTGCTGTTGCACCTTTGCTGCCACCAAGGTTTGACATATTCAGCGCCGGTAAATCGAGTTCGAATTCCTTGTTGTCAAGCGCAGCAACACGCGCCAGTATCTTGCCGCCTTCAAACTGTACTTTACGTAGGATTAGTCGTGGCCCTGCGTCGGAAGATGTTTCTGCTTTAGCGGGTTCCGATGGCGCCGCTGCGGGTTTACCCGGTAGCAGATTGTTTTTCAGCTCGTTGAGATTCGTCCTGTTGTCCTTGTTGATTTCTACGAAAACCTGCGGCGAAAGCACGGCAATCTCGTTAATCACGTAGGGCTCTTCCTGTAACGACTCAAGATCGATACCTGCGCGCACCTGACCCAACGAAAAAGCATTTGGCAGCTCATATCCAGCGGGATTGCTAACCGTCATGCCGGTAATCGCAGCAGAACCTTCGCCGAGAGAGATGCTAACGCCATCGACACGAACCGCGGTTCGGGTTGCCTGGCTACCGTAAGTTTCGATCGCCTGTTCCACCAGCGAATCAAGATTGGTCAGCACATAGTAAACACCGCCCGCAATAGCAACAATGATAAGCAGAATGGCGCTGAGGATAATTTTCTTCATGGGAAACCCCTTATTCCAGGTCTGGCTTCACCGCCAGTATTAAAAACTTATCTTATGTTACACTTTTTCAGGATTAAAGGGGATGTGGCGTTTATATTAACCAGCTGCCCCTTTGAGCGATCAATCGAGTGAGCGATCAATCGAATCTAGTCCTATTGATATGGCCCTGTTGATGCTTTTTAAAAGAAAACGCGCATGGACGCAATTCCATGGCGAGTCCAGTGGATGGTTTAGTTATCTATTTTTCATCTATATATTCTTCTTTTCGTTTTCCCAGATGCCTGCCCGGCTCATCGATAACACATGATATTTTGTCTCCAACCTTCAGTGATATCGCATCAATCGGCTTATCCTCGCCTGAGAAGTGAATGCTATCCGATGTTTGTACAGTGCATGAGATGACTTTATCGTCGACTTTGCACTCAATGCGGAGGAGATCTCTCCGCTCTATTTTGACTCGACCTACGGGAACCGTTCTTTTCGTGTCTCTGGAGTACACAGGAACACTGTCACCCGGCATTAGTTCGCTTAAATAACAGGTTTCCTCGCCCTCCAGGCGTAAATACTGATGCAAAGCACCTGCATTAACTCTAAAGGGGCGAGCAGGGTAGGTTTCAGTGGCGATATTCTCTGATAAAAGCAAAATATATCCATGGCCAGTATTTCCCACCATGACTCCTTCATCAGGAGATAATGCATCAACGAAGTCGATACAGACACGAAGTCCTTCGCCTATTGGCTTTATTGAAATCACCTCACAGTAGCTAGTGGAATTCATTTTTATTACCTGAGACTATTAAAATGCGGGTATTATTCATTAGAACTCTGGGGACAGTATACATATTTATTTTCGAGTTATTTATTATATTGAATTAAGTATACTGTTCCCGAAATTCCCCCATGATTAAAAGAAAACGCAAATGAACGCTAATAACGCAAATGAACGCAATAATGTTCGGAAAAAGGGCTCTGACCCCTTTTCTTGCTATTGATGTAGTAAAAGGGCTCTGTCCCTTTATTTCTATTCGGTGATCCAGCTAGTTTTTTCTCGCCAGATAGATGGTATGTCTGCTGCCTTTACCTTTATGCGCCCTGACAGATCTGGTTTCAACCTTAAAGCCGAGTTTTTGCAGATGCCGAGAAAATGCGGGATCATGCCAGGCAGACCATATCGCCAGCACACCACCGGGTTTAAGTGTTCGTTGAATAGCCTGTAAGCTTTCACTGGAATACAGTCTGTTATTATCGGCATGGGTAAAACTCTCGGGGCCATTATCCACGTCTAACAGCACCGCGTCATATGTGGCCTTGCCTGTTTTGAAAAGCTCGGCGACATCACCCAGGTGCACCGCAACTCTAGTGTCATCCAGTGGCCTGCCTGCGCATTCGCCCAATGGGCCTTTATTCCATTCAATCACTTCGGGCACAAGTTCAGCAACCACCACGCTGGAGCCTGGTGATGTGGCTTTAAGAGCAGCGGCCAGGGTAAAGCCCATGCCCATACCGCCAACCAGTACCCTGGTGTTCGGTTTACCCTGAATATGCGCGCAACCAAGCTCTGCCAGGGCCACTTCGGAGCCATGCACACGACTGGTCATTAATATGCCACCGGCACCTTTTAGGGAAATAGCAAACTCATCACCGCGCCGGGTTAAGCGTAATTCACCGCCGTTGTTGGGTATATTGGCTGTGCCGAGTAATGTGGTGGGTTGCATGATTTTTCAGTTTAAGAATAGAAATGTTGTAAGAGCATAGAGGTTTTACCCTGATAAACGCAAATTTTTGTAGGGTGCATCAAGCGGAGCGGATCAACCTGATTCCTATACAAACATGTCTGATCGTCATTATGTGTGTTTTTAAAAAGAAAACGCGAATGTACGCGAACAGCGCAAATGGACGCAATGATATTGATGTGGGAAAAGGGCTCTGACCCCTTTTCTCGCTCATGCATTGCTGCATCTGCTGGAGCTTCTGCATGTCCATCTGCTGCATGCCCGGGAAGTTCTGTGCAGTCGTTGCTGCAGGGGGTAATAACAGTAGAGATAGTAGTAAGAAATGTTTTTTCATGGTATTGGCTTCCTTGTTATATGGCGTGTATAGATATTAATATTAGTCCGCAAATAAACGCAAATAAACGCAAATGTTGTGTAGGGTGGATCAAGCGCAGCGGATCCACCAGATTTCCGTACAGCTCCACCCTATCTGCATGTGCTCTAATTTAAAAAAGAAAACGCACTAAAGTGCAGGAGTGCTTTGAACGTGCGGACGCACGGCCCGAAGGGTGGGGAGCAGGAAGTACGGAATTAATGAGCGCGAATAACGCAAATGGATGTAATGCTGTCTATATTCAGTTATTGCTTGTTTATGGCCATTTTTTAAATGGCTTAAATGTGGTCTGCCCCCGATTATTTTACGCAATGCTATTGATGCGAGAAAAGGGCTCTGAGCCCATTAGTCAGCCCATAAATCGATTATAACGCATCACTTTCTCTTTTACGTCTCTCAGATATGTTTTTAATAATTGCTTTTAATGACGCATTAGAATATGAAAGCGTTTTATGAATCATAGTTACTTCAAAACCAGGGGCTGATGTATCTAGCTCTAAGGTAATAATTATATTGTTTCCCTCAAAGCTTGTTATGCCTCCGTATGGTACAGATCCTGATGTAATATCATATTTATTTTCCAAAAGACTGTATAGGGATCCATAACGGTGTTTAGGAAAAACATTTACAATACACTGTAGAGTATTAGTTGATTTATCAAAAATCATCCTGCTATAACTAACTCCGTCAAGACCTATCTCATTAGGTGATATGTCATATGAAATGCCAACTAAAGGCTGATTTATTGAACGGCCAAGTACAGTGTACTTTGACCTAACTTGCTCAATATTTGATCTGCCCAGCGTTAAGCCAAAAACAGTATTACTGGTGGTGTTAACACGTTTCTGCTCATAATTCTTATAGAGTTTAGCTGCGAGCTTATCAGAATTAGACGTCGTACAAGAGTTCGCGCTTAAGGCAAGAAAAACAACTGCTAAAGTAAATTTAATCGGTAAATTCTTCATAGATATTTATCTCATTCCGTGAATTCAATTCGTCAGTTCAGCTCACCAATTTGGTAAGAGGATGGGGATTCCAAGGACAGTATACATATTTATTTTCGAGTTATTTATTATACTGAATTGAGTATATTGTCCCCGAAATTCCTTTTTCTCCCCTTGCTATTCTAGTATAGCCTCATCCATGATTATTCTCCTGATGCTTCGTTTGTCATCAAATGGAACAACGATATCTTTAGCGTCACGGTCTATTTCAAGATCTAATTCTGGTTCTCTTGATGTTCCAATAAGGTCTACATAGGCGCCGTAATCGATTGCGTAAATGTTGTATCTGACACCGGGATTATCTTTGTCTGCATATCCACGTTGCATGTGATGTAAAACCCGTGCATCAAACATTCTTTGTATTACAGGGTGGCGTTCAAGTTGGCGAGGCAGCATAAAAGATCGTGCCTGACGTTTTCCAATTACCTCATCAACGATTCGACGTAATACTTCTTGGAGTCTTTCATCAAGGTATTGTGCTTTGTCCTGCTCAAACCACTGTTGTGCAGATTCAAGAATTGCTTGTTTGTCGATGCTGTCTCTTCCCCGTCTTTGTGCATTAAAAAAAGCTCGTGTGAATATATTGATGAGGTCTCTAACAACGCCTTCTGATCCGCGCGCTAATTCAGCGCATGTTTTTCTTTCTGTAAAAAGTCGAGAGGCCAATTGCTTAGGGGTCGATATTGAATATGCGTTGCTAAGATAATTTTGCGGTAATTCACTCGATAGATGTTTTAGTAGAACATCAGCATATATGTCTGTAATTTGATCTGGATTCCGATCAAATACGAAGTAATCATCAAGATCTGGAGCTGTCGCAATATCTGCTCCCAATTCAAAGCCTAGAAGTTCGTCGTTGTTTTGCATGCTAAAACGACATCGGTATTCTAAAGCTGATATTTTTAGTGTTGCGGTATGGAGTGGGATGATCCCTCTTTTAAGAAACTCGGCTAGGTATGGCTGAATTTCCTGCGGAAGTGATGACCATTCATCGATTAATACGAATAGACGAGTATCTGCTAGATCTAATACCTTTTTTAAGGATCTGTAAAGTTCTGGAAAAATGATTTTATCTTCTGAGTCTACGGCGTACTGAGTCTGTTTCTTTTTCTCTTGTGATTCGGCCTGGTCATATGATAAGCCCAATGAGGCAGTGAGGCCTGTCATTGAATAATCTGTATTAGCTGTAGCTGCTCTCTTAGATGTGCTGATGCTTTCATCTTCATGCGTGACTTTTTCTGCTTTTAATGTTTGTAATGGCTCTGTAATTAGTCTAGATAGTTCGTCTGCTTCTTTAAGAGCTTCATTAGCAGACGATGAGGGAAATTCAATGATGTGTTCTAATAGTTCGTGATATATGCATAAGAGTATGTCACGAAATAAAGACAAGCAACGACGTGAAATTGGAGATTCGCTATTTGAAAATTGAGCTGTGCTTCCAAGAGTACGGCAGTCAATGTAAACAACCGTGCGTGAAGCATCTTCTCTGAGTCTTGATTCTAGCACTTTTATGACATGCGTCTTTCCTGTCCCGCGGCGGCCATAAAAGATTTGGTGGTTTGTATTATCAAGTTGGGGTAATAGGCCAACATCAACATATGTTCCAACGAGCTTTTGGATATCCTCCTGGCGTTCGGAGCGTTGCACAATGCGCGAAACCGCTGCCATTAATTTAGGGTCTTGAAGCATGTCATATTCCTTGTGGATGTTATTTTAATTCCATCTTTAATGTTATTGGTGATGTTTTGGTGCATGTGTTATGGCACGTTGTGCTATTATTTTAGTGGTGAATGGTCTGAAATTTGAGTTCTCTTTTTACAACTAACTTTGCCAAGTTTTTCTAGTTTGAGCATACCTAAGTTGTTTTGCTAAGGCAATTAAGCAGGAAATGTTGAATAGCCAGTTCTCGTTTATTAGTGTGTTTTAATATTAGACAAAAAAATAGCCGGACAATGTCCGGCCATTTAATGGTTTACTTAACCCGCATCCCAGGCTGCGCCCCATCATCCGGATTCAATATCCATAAATCCTTTCCACCCGGACCGGCAGCCAGTACCATACCCTCGGACATGCCAAAGCGCATCTTGCGAGGTTTGAGGTTGGCAACCATTACCGTGAGCTTGCCTTCAAGGTCTTCCGGTGCGTAGGCGGACTTGATGCCGGCGAATACATTTCTTGTGGCATCGCCGATATCCAGTGTCAGTTGCAATAACTTGTCTGCGCCTTCTACGTGTTCGGCTTTAACGACTCTGGCGATGCGCAGATCGATTTTGGCGAAGTCGTCGAATTCGATTTCGTCGGCTATCGGGTCGAGGCCTTTGTTGTTGTCTTCGCTCACTTTTTTATCGCCTTTGTTGTTTTGCGTTTGCGCGGTGGCTTTTATATCTTCTTTCGAGGCCTCGATGATTTTATCGATCGATTCCTTTTCCACGCGCTGCATCAGTGGTTTGAATTTGTTGATTTTATGGCCGAGCAGTGGTGTTGCGGCATCGCTCCATTGGAGTTCACCGCAGTTCAGAAAGGCTTCGGCTTCTGCAACCACGCCGGGCAGTATCGGCTTGAGGTAAATGCACAGCAGGCGGAACATATTGATGCCCTGGGTGCAGATGGCCTGTACTTCGGCTTCCTTGCCGTCCTGCTTGTTCTTGGTCCAGGGTTCTTCCTCGGCAATGTATTCATTGGCGCGGTCGGCCTGGGCCATGATTTCACGGATCGCCTGGCTGTATTTGCGTTCTTCGAAGTGCTGCGCAATGCGTTCACCGGCGCTTACCATGTCGTTGAACAGGTCTTCACGGGGCAGGCTGTCGCCCAGCATGCCGTCGTGGTTTTTCTTGATAAAGCCGGCGACGCGGGAGGCGATATTAACGAACTTGCCTACCAGGTCGGTATTCACCCGTTGCTGGAAGTCTTCCAGGTTGAGGTCGATATCATCCACCCCGGAGGACAGCTTGGCGGCGTAGTAGTAACGCAGGTACTCCGGTTTTAACTGGTCGAGGTAGCTGCGCGCCTTGATAAAGGTGCCGCGGGACTTGGACATCTTGGCGCCGTCGACGGTGAGAAAGCCGTGGCAGAAGACTTTAGTGGGTGTGCGATAGCCGGAACCGTGTAATACCGCTGGCCAGAACAGTGTATGGAAGTAGGCGATGTCCTTGCCGATAAAATGGTACAGCTCGGTGCTGTCGTCCCCGCCGTCTACAGGGCGCCAGAACTGGTCGAAGTCGATATTGTTCTTATCGGCAAAGTGTTTGAAGCTGGCCATGTAACCAATCGGTGCATCCAGCCACACATAGAAGAATTTATCGGTGGTGTCGGGAATTTCAAATCCCCAGTAGGGTGCATCCCGGGAGATGTCCCAGTCTTTCAGGCCCGACTCGAACCATTCGCCCAGTTTGTTGGCAATTTCCGATTGCACATGGCCGGCGGTGGTCCAGTTCTTCAGCATCTTCTCAAAATCAGCCAGCTTGAAGAAGTAATGCTCGGTGTCTTTTTTAATCGGCGTGGCACCGGACACCACCGAGTAAGGATCTTTCAAATCGGTGGTGTCGTAGGTGGCGCCACAGGCTTCACAGTTGTCACCATACTGGTCGGCGGCACCGCACTTGGGGCAGGTGCCCTTGATAAAGCGATCCGGCAGGAACATCTTTGCTTCCGGGTCATAGGCCTGGGAAATTGTGCGGGTGGTGATGTGCCCGGCATCGCGCAGGTGGCGGTAGATATCCTGCGCCAGCACTTTGTTCTCTTCTGAATGGGTGCTGTGGTAGTGATCGAAGCCGATAAGGAAATCGGCAAAGTCCGCCTGGTGATCCTTGCTCACCTGGGCAATCAGCTGCTCGGGGGTGATGCCATCCTGCCGCGCACGCAGCATAATCGGCGTGCCATGGGCATCGTCCGCACACACGTAGTAGCACTCGTTGCCGCGTAATTTCTGAAAGCGTGCCCAGATGTCGGTCTGGATATATTCCACCAGGTGGCCGAGGTGAATCGGTCCGTTGGCGTAGGGCAGGGCGCTGGTAACCAGTATTTTGCGGGGTGAAGCTGTGCTCATGGGTGCTCGTTATGTGGAATGTTATTAAGGCGCGTAAAGTAGCATTTTCAGGGGCTTTTTTCATCTATCTTTGCGGCATAAGTGGCGACCAGCCGGTATATCCACAGTAATTGCGCGTGCAAGGGGGGTGCGGCTTCGTTGTATAATGGGTTTTTTTGCCACCAGCTGTTTCATTTTATGTCTGTTATTGCCCCCTTCAGTATTTCTGTGCACGACCCCAAGCCTGAACTGCGTGAGCTGCATTTCAGTTTCAGCAGCGAGTTCCAGCAGATGTCGGTTGAGCAGCGGCTGGAAACTATCCGCGCCTATATTGAATCACTGTTACGCCAGTCTCAGACACTGCATGATGCCAATGAGCAGAAGGGCCTGATGACGGTGATTGAAATCAGCGAGCAGCTATTGCCGCATATCCAGTCAGACAGCCTGCCACTGGAACAAACCCTGGTGGTGGAAATGGGCGAAGGCGGCGAGGGCGAGTCGCTGGATAAGTTATTGAGCTAAGGTACCTTAAGAGAAAAACATGAGCGTAGTAAACACATTGGCCGAGGTAATTGAACGCCTGTACCAGGAAACCGACGGCTATGCAGATAACCCGGCAGATGCACAGATCTGGTATAACCGCGGCTATGCCAATGGCATGGTGGCCTGTTTCCGCGCACGGGGGCATGAGGCCGAATTGCCTGCGCTGCCGTTTGATGCAGCGGATGTGCATGAGCGGGAGCGGGTGATGGAGTGGCATAAAGCATATCACCACGGTTTCGAGATGGGGCAGAAGGAAACCGCTGAAGTGATTGAAGCGCACAGCTAGCGAGCTTCAGTATTCACTCTCGGGCTTTCGGTTCATATTTTCCCGGTTCAGGCTTCCAGGGTTCAGGCTTCCAGGGTTCAGGCTTCCCAGGTTCAAACTTCAAGCGTCAGCTGGTAACCCGCAAACTTGCGCATATTCAATACACCGCTATCCAGAATCAGGTACTGGCCCTTAATGCCATTCAGCACACCAGATACCTCGGGTGTTTTATCAAAGTTGAATGAGCTGACCTTGCTCGGGTATTGCTCAACCGGGTAGCGAATTTCCACCACGGTTTCATCGCTTAAATATTCAATTGCATCGTCGCCGATTTGCTTGCTCAGTTGTTTGATAGCGGCTTCGCATTGTGCAAACAGTTCATCGCGGCGCTGCGGCATATCCAGTGACTCGGCTTCGCCCTTGAGCATTTTCTGCCAGCTGGTTTTGTCCGCCACGTGGTCTTTGAAAATCACTTCCAGCAGGCCGGAGGTGAGGCGATCTTTAACGCGAAACATCGGTATGGCCTGGGTTGCCCCCTGATCCATCCAGCGGGTGGGAATCTGCGTGCCGCGGGTAATGCCCACCTTAAGCCCCGATGAATTGGCCAGGTAGACATAATGGTCAATCATGCAGTGCTGTTCGCCCCATTGCGGTTCGCGGCAGGTGCCCTGGGCATAGTGACATTTTTCCGGTTTGATAATGCAGCTGTCGCACTGGGCCAGTGACTGGAAGCAGGGGTAGCAGAAGCCCTGGTTAAAGCTTTTGTTGATTTTACGACCGCAGGCAATGCAGTTGATTTCAGCGGCATGGGTGAGTTTAATCTGGCTGCCAATCAGTGGGTTCATATCAAACAGCTGCTGATCCGCGTCTTTGTAGAAAGGCAGCTGGTATTCAACCGTGTCTGCCAGCCGGGTGTGCATTTTCTGTATATTGCCGGAAATTTTCATCGGGGAGGTTTTGCCAAAATGGTTTAAATTGCTAAAGCAGGCGATTTTAACACAGCCGCGTCGCGCACGGCATTGCCCTGGGTTTTAACCATCGCTCGCTATGCAAGGCAGCAGAAATTAGCGGCGTATTGGGTTAGGCTAGAAAGATAATTACTGTCCTGTTTTTAATAATGAATACATTGTGAGAAGTCATATGTCCGATAATGAAAAGATTTTCCCTATTGCCAACTGGGATATGGGGCCCATAGAAGAACACGGCCTGGTGGTGTTTCGTCCGCACTTTATTTCATCGCCGGAGCAGACCGCGCAGGATGCGGAAGCCAGTCGCTTTTACGCGCTCACCCTGGTGCAGGCAAAGGAGCTGAAAACCGCACTGGAAAATGCCATTGGCATGCTGGAGCAGAAGCAGTAGCGGTTGCTCAGCCTGTCGGCGGGGTAAGCCAGCGGCGGCAAAATAGCGTATAATGCGCGCCAGATTTAACCAGGCTAATGAGGATTTATGAGCGAAAAAGTATTTGCAGGCTGTGTGTTTGATCCGGCGCAGGCGGAAACCATGCTGGGTAAAACGGTGCTGGTCAGCCTGACCTGTATGAATGATTTCGGTGACCTGGATGCCTTCGAGCAGTTTGCCGGGCAGATTCTGCGCATCAATAACGAAGATGGTCTGGTGGTGATGCGTGAGGACACGCAGGAAGAAATGAACCTGCCGCCGGATCTGGACCATTACCAGCCGGCAGAGCCGGGGGATTACAAGCTGGTCGAGTCGGAAGCCATTGTCAGCAACCCCGACTACCTGGTGGAGTGGGATATTTATCCACCGGATAAGGGCTAGGACGACTAGCGAATAATCGAGTTAATCACCTGCCCCAGCGCGTGATTGAAAATCGAGTGATCCGCAATAATGCGTGAGCGCTGGTCATTCAGCTCATCCATAAACTCACTGGCGGCTTTTTCAATCACCTTGTTGCCGTGGCGGTCAACAAAAATCAGTTTGGCCTCATCGAACAGCACCACGGACAGTTTAACCCGACGTGGTGCCTTGCCTTCACCGTTGTAAATTTCAAACCATACCCCCTGTTTCACATCCTGTGGCAGGCGGGCGATCTGCGTACGTGGATCTTCTTCCTCGGGCAGCTCTTCTTCGCTTTCGGCTATCGCATCTTCCAGCCTGATGTCCGGCTCGCTGTCGGGGGATTCCTGGAAAAATTCGGAATTTTCCAGCAGGCGATTATGTATGTCCTGCAGCGCGCCAATCGAGGCGTCAACGCTGGCGGGACTCAGGTTGGCGCTGTCCAGCAGGCCCTTTATTTCTTCAATCAGGTTTTCGGAGTCGCTGTTGAGCAGTATCCACTGCACCGAGCTGGTGATGGGTTGCACACTGTAAATCATGTGTTTTAGCAGGGTGACTGCTTCATTCCACTCCGGGCTGTCCTTGCCGTGTTTCACAAAGCGCTGGTACATAATGTTGGACCACTGCTTCAGAATCAGCGGCTTGAGTTCTTTCTGGATTATTCGTTTATGCGTGTGTTTCTGCAGCTCGTTTAGAATAACCTGGCGGGCGTGTTCCTTGTAGATGGCCTTCTGTGTTTCCTCTTCCTGCTTGCCGGTTTTATCTTCCTCGATGCTTTTTAGTCGATTCAGTGCAGTAAGCGCGGTGTTGAAACTGATCAGGTTCTGGTCGAAGGTGGTCTGCAGCTGTTCGACAATCAGCTTCATGGTTTTGTACAGGGTGTTGTCGCTATCTTCGATACCGATGCCGACATGGGCAATGGTGTCGAGCATTTTGCGCGCCGGGTGTGTATTTTTCTGGAAGAACTGCGGGTCGAGCATCGCCACCTTGATCAGTGGAATCTGCATTTCCAGTAACAGTGATTTGAGTGATGATGAGATATTCGGGTCGCGTAAGAAGGCGCCGAACAGCATTTCCACGAAGTCCACGGTGCGGCCATCAATCGCATTCAGCGACTTGGACATGGAGGTATTGCCCATTTTCGCCATGCTATTGAGCAGCGCATGCTTGAAATCATCGGTCTGGATCTGGGTCTCGCCGGGAATGTAGCGGGGCTTGTAGCTGGTTTGCAGGCTGGTGAGTGCCTTGATCACATCACGGCGATCATGGAACTGCTTGCCCGCGGCGCTGGAAGCGGTGCTGCTTTTGGCATCATCGGATTCACCATTAATGAATTTCTTGATGGCTTTACTGACTTTTTCTGTATCCTCCAGGTCGATGGCCTTGCCTGGGGTGTTCGGTGTGTTGCCTGGGGTATCTGATTCCGACTTCATGAGCACTGCTGTTAACTTCCGTTATTTTATTATCTACAGTTTATACGAGGCAAATCGCCGAAAATCAAACCAGCAGTGACTAAATGTTGAATATTACGTGTGAATGGCAGCCCTGAATTGTCCGGTTGATTGCTACTCAGGCGGCTGGCTGATAAATTGTGCGGTTTTTAGTTGCCGGGAATTTGCTAGAATTTGCGCTGATAATCAGGGTTATCCTGGCTAAATGAGTCGAAATTGTCCCTATGTTTGTACTTAATGAAATCGAGATACTGCCCGATGACCAGCAAAGCCTGTCCTCAGGCCAGCAGCACCTGATGACCTTCAGGGCGTTGTTCACCATTAAAGACGTGCCTGACAGCTTTACCGGGGTGGTTTTCAGCAATGACCAGGGGGCACTGGAGCTGGCGCATTTTAATCACCCCAGGGGTAACCGGCGCAAGATTATCACCCTGAAGAACAAGCTGGTGGCTGGGGTGTTCGATGAGGTAAAGCAGCTGCTGTTTGCCCGGGCGCAGGGTGAGCCGGTCGAGCTGCCCCGCAGCTATGCCACGGTGCAGCGCGAGCGCAGAAAGCCCGGCGCCTGATATTTCAGTGACTATTATGCTGCCGGGGCTTGAATCCTGCGGCTTTGCCCTCAGTTATCGACATCGACATGAATTTTCACTGGCTGCGCCAGGACTATACCAACAAAGGGTGGGGTTAATTCGCCATATAGCTGGTGTAGAATGCGCAGCAGTAATTACAAGCCCACCGGTCACATCTTCTGCTGGGCCGGATCATAGAATTTTTGGAGTTAAGTGCCATGAGTGTTGTACAGCAACAGGTTGAAGACGCAATTGCGAAATACATAGACCCTTACCTGGAAAAGAACCTGAAAGCCGCCAATGCGGTAAAAGGCAT
Organism: Gammaproteobacteria bacterium; assembly: GCA_036567985.1. Classification (GTDB taxonomy): domain Bacteria; phylum Pseudomonadota; class Gammaproteobacteria; order SZUA-229; family SZUA-229; genus SZUA-229. Next base: position 7,696 of record DATCTK010000010.1, on the reverse strand, counting down.
CGATATTAACGGGTCCGAGGTGTCCATTAAGGTTGTACTGGGCTTTCCCGCCGCCGGCCATCACCCCAAAATTATTGAAGAACTGACCCGCCTGGTGTCCGAGATTGCGGGTGTAGACAGTGTAAAGGTGGATGTCAGCCACGAGATCACCGCGCATTCGGTACAGTCCAGCCTGAAGCCGCTGGAAGGCATCAAGAACATTATTGCGGTGGCCTCCGGTAAGGGCGGTGTGGGTAAATCCACCACCGCGACCAACCTGGCGCTGGCGCTGCATCGTGAAGGTGCCCGCGTGGGTATTCTGGACGCGGATATCTATGGCCCGAGTATTCCCCGTATGCTGGGCATTACCGACAAGCCCGAATCGGAAGATGGCAAGACCCTCAGCCCGATGATGGGACATGGCCTGCAGGCGATGTCGATCGGTTTTATGATCGATGACGAAACACCGATGATCTGGCGTGGCCCGATGGTGACCCAGGCGCTGGAACAGTTGCTGGTGGATACCCAGTGGAAAGACCTGGATTACCTGATCATCGACCTGCCACCGGGTACCGGTGACGTGCAGCTGACCCTGGCGCAGAAAGTGCCGGTAAGCGGTGCGGTGATTGTGACCACACCACAGGACATTGCCCTGCTGGACGCACGTAAGGGTCTGAAAATGTTCGAAAAAGTCGAAGTGCCAGTGCTGGGCATTATCGAGAACATGAGCATGCATATCTGTTCCGAGTGTGGCCATGCCGAGCCGATCTTTGGCCAGGGTGGTGGCGAGCGCATGTCGAAAGATTACGATGTGGACTTCCTTGGCGCGCTGCCACTGGATATCTCGATCCGCACCAATGGCGATGAGGGCACACCGTCTGTGGCGGCTGATCCTGATGGCACGGTGGGTCATATCTACCGTGAGATCGCGCGTCGCACAGCGGCCAAGCTGGCATCACAGGCCAAGGACTACAGCAGCAAGTTCCCCAATATTGTGATTGAAAATAACTAATTGGGCCGACAGCGCAGCAGGTTAAGCCTGTTGTAAAAAGTCGTGATAGAATGCCGCCACCTGAAAAGTGGCGGCATTTTTTATGGGCATTATGATTAACCTGATGTGAGGGTTAAGCAATGCTATGAAAATGTACCGCGCACCATTAACCCTGTCGGAAAAGACCAGCTAGAGAAAACCTATGAGACTGTGCGATCGCGATATTTTTAAAGCATTTAAGGACGGCCGAATCATTGTGAGTCCGCAGCCGCCAGAAGATTCGGTAAGCGGGGTCAGTGTTGATCTATGTCTGGGCAACCGGTTTCGCACATTCAGCTCCCACACCACCGCCTTTATCGATTTAAGTGGCAGTCGCGCCGATGTTGATGCGGCAATTGAAAAGGTGATGAGCGATGAAATCAGCATTGAAGATGGTGAGGCCTTCATGCTGCACCCGGGCGAGCTGGCGCTGGGTATTACGCTGGAGTCGGTGACCCTGCCGGATGATATCGTCGGCTGGCTGGATGGACGTTCAAGCCTTGCCCGGCTTGGCCTGATGGTGCATGTGACGGCGCACCGGATTGACCCCGGCTGGAGCGGCAATATTGTGCTGGAATTCTACAACTCCGGTAAGTTGCCACTGGCGCTGCGCCCCGGCATGTCGATTGGTGCGATCAGCTTTGACCAGATGTCTGGTGCGGCGGACCGTCCCTACCGTAAACGCAGTAATGCGAAATACCGTGACCAGAGTGGCCCGGTTGCCAGCCGCATTAGCGAAGATAACCAGGACCCCTCTGAACAGGCTTGATGTCGGCATTGTTCCGAGCTGCCCTGGCCGGTTCTCGGCATCACCGTCATTCGAGCGCAATCCATTCTGCCATTTTGTACTGAACACCAGCGATGTGAAATGCCTGATGTTGGTTAGATGGTCTAAACTCGGTCTGAATATTTTTTATAACCAAGGGGCTGTCTTTTGCTGAGTCTTGAAAAACTGATTGAGCGAAGTGCCAAACTGGGCAGTTTGCCGTCCATTGTCTACCGTGTGTTTGATGCCATGGATGACGACAACTCCACCGCCACCCAGATCGGTCGGGTGATTAATGACGACCCGGCGTTGACCGCGCGCCTGTTAAAGCTGGTTAACAGTCCTTTTTACGGCTTTTCCGCCAGGGTGGATACGGTTTACCGTGCGGTGGCGCTGATTGGCCATAAGGAGCTGCGCAGCGTGGTGGTGGCTGCGTCAGCAATCAAGGTGTTCGATGGCATTCCCTCGGAGCTGGTGGACATGCCAACCTTCTGGAAGCGCAGCCTGAGTACTGCAGTCAGTGCGCGGGTACTGGCGGCGTTTCGTCGTGAAAAGGAAATTGAGCGCTATTTTATTGCCGGGCTGTTACACGATATCGGCTCATTGCTGCTGTATCTGCAACAGCCACAGGAGATGACTGAGGTGTTGCAGCTGCAGCAGGCAGAGGGCATCAGTCTGAGCCAGGCGGAAAAGCAGGTGCTGGGCTTTGACCATGCCGAGGTGGGCGGGGCGCTATTGAAAAAGTGGAACCTGCCGCCGCAAATCTGCAACGCGGTGCGTTTCCAGCAGTCACCGGACAATGCGCCGGCGAGCGATCGGCAGGCGGCCTGGCTATTGTGCCTGGCACGGGCGCTGGTTGATCACCATCTTGAGCCGCAGCCGCAGCTGGCGGAGCTGCCGATAGACAATGCGCTGTGGCAGGCGAATGAGCTGGAGCCGGAGCTGCTGGAAAAAATTCTGCAGAAAGCCCAGCAGCAGTATGAAAGCTCGAAGGATATTCTACTCGCGTAAACTGATGCTGGGCCAGCCGGCATCCCTGGCGTGGCTCAGCAGCTGCTCATCTCCATCGACCACCACCGGGTTATCCACTTCCTTCAATAACGGCAGGTCATTGTGCGAGTCGCTGTAAAACCAGCTGCCCTGCATGTTCAGGCCATGTTGCTGCATCCAGTCCCTGAGGCGAATCACCTTGCCACCCTGGAAACAGGGGGTGCCGGCGATCTTGCCGGTGTATTTGCCATCTATGACTTCAGGCTCGGTGGCCAGAAGATGTTCGATGCCAAAAGCCTCGGCAATGGGGCGTGTGACAAAGCTGTTGGTGGCGGTAATGATCACCAGCGTATCACCCTGCTCGCGGTGTTTGTCGATTAGCTGGAAGGCGGCGTGTGTCATAATCGGGCGGATTTTCTCTTCCACAAACTGCTGGCGTAGTGCCAGCATGGTGTCAATGTCGTTATCCACTAAGGGTTGCTGGGAAAAGGCCTGAAACGCGTGTATGTCGAGATTGCCCTGTTTGTAGGCGTCGTAGAAACGCTGGTTCTGCTGTTCGTAATGGTCGCCGTCTACCACGCCCTGTTCGCTTAGAAAAACGCCCCACAGGTAATCGCTGTCACCTGCCAGCAGGGTGTTGTCCAGATCAAAAAGTGCTAGTGCCATAGTGTGTCTCTTTCGCGCGGTTACAGGCTCGAGCTTAGGTGTTTGCCTGGCCTGGTCATAAATTTAATTACAAATGAACATATCTTCATAAAAATTGCCTATAGTTAAAGGCAGGTGATGTATTGTAACTAAAACATTGCGCAGTGCTGAAATTTTTGAAAAAATTAGCTTTAAATACACCCTGTAGGAAATCGTAAGTGATTGATTCTGATGGCTTTAGGCCGAATGTTGGCATTATATTAAGCAACCCGGAAGGCAAGGTCTTCTGGGCGCGCCGCAGTGGTCAGAACGCCTGGCAGTTCCCGCAGGGAGGAATTCATAATGATGAAACCCCCGACCAGGCGATGTACCGTGAGCTTTACGAAGAAACCGGTCTGAGCCCGGAGCATGTTGAGCTGGTGGGTAAAACCAGCAAGTGGTTGCGCTATCGCCTGCCCAGATGGATGGTGCGCAAGAATACGCACCCGGTATGTATCGGGCAGAAGCAGATCTGGTTTGTGCTCAAACTGATTGGTTCGGAGAACCACTTTAACCTGAGCCAGATGGACAAGCCCGAGTTCGATCACTGGGCCTGGGTGGATTACTGGTACCCGATGAACGAGGTGGTGTTTTTTAAACGCAAGGTTTATAAAAAAGCACTGACCGAGCTGGAACCCCTGTTAAAGAACCAGATCAGCGCCTGACGCGGCGAGTGTGATTACACCGGGCGGAGCACCACCAGCAGGATAATCGCAATCAGCAGCAGTACCGGAAATTCGTTAAACCAGCGAAACCACACATGGCTTTTGCTGTTACGGTCGGTCTTGAAGTCCTGCAGCAGTTTCCAGCAGTAAACGTGATACACAACCAGCAGCAGCACCAGCAGCAGTTTGATTTGCAGCCACAGGGTGTGAGCAAACGCGCCCCAGGCGTAATCCACTAACATCCAGATGCCCAGCACTACGGTGATAATGCCCCCTGGTGTCATAATGCCGTAAAACAGTTTACGTTCCATAATCTTGAAACGGGCGTTGCTGATTTCATCACTGCTGTCGGCGTGATAAACAAACAGGCGCGGCAGATAAAACAGTGCGGCGAACCAGGTCACCATAAAAATAATATGAAACGCTTTAACCCACAGCATGGCATTCTCGTGTTTTGGATGGAGTTGCATAATAACGTGACACACACGGGGTTTAAAGCGTGGTGGCATTGAATCGGGTATGCTCAACAGATAATTCAGTCTATACTCAGTGCCTGCTGGCCGAGCCGTGGCCAGCAGCTTGCAGTATTTTTTCAAAGAGGTTGTTACATGATTAAGGCCGGTATTGTCGGCGGCACCGGATACACCGGTGTTGAACTGTTACGTTTACTTGTTGCGCATAGCGATGTTGAGCTGTCGGTGATCACATCTCGCTCGGAGGCGGGGCAGGCAGTGTCCTCCCTGTACCCGAATTTACGCGGCCATGTGGATATCCAATTTTCCGAACCGGAACTGGAGCAGCTGTCCAGCTGTGACGTGGTGTTTTTTGCCACCCCCAATGGCACCGCGATGAAGATGGCGCCGCAGTTGCTGGAAGCTGGCGTTAAGGTGATTGACCTGGCGGCGGACTTTCGCCTCAAGGATCCGGCACTCTGGCAGCAGTGGTATGGCATGGAGCATAGTTGCGCGGATGTGCTGGCGGAAGCGGTTTACGGCCTGCCGGAAATGAATCGCCAGGCGATCAAATCAGCGCGCCTGGTGGCGAATCCCGGTTGTTACCCCACAGCAGTTTGCCTGGGTTATTTGCCCTTAATTGAAAACAACCTGCTGGATGATCAGCATCTGGTTGCCGACGGTAAATCCGGCGCCAGCGGTGCCGGCCGTGGCGCCAGCGTGGCGACGCTGCTATGTGAGGCCTCGGAAAGCGTCAAGCCTTATGCAGTGGATGGTCATCGTCATCTGCCGGAAATAAAACAGGTGCTGTCGGAAGCGGCCGGCCATCCGGTCGGCCTGACTTTTGTGCCGCACCTGATGCCGATGATTCGCGGTATTGAGGCCAGTCTGTATGCTGTGCTGCGCGGCAATATTGATGATGTGTACTCGCTGTACCAGTCGCGTTACAAGGACGAGCCGTTTGTAGATGTACTGCCTCCGGGTACGCTGCCGGAAACCCGCAGTGTCAGGGGGTCGAATATGTGTCGTATTTCGGTGTTCAGGCCGCAGGGTGGTGACACCCTGGTGGTGTCATCGGTGATTGATAACCTGGTCAAGGGTGCGGCGGGTCAGGCAGTACAGAATATGAACCTGATGTTCGGCCTGGATGAAACCAGCGCGATTAACCAGGTAGCTCTGCTGCCCTAGTGTTTGACAGAAGCCAGGGTCAGTAAGCATTATGAAGTACGCACCGCGCGAAACTAAATATTTAATCTCGGTACACAAGCCGGAATTGTGGCTGCTCAGTGTGCTGGCGGTATTTGCCGCTGTGGCCGTTGTTGTCTGGGGCGCTTACATGTATGGTCAGCATACGGCGGGATTTGACCAGTCTGACTATGATGAGGAAATCGAGATTCTGCGTCAGGCGCTGGATGAGCAGACCGCCGAAAAAGAACGGGTATTAAGAGACAATGCGCGCCTGTCGCGGGGCAGCGATATCCAGAAAGACGCCAGTGGCAAGATCAGCAACTCGCTGGCGGAATGCAAGGATGAGTCAATCAAGTTGAAAGAAGAGCTGACCTTCTATAAAAATATTGTTGCACCGCGTAAATCCGAGCGTGAAATAAAGATTAACAAGGTGACTGTGGCCGCCTCAGGGGATGTGTTTAACTACAAGGTCGCTCTGATTCAGGTGGGCAAGCATGATGTTCTGCAGCGAGGATATGTAGAGATCAGCTTTACCGGTCGCCGTGCCGATGGTACGGAGGTCAGTTATGATCTGCCGGCGGTGTCGGTGGACGAAGCGAGCAAACGTCAACGTTTCGGTTTCAAGTATTTTCAGAACTTTGAAGGTAGTATCAGATTCCCCGAAGGAATTGAGCCACTATCGGTTAATATAAAGGCACTACCAAATACGTCAAGAGTTCCCAGTGTTGAACAGGATTACGACTGGGATGAGCTAATTGCTGGAGGAAGCGAGTCCAATGTGGGGCAAGAATAGATCGAAATCAACAAAAATTGAGACACTCGTCGGTACCGCGATGGAAATTCAGGGTGATCTCATTTTTTCCGGTGGCCTGCATGTTGATGGCCGAATTGTCGGCAACGTCATCGCTGAAGAGCATTCGCAGTCGATGCTGGTGCTGAGTGACCGCGGGCAGATTGAAGGTGAGGTGCGTGTGCCGCTGGTGGTGATCAACGGCCAGGTGACCGGCGATGTGTATGCCAGTGAGCGGGTTGAACTGTCGAGTCAGGGGCAGGTCAATGGTAATGTGTATTATAATCTGCTTGAGATGGCCATGGGTGCGGAAGTTAACGGTAACCTGGTGCACTGCAAGGATGAGAAAAAACTCCTTGAATATCAGTCACATGAGAGTTCTCATGAGGAGCCTGATGCCGAGCCAAGCCCAACCGCCGGCTAATCGGTTGGCATACATAAAACTTGACTAAATTAGTCAGGTAATGCTAACTTTGCACTATATCGTTTACCGAACGCATAAATTTGGAGAGATTGAATGACTGCTGAAACAGCTGATAACGTGATGCCAGATCCGTTAGATTTTACCGATGCCGCAGCAGCTAAGGTGAAATCTCTGATTGAGGAAGAAAATAACCCAAACCTGAAACTGCGCGTGTTTATTTCCGGTGGTGGCTGCTCAGGTTTCCAGTACGGCTTTACCTTTGATGAAGAGATTAAAGACGGTGATACCTCCGTTGAAAACGGTGGTGTGACATTATTAATTGACCCGATGAGCTTCCAGTACCTGGTGGGTGCAGAGATTGATTACAAGGAAGACCTGCAGGGTGCGCAATTCATTATTCGTAACCCGAATGCTCAAACTACCTGTGGCTGCGGATCTTCATTTTCGCCTGCATAGCAATTAGCGGATGAGGTGAGTCGTTGCCCGGTATTGAGCGGCGAGTCAAACCAGTAAATAAAAAAAGAGACGCTTGCGTCTCTTTTTTTGTGCGTGTGGTATTTTGCGAGGGCAGGGCACAGTCGTTAGTCTGGGGTCGTTTGTCGTTGGTCAAAACAAATGAATTCGGGGTCAGAGTAACATCTTTTTTCCGCTGAATTCGGGGTCAGAGTAACATCTTTTTTCCGCCACACGATGCTTAACTTGCCTTGTCAGGGAGATGTTACTCTGAC
>DATCTK010000009.1:0-20951 GCA_036567985.1 Gammaproteobacteria bacterium | reverse complement strand
CATGTGTATTAAGGCGATTTTTCAGGTAGCCCAGTATATGCATTAATACATTCACATGCTGTCCACGACTGGGCACCTTGCTCATGCATTGCATAAACAGGGCAAAGTATTCGTCCATTACCTGGGGCAAATTATGTTTGTTTGCGGCTGCCGCAATACGTCCCAACTGACGATAACTGGCATCATGGCGTGCCATTAATATCAGTTTGTAGTTTTTATGAAACTCGCGAAAACCCTGTAACACCTGTGCACTGCCCAGCAACTGACGCCAGCGATAATGCGCATACACCCGCTCGTAAAAATTTTCACGCAACTGGATATCATTCAGACGCCCCTCTTCTTCCGTGGGCACATTGGGGTAACGATTTTTAAAAACCTCGGCAAACATCCCTACGCCATTGCGCTCGCGCATGCCGGTACGGTGATCGAACACCGGTACCCGCTCCATGCCGCAACTGGGAGAATCTTTTTTAAAGATAAACCCATCCAGATGCGCCAGCCCCTCGACTTTCTGCACGGCATAGCCACGCATTGCTTCGCTGATATCATGCTGGCTGTCCTTTGAGTGCACCAGTTTAACCACCGACTCAAAGCGACGTAATTGAATAGTTGGACGAGGAATACCCAGTCCCAGCTCGGCTTCGGGACACATGGTGTGCAGATCGAAGTACTTGCTACAGGTGTCGATCAGCAACGGGCTGCGCTTGTGCCCACCATCAAAACGCACAGGCTGTCCCATCAGGCAGGCGCTGACGCCAATCTGTGGGCGTGACTGGCGATTGAGGTGGGTGTCCAGCTTGTGGGCCTGATTCTGCTGAGCGGATTTTGAGCTGATCTGTGATGCTGGCATTTTGTTCACCTTTTGTGCAACAAATAGTTGTACAATTAATTATACAAATAAACTTCACATGTACAAGTATTTTCTTGTACAATATGTACAAATAATGACATAGACCCTGCCCCTATGAGCCAGTATCCAATACGTACCATTTCCGAAATGACCGGTGTTCCCACGACCACATTGCGCGCCTGGGAGCGACGCTACGGCCTGCTCAAGCCTAGCCGGACACCCAAGGGGCACCGCCTGTACAGTGCGCAGGACATTGAACTGGTGCGGGAAATCGTCAAATTACTGAAAAGCAATCACACCATCAGCGAAGCCATCCGCATTACCCGCAACCCGGAACTGGGCGGACTGGTAAGCACCACCTCGGAAGACCACTGGCAGAGCTACCAGCAGCGCATCCTCAAGTCGATCGAAAACTTCAACGACCTGAACCTGGACAGAACTTACAACGAAGCCCTGTCGATCTACCCGGTGGACATGGTGAATGAGCATGTGATTATTCCGGTGTTGCAGGCCCTGGGCAGCAGCTGGGCAGACAAACCCGCTGGCATTGCCGAAGAGCACTTTTTTTCGGCCTTTCTACGCAACAAGCTTGGCGCACGACTACACCACGACGCGCACCGCGCCAAAGGCCGTAAGGTGTTTATCAGCTGCCTGCCCGGTGAAAACCACGAACTGGGTATTCTGCTGTTTTCACTGGCGCTGCTGGGTCACGGCTACCAGGTGCTGTACCTGGGCGGCAACCTGCCATTGCAGCAGATTCCACTGGTGGCAGAACGCACTGAAATTGATGCGGTTCTGCTCTCCGGCACACGCACCGATTTATGGACACCCAGCTTTACAAAGGAGATGGCGGATATTATCAGCACACTGTCCCTGCCGATTCTGCTGGGGGGCGAGTTTTCCAGCCGCTATGAAAAAGAGCTGAATACCATGGGCATACAGGTACTGGGATCCGACCATGTGGATGCACTGGAAAAGATGCAGTCGCTGGTGCCGGCGTTTAAGCGTTAAGCAGAATGGATACCTGCCTGCTCTGGTTCCGACGTGACCTCAGACTACTGGACAACCCGGCGCTTAACTGGGCAATACAGAACAGTAAGCAAATTATCGCGCTGTATATAGATGACTCGGAAGAGGATAATCCCTGGCGTGCAGGTGCTGCCTCGCGTTGGTGGCTGCACCACAGTTTGCAGCATTTGCAGCAGCAGCTGAAAGCCCAGGGCATTGAATTGCAACTGTTGCAGGGTGATAGCATCAGCACCCTTGAACAAGTACTTGAACAAACTCATGCCACACAGCTGGTTTTCAATCATCTGTATGAACCCTATTACCGCCAGCAGGCAGCACAACTACAGCAACAGCTGCAAACGCGCTTTGCCGACAGGGTGACCTTGCAGGGGTTTGACAGTGGACTGTTTTTCAAACCCGGCAGCGTCCTGAATAATCAGCAACAACCTTACCGGGTATACACTCCATTTTATAAAAAGCTGCGCCCGCTGCTGGATCAGCATTACAGCCATTACCGTGTCAGCAGGCCGCAATTCACCGGTGACAAATCTCCTGCACTAAATCAGGCGCTGCCACTGGAAAAACTGGCTTTACTGGACACCCATCCTACGCCCCATCCCTCGCCACATTCATGGCATGAAAAATTCAACCCAGTCTGGTCACCGGGTGAAGCGGGTGCACATCAGGCGCTGGAGGCGTTTCTTGAACAACCGATAATGCACTATCAGCAACAGCGGGATATACCTGCAATAAATGGCACCTCCCGCCTCTCCGCCTCGCTGCATTTTGGTGAGATTACCCCGCAGCAGATTTTTCTCAGCCTTCAGCCACTGTTACACGGACAGGGGTCGGATATTGATAAAAACTCGATAGAATCCTTTATCAAGCAGTTACTCTGGCGTGAATTCGCCCACCACGTTTTATGGCACTTTCCCCATACACAGAGCCAGCCAATGGATAACCGTTATCACAACAGTTTCTGGAAAAATGACGACGCGCTGTTACAACAATGGCAGCAGGGCCGAACCGGCATTGCGATTATCGATGCGGGCATGCAACAGCTCTGGCAAACCGGATGGATGCATAACCGGGTGCGCATGATCTGCAGCTCATTTCTGACCAAAAACCTCGGCCTGCACTGGCTGCAGGGTGCCCGCTGGTTCTGGGACACCCTTGTGGATGCCAACCTGGCCAATAACACCATGGGCTGGCAGTGGGTGGCTGGCTGCGGCGTGGATGCCGCGCCCTATTACCGCATCTTCAACCCCCTTACCCAGAGTAAACGTTTTGACCCCAACAACCGATATACACAGCAGTGGCTGGATACAGAATCATACACAGCGGATGCAACTCCACTGGTTGACCTGTCCAGCAGTCGCGAAGCGGCACTGCTACGATTCAAACAACATATCAAACAGGACGGATAGGTACAGGTCAGAGCTGAAATCAACCGATCACTGGCTTAATCAGGCACGGATTGATATATATTAAAAATCCGGGACTCAAATCGACTAGGATTTAGGCTAAAATGAATAGTGTTAAAACCACAATAACATGCTCGATGTGCCATTTTCATTTCAAACATGTGACACAAAATACTGACGCATAGATGCGTCAGGCCGACTTTTCGCCAAGTCAGGTTCCAGCAAATTTACAAACGGAAATAAGTGTAAATTAATGCCACAAAGAAAAGATGACCTCAGCTATCAATGCCTGACCACCGTACTGGATGGACTCGATGCACTTGTGTATGTGTCGGATATGCAAAGCTACGAGCTGTTGTATGTAAATAAATACGGACGGGACATATGGGGCTCTAATATTCAGGGCAAGACCTGCTGGCAGGTCCTGCAGAAAGACCAGGATGGCCCTTGCACCTTCTGCACCAACAAAAAACTGCTGAAAAAAGACGGTACGGCTGGCGATGTGTATGTGTGGGAATTCAAGAACACCCTAAACAATCACTGGTATCAATGTCGAGACCAGGCCATTACCTGGATCGATGGTCGCACCGTTCGTATGGAAATTGCCACCGATATAACCAGCCTGAAAAATTCGGAACAGAAACTGCTGTCGGCAAAAATGCTGGCGGAAGAGCGGGCCAGCCAGGACGAACTCACCAACCTGTATAATCGCCGTGCTTTTTTTGAACAGGGAAAACAGTTATTCAAACAAGCCAGACGTTACCAGCAACACGTTTCAGTAATGATGATCGACATTGATCATTTCAAAAACATTAATGACAACCATGGCCACACAGTGGGCGACAGTGTATTGAAAACCATTGCCGGGCTATTGCAGAAAACCATACGCGAAGTTGACATACTGGCACGCATTGGTGGCGAGGAATTCGCGATTATTCTGCCACAAACCGGGGTTGAGGAAGCCAGTAATCTGGCAGAACGCATCCGTCAGTGCATTGAGACAGAAGCCATACAGCACGACACACTGCAGATAAATATTACTGCCAGCTTTGGTATCGCCGCCTGTATGGTTGAAGGGGATGACCTCGACAGACTGCTCACCAAGGCAGATGATGCGCTGTATATCGCCAAGAAAAAAGGCCGTAACCAGGTAAAGACCTGCCCCTGATTGTATAGACTGAATTCCCCTACTGCATCGTCAGTCGGTTTTCTTCATGTAAAATAAAAAAAGCCTCACCCCTAACGGGTATGAGGCTTTTTTATTTAGTCGCGATACATCCACAGAAGCGGTGGATGCACTACAGAATTACTGGCGCACACCTTCCACCGCAATAATTAGATCCAGCTCTTTCGATGCCGGCCCCAGATCCTTGGTAATGCCGTAGTCTTTAAGCGCGATGCGGGTCTTGCCTTCAAATCCTGCACGATAGCCACCCCAGGGGTCTTTACCCGCACCGGTAAACTGCACATCAATAGTAATCGGACGGGTTACACCACGCAGGGTAAAGTCACCTTTCAATACACCGCTACCATCATCATTTTGCGTATAGGAGGTGCTGACAAACTTCGACTCAGGAAACTTCTCCACATGCAGGAAATCATCACTGCGCAAGTGCTTATCACGTTCTGCATGGTTGCTGTCGACACTGGCAGGATCGATGGTAACACTGACCTTAGATGCAGACGGGTTTTCAGGATCGTATGAGAAGGTTCCATCAAAGTCATTAAAACGCCCCCATAACCAGCTGTAACCCAGGTGGGAAATCTTGAACTGGATTGAGGCATGCATGCCTTTTTTATCAATCACATAATTATCGGCATGTGCCAGCCCGGCAAACATGGCAGATCCAATCAGTAATAAAGCGAGTTTTTTCATCTTTTTCTCCTTAAGGTTTAAAACAGTAATGGTTAATTAAAAACTATTTACCCGATACGGGCCTTATCATGCGCAACAGGGTTCGATCCTTATCCACAAAATGATGTTTTAAAGCAGCCACAATATGTAACAGCACCATCAGTATAAACACCGTTGTGCTTATTTCATGAATGTCGGCCACCAGCTCTGCCTGGTCTTTATCCAGACGGGTCAGGGCGGCAACCTCAAACCAGCCGAAGATATCCACTGCAGCACCCTTGGCAGTAGACATAAAATAACCACTTAGCGTGACCACCAGCAACACCAGGTAGAACCCCCCGTGGGTCAGGCTAGCCAGCCTGAGTTCCCAGAGATGATAACTGGCCAGTGGCGAGGGCCTGATCTGCAGGTATTTCCAGCCCAATCGCACCAACAACAAAGCCAGAGCGGCCAGTCCTAGCGCCTTGTGCCAGTCCGGCGCGGTGTGGTACCAGTCGTCATAGTAGTCGAGGTCCACCATATAATCCCCGAGAAAATACAGCCCGATCAGCAACAACGCCATTACCCAGTGCAATAGTATGCTCACCAGCCCGTAACCACTGCCGGTATTTTTCAGTTTCATTATCTCCCCTCACCCGCCAGCCATTAGACGAAGACCTCATTATCCGGCCGTAAGTTATTGTTTACAATAAATAATTCTAACTCACTCAGCCCGACCAGATTGTTTAAGTGTACACATTAATACACATTAAGACACCCAGCACTTACAAAGTTCCCCCCGTCAGGACGCTCCCCAGCAGAAGCCGCCGGCAGTCACCTGGTTGCAGTTTAGGCCAGCGCGGCATCCAGTCTCATTATGCATTAGCTGTACATTTATTTATACATTTATTGCACATATGTATAAGTTATGTATAATTTATTGTACAGCTATTCAATCACCGCCAGCTGATTTACCGGACGATCAACCGCACAGGAATACACAGATGAAACCGCAACGCGCCATTAACTGGGTTGAACAGGGTTATATCCCTGACAGCATTATCCGTCAGGGCATACGCCGATTACTCAAGCAGCGCCTGCAGGAAATAAGCGCCGATGATTTACAGGCATCACATCAGCTTAAACAAGCGTTTATCCGCCATATGCGACAGGCACCAATCGCACTGACACCGGAAAAAGCCAATCAACAACACTATGAAGTGCCCGCCGCCTTCTATAACACGGTGCTTGGCAGCCTCAACAAATACAGCTGTTGTTACTGGAAAGATGACACCCGCACCCTGGACAGGGCCGAAGTCAACGCACTCGAACTGAGCTGCGAACATGCTGATTTACAGGATGGACAGCACATACTGGAACTGGGTTGCGGCTGGGGCTCGCTGACCCTGTGGATGGCCAGGCACTACCCGTCCAGCCAGATTACCGCCGTATCCAACTCCCATTCGCAGAAGGCCTATATCAAGCAGCAGGCTGAAAATGCCGGCTTGAATAATATTCAGGTCATTACCTGCGATATGAATGACTTTCACAGCGATGCGCAATTCGACCGCATTGTTTCCATCGAGATGTTCGAGCACATGCGTAACTGGCAGCAGCTGCTGCACAGGGTAAGCCAGTGGCTGGCGCCTGAGGGTAAATTTTTTATGCATGTGTTCAGCCACTGCAGTGTGCCCTATGCGTTTGAGGTGAAGGACGAAAGCGACTGGATGAGCGATGTGTTTTTTACCGGAGGCATGATGCCCAGCGATGACCTGTTGCTGTATTTTCAGGACTCACTGCAAGTTGAACAAAGCTGGATATGGAATGGCGATCACTATGCAAAAACCTGCAATGCCTGGCTGGGAAATATGGACCAGCATAAAGCCAGCCTGATGCCACTGATTCGCGATACCTATGGCACAGAACACAGCCAGCAATGGTGGATGCGCTGGCGTATTTTCTTTATGGCCTGCGCCGAGTTGTTTGCCTTTGAACAAGGGCAGCAATGGCATGTGATGCATTACCTGATGAGTAAACCCGCAGCATGAACACGCTGCGACATCAGCTGATTAACTTTGTTGCCTTCCAGCTGGGCTGGTTTGCCTGTGTGCTCAGCGCTGCCAGTAACAGACCCATGCTGGGCATTGGCAGCGCCCTGTTATTACTCGGCCTGCATTTTTCCCTGAGTGCACAGCTACGTCGTGACCTGCTACTGGTTTCAGGCATCGCGCTGATCGGCAGTAGCTGGGACAGCCTGCTGACCTGGCAACAACTGATGCTATTTTCCAGCGGCCAATATCACCATAACCTCGCACCCGCCTGGATTAGCGCCATGTGGTTAATGTTTGCCACCACAATTAATGTCAGCCTGCGCTGGCTCTACCAGCGTTACTGGCTGGCTGCCCTGCTCGGTGCCATTGCCGGGCCACTCGCTTACCACGCAGGCGCGGCACTGGATGCTGTCACCATGCCACAACCCGTACTGGCTCTGCTCGTAATGAGCATCGGCTGGGCGTTGATGATGCCACTGTTTATAAAGCTGGCAGAGCGCATCGAACAGCCGCGCTATATCGATGACAAGATAGCGCGCAGACAGGGCAATGAACGCAGCTCGGTTTCCGGAGATCTTTAATGACAATTAATAATTACTTTTATTCACTGATCCCCATGCTGGCTCTGGCCTTTATCGTCTGGCTGCTGAGTGTACGCAAACAGGATGTGAGCATTGTCGACAGCCTGTGGTCGATACTGTTTGTCGCAGCAGCCAGCTACTACCTGTGGGTTCTGGACGAAGTCAGTCTACGTGCACAGATTATCTATATGCTGGTTCTGATCTGGGGCATACGACTATCTGCGTATATTACCCTGCGCCACCTGGGTCACGGGGAAGATCATCGCTACCAGCGGATTCGTGCAAACAACCAGCCGAGCTTTGCCTTTAAAAGCCTGTACCTGATTTTTATGTTCCAGGCAGCCCTCGCCTGGATTATTTCACTGCCGCTGTTTTATGCCATGTCATCAGGCAGTGCACTGAGTGTGATCGACTACCTGGGGATAGCTTTATGGACCCTCGGCCTGCTATTCGAGGCCACAGCCGACCAGCAACTCTACAGTTTCAAGAAACAGCCAGAAAACAAAGGCAGGTTATTAACCCGTGGCTTATGGGCGTACAGCCGCCACCCCAATTATTTTGGTGAGTTCCTGATCTGGTGGGGGTTTTACCTGCTGGCACTCAGCGCCACTGATGCATCAGCTGCGGTGATAGCGATTATTTCACCTCTGATTATGAGTCTGTTACTGCTAAGGGTTTCCGGGGTTGCCTTACTGGAGCGCAGCATGCGTATTAAACCAGGCTATGAAGACTATATGCGAAATACCAGTGCATTTATTCCCTGGTTTAAAAAGCACGACCGCGATGAAAGCGGAGCCAGCTAGATTATGCACCATTACCACAATAAATCTCGCTACCCCTTGCTATGCCTTAGCCTGCTAAGTCTGCTGGTATTCTCCGGTTCCGCATCTACAGCCAGTACAGCAGATAAAAACAGCTGGCAATTTGATGTATTTCTTGATGACAGCAAAATCGGCTACCACTATTTCAGTCGTGAAACGATTGACGGCACTGTGCATATTAGCAGCGAAGCCGAATTCAATGTGCGCTTTATGTTTTTTACCGTCTACCACTATCGACACAGCAACCAGGAACAATGGCGTGATGGCTGCCTGATAAAACTGCAATCCAGAACCGATGACAATGGTGACCAGCTATTCGTTAAATTAAACCGCGACAGGCATCAAACGCATATTGAAACGGTGAAATCAAAAACAGAATCGAATGAATGCATTCGCAGTTTTTCCTACTGGAATCTATCACAGCTGGAACCATCACCTTTGCTCAATTCACAAACCGGCCAACTGATGGACGTCAGCCTGCGAAAACTGGGCAAAGACACACTGCCAGGCCAGCAGGCAGGCATTGAGACAAACCGTTACCAGTTAGTTGGCAAGGATATAGAAATCGACCTGTGGTATACGCAGGATAATCAATGGCTGGCACTGCAATCGACCACCGAGAATGGCAGCCGTATCCGTTACCAGCTGAAATCTTCCACCCCACAAACTCCACTTAACAGTTTACCCCAACAGGACAGGGAGCAGG
This sequence comes from Gammaproteobacteria bacterium, assembly GCA_036567985.1. GTDB lineage: Bacteria > Pseudomonadota > Gammaproteobacteria > SZUA-229 > SZUA-229 > SZUA-229. Next base: position 11,676 of record DATCTK010000009.1, on the reverse strand, counting down.
ATCAATGAATATCAATTCCACATCCTCTGCAGTAAAACTGATCACTGCGATGGCACTCAGCCTGTTACTCAGTGGCTGCGCTCACAACACCGGCATTAGTGAAACGCCGCTGCCTAAAGCCGATGCAGTCGAGCTGGAGCTTTTTATGGGCCGTTGGTACGTAATTGCCAATATTCCTACCTTTCTGGAAAAAACCGCACACAACGCCACCGAAGACTATGCCATGAATGAGGATGGCAGTATCGCCACCACTTTCAGTTTCAATGATGGCAGCTTTGATGGCAAACGCAAAACCTATACACCAACAGGTTATGTAAGCCAGCAAAATAACAGTCTCTGGGGTATGCAGTTTATCTGGCCATTCAAGGCAGAGTATGTGATTGCCTATGTAAGTGACGATTACAAGCACACCATTATTGCGCGCAGCGCACGTGATTACCTGTGGATTATGTCACGTCAGCCGCAGATCAGTGACAGCGAATATCAACAGCTGGTTTTGCGTTGCGAGGCGATGGGATATGACATTTCAAAAATTCAGAAAGTACCGCAACACTGGCCGGATAATTCGCAACGTCACAGCACCGGTCGCTTGATGCAATACGTTTTAAACAACAAATCACAACTCGGCAGCAAGGAGTTCTAGGCATGAAGATTGCCATTATCGGTAGCGGCATATCCGGCAATACCCTTGCCTGGCACCTGCACAAGCAACATGATATTACCCTGTATGAAGCTAACAGCCACATTGGCGGGCACAGCCACACCCATGACATCCACCACCAGGACGAACAACACACCATTGATAGCGGCTTTATCGTTTTTAATTACAAAACCTATCCCAACTTTATCCAGATGCTGAAAAGCCTTGATGTACCGGTTAAAAAATCGAATATGTCATTCAGTGTCAAGTGTGAGTCTAGCGGGCTGGAGTACAATGGAAATAACCTGAACTCACTGTTTGCTCAGAGACGTAACCTGTTCAGACCTGCGTTTCACCGCATGATTCGTGATATTTTACGCTTTAATAAAGAATCAATTGACTGGCTTGCCAGTAACAGTAACAGCACGCTCAGCCTGGGTGAATACCTGACCATGCATAACTATTCAGAAGCATTTATCGAGTACTATATTATTCCCATGGGATCGGCCATCTGGTCAAGCAGCTATACCCAGATGATGGATTTTCCGGCGCAGTTTTTTATCCGCTTTTTTGCAAACCACGGCCTGCTCAGTGTTACCGAGCGCCCGGACTGGTATGTGATTGACGGTGGTTCCAGAGCTTATGTTGAAAAACTCGTTAGTGGATTTCGCCACAGAATACGCCTCAACAGCCCGGTAAAACAGGTACTACGTACACCATCCCATGTCACGGTATATAGTGAATCAGGTGGTGAGGAAATTTACGACTATGTCTTTTTCGCCTGTCACAGTGATCAGGCACTGGCCATGTTGCAGCAACCGAACGATTTCGAACAGAAGATACTTGGCGCTTTCCCCTATCAGAAAAATGACGTGGTATTGCATACTGATAGCTCACTGTTACCCAGACGAAAGCTCGCCTGGGCCGCATGGAACTACCACCGCACACAACGCACCCAGTCACCGGTTGCGGTTACCTACAACATGAATATTCTACAGGGCATCAACAGCGCACATACCTTCTGTGTCACCCTGAATAACAGCGCTGCGGTGGATGAAAACAAAATACTCAGGCACCTCAGTTATGACCACCCCGTCTTTACCCCTGAGGGGCTGGCAGCACAGCAACAACACAGTTACCTGAACGGGCTTAATCGCTGCTTTTATGCCGGTGCCTACTGGGGTAATGGCTTCCATGAAGATGGCGTGGTGAGCGCGCTTCAGGCACTGGATGACTTTAAGGAGAACCTGCGTGATGCACAGCAAGCTATACGTCGGGCAGGTTAAACACCGGCGGTTTTCACCGACTAATCACCAGTTCGATTACCGCATGTTTATGCTCTACCTTGACCTGGACGAGTTACCCACTCTGTTCGATCGTTTTCTGTTGTGGTCAGCGCGAAGCTTTAATCTCGCCTGGTTCAGACGTAAACAGCATCTGGGCAATCCACAACAGGAACTTAAACAGTCAGTCATCGAGCTGGTTAAACAGCGCAGCGGAATAACGCTCGACGGCCCAGTGCGCCTGCTCACCCATTTAAGTTATTTCGGTTATGGTTTTAATCCGGTGAGTTTTTATTACTGTTTTGATAAATCCGGTGACCGGTTAGAGGTAATTGTCGCCGAGGTAAATAATACCCCCTGGAATGAGCAATACTGCTATGTACTGGATGCTGCATCGCTTGTCACAAACGCATCACATAGCGACCGACTATTCAGCTATGAGCTGGAGAAGGCCTTTCATGTCTCGCCGTTTCAGCCGATGAATTACCATTACCGCTGGTTTTTCAACCAGCCTGAAAAAACGCTCAGTGTACACATGGAAAATTACGATGCAGAAATAAAAATATTCGATGCCACACTGCAGTTACGCCGCCATGAAATCAGCTCGACCTCACTCGCCAGAGCCCTGCTGACATATCCTTTTATCACCTTCAAGGTCACGACAGCGATCTATTACCAGGCGCTGCGGCTCTGGCTAAAACGTACACCTTTTTATAGTCACCCTGCTCAATCCCACTCAGTTGATGATCAACAACAGAAGAGATAAGCCCCATGAAAACCAGCATCATTCCTCAAAGCCAGGCACAAAGCCGTGAACAGCCCAGGTTAATCGATCTGATTGCCAGACGCGGGGTTATCACCTTATTGAGTCGCCTGCAAAAAGGTCATATTCAACTGATCGATGGACAGCAGATGTACGACTTCGGTCAGCCCGATGCGGCGCTTAAAACGGTGGTTACGGTACGCAACCCGAGCTTCTACAGTTCAATTGCCTTTGCTGGCAGCACAGGTGCGGGTGAAGCCTACTTTCACGGTGACTGGGACTGCGACAACCTCACCTCACTGGTACGAATCCTGGTAATTAACCGTCAGCTACTGGACAGCATGGACAGTGGCCCCGGCAAGCTGATGGCTCCACTGAATAAACTGCTGCACTGGTTTAACCGTAACAGCCGTTTGGGGAGTCGGCGCAATATTGCCGCACACTATGACATCGGTAATTCACTGTTCGAGCTGATGCTCGACAGTAATATGATGTACTCATCGGCAGTTTACAGCGAGCATCACAATACGCTGGAACTAGCGGCCACACACAAGCTCGACCTGATCTGTCAGAAGCTGAAGCTCGACGAAAATGACCAGGTGATTGAAATTGGTACTGGCTGGGGTGGATTTGCCATTCATGCTGCACGTCATTACGGTTGTCATGTCACCACAACCACGATTTCACAGCAGCAATATAATTATGCACGGCAACGTATAAAGCAGCTGGGGCTTGAACACAAAATCACCCTGCTGCAACAGGACTACCGCGACCTTACTGGACAGTACGACAAACTGGTGTCCATTGAAATGATTGAAGCGGTGGGGCAGGAAAATCTCGATAACTATTTCGGCAAGTGCTGCGAGCTGCTGAAAACGGATGGCATGATGTGTATTCAGGCGATTACTATTGCCGACCAGCGCTATTCACAGGCGCTGCGTGAAGTGGACTTTATCCAGAAATACATTTTCCCTGGCGGCAGCCTGCCATCGATTACCGCCATGGCCGAATCGCTTACCTGCAGCACCGATATGGTGATCTACCAGCTGGATGACATTGGCGCCGACTATGCACGCACCCTGCGCGACTGGCGCGAGCGCTTTTTTCAGCATGAATCACAGATACGTGAGCTGGGTTATAACGAGGCATTTATCCGTTTATGGGAATTCTACCTGTGCTACTGCGAGGGCGGTTTTATGGAGCGGGCCATCAGCACTGTACACCTGCTGGCCACTCGACCGGACTTTCGACAGACATAGCATAGCTGTAGGATCTACAGTCACTGATTTCGCATTCAACCCACTGCCATCACGCGCTATAATGCCTTTTTTCCAGGGCATACCGGGTATCTCTGAACTATGAGTGATTATAACCACCGCTTCGGCGGTATTGCACGACTCTATGGTGACAGCGCCTTTGAGCATTTTAAGGGCTTCCATATCTGCGTAATTGGTATCGGTGGCGTCGGCTCATGGGCCGTTGAAGCACTGGCCCGCTCTGGCATTGGCCAGCTGACACTGATTGATCACGATGATATTGCCGAGAGCAATATTAACCGGCAGATTCACTCACTCAGCAATACCATTAACTGCTCCAAGGTAGAAACCATGGCAGTGCGGGTTAAGCAGATCAATCCGGAATGCCAGGTAAATATTATTGATGATTTTATTACCCAGGCTAACTGCCAGAGATACCTGCAAAACGGTTATGACTATGTGATTGATGCGATTGACAGCATCCGCTTTAAATGTGAAATCATTTACTACTGCAAGCGTAATAAAATTCCCGTGATCACCACCGGCGGTGCCGGCGGCTTAACCGACCCGACACAGATCAATGTCGCCGATCTGGCCAAAACCTGGAATGACCCGCTGGCCGCCAAGGTTCGCTCGCAATTACGCTACCAGTATGGCTATACCAAAAACCCCAAACGCAGCTTTGGTATCAAGTGTGTATTTTCCACCGAGCAGCAGCGCTACCCTAAAGCAGGTGGCCAGGTTGATTTCGCCAAGCCGGGGGTGAAAGGCGTGAACCTTGACTGTTCCATGGGTTTTGGCTCAGCCACCCAGGTCACCGCCACCTTTGGTTTTGTTGCCGCCGCCAGGGTTATCGACAGCTTACTGAATAAACTGAATAGACAGATTGAATCGGATAACTGAATATGACACAACTCAATCTAATGGCGCTGCGTCACTCTGCCTTTTACAGCCCCTATTTAATGACCATGGCGGGTGGCCATTTAAAACAGGCAGGCTTTGAGGTTAACTACCAGGTACAGAGCCCTGACAATCTTGTGCAAGACCGTTTACTTGATGGCAGCTGCCATGTATCGCAATCGGCCGTGGCGGCGAGTTTTTCCACGCTTAAGCACAGCCCGGCGGATCCAGTTCGTCACTTTGCGCAGATCAATTCCCGTGACGGTTTTTTTATTGCCAGCCGTGAACCCTGCACTGATTTTAGCTGGCAGGATCTGGCAGGAAAAAGCATACTGGTAGATCATTTTTTTCAGCCACTGGCCATGTTTCGCTATGCACTGCATAAACAGGGTATTAAAGAAACTCATCTGCATATGATAGACGCCGGTGATGTTCAGCAGATGGACGCTGCCTTTCGTTCCGGGCAGGGTGATTTTATTCACCAGCAGGGGCCTGCCCCTCAGCAAATGGAAGCGGATGGTGTGGCGCATGTGGTGGCATCGGTGGGTGATGCCATTGGCCCGGTCGCCTTTAGCAGTCTGTGTGCACATCAGGACTGGCTGAGTACGGATATGGCATACACATTTTTTGCAATTTACCAGCAGGCACTGCAGCAATGTAACGAGGAATCTCCTCAATCACTGGCGCGCCAGTTACAGGCATACGGCTTTCTCACGGAGATTAATTTTGACGTACTCGCCAGCACCATTGCCACCTATCAGGCGCTGGGTTGCTGGAATCATACTGGAGAAATCGGAACAGAGGAGTTCGAAGTATTGCTGGATGTATTTTCTTACAGTGGATTACTCGAACAGCGGCCGAGCTATACGCAATTAATTACTTGGCCTGGGAAATAACTGGCCGGCATAATCTTCGATAAGTAACAGTGTGTAATGCAAAGCGACCCTGGCACTAGAACATCAATAGCAGGCTGATATAAATCTCATCCAGCTGATCAAATTCAATAAAACTATTGTTCGCACCGTTCACCTCGGTTTTCAGACTGGTCAGGCGAAGCCGATAACCCAGCTCTGCCATAAGGTGCCTGTTTAAATAGTAAATACCCCCCAGCTGGCCCCCGTAAATCAGTCCAACAGATGAGTCGGACACACCGGCTTCGGGAAATTGCTGCAGAGCCGCACCGCTGGCAGCACCGGCAAACAGGCTGAATTGCGGATTCAATGGCATCAGAAGATCGGCAGAAACCACTGCCTCAGTTATATCAAAACCTTCATAAGCAATATAGGCGAAGCTGCCCTTATAACGGTATTTACCCTGGTGATAATGCTCCGCATACAGCTCAATACCCGTGGCATCGTCAGTGTAACGCGTATTATTATCGGCTGTGGTCAGGGTTAAACTGGATTCCTGTTGCAATACAGACACACCGAAACTGAGATCATCGAGAAACCGCTCAGCTGATAGTGCAAAGGATGGTGTTACAGCGAAAAGAACCAATAACAGATGATTCAACAGGGAAGATATGTTTTTCATTTTTCTCGTTTTTTATAAACACACTGCCCATTAACCGCTCGGCAGTTTCAAAGGCAACAAAACTAGATCTTTTGTCACCTGCTCCAGAGACAGGAGTATATATCTGAATCAGACAACGAATCAAATACATGTAGTGCAGATGAAAGTCTCTGGTCAGTCGTTTGACTAATGACCCAGGACTAACGACTAATGACTCTACACCTGCCTCTCACGGAATACCGCACATCCTGTACATATCACTGCCGGCGTCCTGCCTCCCGCGAAATACCGTACTTCCTGTACATAAAAAAAGGAGCCATCTGGCTCCTTTTTAAATAAAGCATCTCGGACGCTTTATAGATTAACAGGTCACAGCTTATGCTTCAGCTGCTTCCTCGCTAACCGCCTTCATGCTCAGGCGAATACGACCCTGACGATCGATTTCCAGTACCTTAACCTGTACCACTTCACCTTCAGCCAGTTTGTCGCTGACTTTTTCTACACGCTCTTCACAGATTTGCGAGATGTGTACCAGGCCTTCCTTGTTGGGCAGGATGCGTACAAAAGCACCGAAGTCCATAATCTTGATTACAGTGCCCTGGTAAACCTGACCCACTTCTGCTTCGGCAGTGATCTGCTCGATGCGCAGCTTCGCTGCTTCTGCTGCGTCGAAGTCACTGGATGCAATCTTCACATTGCCGTCATCATCGATATCAATGGTAACGCCGGTTTCTTCAGTGATTGATTTAATCACCGCACCGCCCTTACCGATAACATCACGGATTTTCTCCGGGTTAATCTTCATCTTCAGATAACGAGGCGCATAGTGTGACATTTCAGTGCTAGGAGCTGAAATCACCTTGTTCATTTCACCCAGGATAAACAGACGGCCGGCTTTCGCCTGCTCCAGAGCTTTTTCCATGATCTCTTTAGTGATACCGGTGATCTTGATGTCCATTTGCAGTGCGTTTACGCCATTGGCCGTACCCGCAACTTTAAAGTCCATATCACCCAGGTGATCTTCGTCACCCAGAATATCACTCAGTACGGCGTAGTTATCGCCTTCTTTCACCAGACCCATAGCAATACCGGCAATCGGTGCCTTGACTGGCACACCGGCATCCATCAGTGCCAGTGAGGTACCACATACCGATGCCATTGAGCTGGAACCGTTTGATTCGGTGATTTCCGATACCACACGGATTGAGTAGGGGAATTCTTCGGTGGTTGGCATACACGCCAGTACACCACGCTTGGCCAGGCGACCATGACCGATCTCACGACGGCCTGGCGTGCCCACACGACCCGCTTCACCCACCGAGAATGGAGGGAAGTTGTAGTGCAGCATAAAGCTGTCAACCTGCTCGCCTTCCAGTGCATCGATTTTCTGTGCATCACGAGAGGTACCCAGCGTTGTTACGACAACTGCCTGAGTTTCACCACGGGTGAACAGCGCAGAGCCATGGGTACGGGGCAGTACACCGGTACGCACGGTAATGGGACGCACATCATCCAGGTTACGACCGTCGATACGCTTCTCACCCGCGATAATGCGGCCACGTACAATGGTCTTTTCAACTTTGGAAAATGCGCCTTTAATTTCATCAGCACTAAAGCCATCGTCAGACGCCAGTTTTTCAACTGCCGCGTCACGCACTTTATCAACTGCAGCATAACGCTCCAGCTTTTCAGAAATCTGGTAAGCGGCTGTTAAATCTGCTGTAACCACATCCGCTACCTGCTTCAGCAGGTCTTCATTGGTTTCAGGTGGTGTCCACTCCATCGCTGGCTTGTTCACTTCTGCCGCCAGTTCCTTGATGGTGTCGATAACAACCTGGAATTGCTCATGGCCGTACATGACCGCACCCAGCATCACGTCTTCTGATAACTGGTCGGCTTCAGACTCAACCATGAGTACCGCATCGGATGTACCCGCAACCACCAGCTCAAGCTGTGACTGCTTGAGCTGGCTAAAGGTTGGGTTTAATACGTAATTACCGTCGATATAACCAACGCGCGCCGCGCCTACCGGGCCAGCAAATGGCGCACCGGAAATAGACAGGGCTGCAGAGGTACCAATCAGTGCCGCAATATCAGGATCAACCTCGGGGTTGAGTGACATAACGGTCGCAATAACCTGAACTTCGTTTGTAAAACCTTTGGGGAATAATGGACGGATCGGGCGATCAATGAGGCGGCTGGTCAGAGTTTCTTTTTCTGATGGTCGACCTTCTCGCTTGAAGAAACTGCCTGGAATCTTACCAGCAGCATAGGAACGCTCCTGGTAGTTAACAGTTAATGGGAAGAAATCTTTTGGCTCTCCACCTTTAACCGCTACGGCAGTCACCATAACGACAGTGCCGTCCATATCGACCATAACGGCACCGGATGCCTGGCGAGCAATCTCACCGGTTTCCAGTGTTACGTTATGATCCCCAAATTGAAACGATTTTTTTATTGCGGTCACATTTGCACCTATTGTTGGTTTTATTAACGGCGTAACCCAAGGCTAGTAATCAGTTCTTTGTAACGATCTGTATTTTTAGACTTGAGGTAATCCAGTAACTTACGGCGCTGGTTAACCATACGTAATAAGCCACGGCGTGAGTGGTGATCCTGCTTGTGGCCTTTAAAATGCTCTGTTAATTGCACAATACGTGAAGTAAGTAATGCGACCTGAACTTCAGGTGAACCTGTATCACCCTCGCCACGCGCATATTTAGATACTACTTCAGCTTTATTTGCAGCTGTCATTGACATGGTCAAAACTCCTGACTCGGTTTGCCTCGAAAAAAGATGGCGGATTTTATCATGCTTTTCACCCTCTACCAAAGCCTTTAAGCCGAGTTTTTTGATATATCAACAAACAGGTCTCCACTTTTTCACGGGCTATTTTTGAATATTTTGGCGGCGGATCATAATAAAAATATTTTTTGCGTTGATAAGCCCAGCAATACGCTGGCCAGACGTCGCCTCAGATTGCACATAAATTCATTATAATCAATAAGTTATAAAAGTATCAGGCGAGCTATATAAAGAAAAAAGCCACCTGCACGCAGGTGGCTTTGATACTGGCCCGCAGGCTGGCGATTAAGCAGAATACTGTGCCTTGGCTTCCTGCGCCGCCTTTGCCTCTTCCGGGGTATAGGCCTTGCCGGACCACTGCATATCGTAGGCAATTTCCTCATTGCCGTTTTCACACAGCTCCAGCACCTGCTGGAACAACGGCTGGAAGGTCTCCGACTTGTGCGACTCTTCATGATCCTCAAACGTGCTCCAGAAGGTCACAATCAGCGCTTCCTTACCTTTCAGCGGGCTTTCCACCGCCTGACCAATGGTGGAACCCTCATTGGATACTGCACCACTGTTAAGGCAGACGAAGCCACCAACAAAACCGGTGTCTGAGTGGTATGTCTTTACGTTTTCACAGAGCGTAGCGACGCGTTCCTGCAAGTCATCGATGCTGTACTCGTCTTTCAGAATCACTCGATTAACTGTAACCACACCATCGTGTGGGAAACCTGCGATCAAACCTGACATATCTAACCTCCTGGGGAGCTATCTATTTAAGTGTTCACTAATATACAATAACCTAGTAAATTAGTCAAGCATTAAGTGTGACAGCATGACCGTCCATCTGCACGAACAACGCCACCTGCCAGTATACTTTGTATAGTACATGAGGATGATCACAGGACTTTCAAGCAGACAGAGGGTATGATTCTGGTATAGAGAGCCCAATCGACCGTAGCCTAAGTCCATATCTCGGGCCTCTTTTTATCTGGCCTGTGCCCCTGAGGAGTAGCCATAAATGACCCACAAGCTGCGCGTTACCAGAACACTGACAGTCCTGCTGGCACCACTGCTATTCAGCGCCTGCAGCTCATCTATCCCATCACAGATTCGCGACGTCCCTCAAGGCGCCCCTGTATTAGCCGAGGCTCAGCAGCGCAGCGATGAACTGATCGGCCAGGCGGTACGCTGGGGCGGCAATATCCAACGAATTGAAAACCGTCAGGATCACAGCCGGCTGGAAATCATTGCCTTCCCCCTGGGCAGCGACGGACGCCCACTGGACACCGACCAGACACTGGGCCGCTTTATTGCCGACATCAATCACTTTATTGAACCCGAGGTCTACACTGAGAGCCGGCAGATCACTGTCTACGGCCGCCTGCAGAGTACAGAGCGCCGTGCCATCGGCGAGTTTTCATACAACTATCCTGTAGTCAGAGTTGAACACTATTATCTCTGGCCAATCAAACAGGTAATCGACCACAGTGATGACTGGCGCTATGACCCATGGCCCTACCCTTATTATTACCCCGGCTATCCCTGGTATCCGTGGCACTCACCACGCTTTTAGAGCCCGGATAAAGCCCTTTAAACAAGTTTGAAAACAGGCCTGAAAACAGCCCTTGGAAATAGATAACATCAACCAGAGCAAAGAGAAATACATATGCAACCCATTACCCGGCTCTACACATTACTGATTAGCAGCCTGTTGATACTGTTAAGTGCCTGCGGCAGCCAGCCAACCTTTGATACTCAGCAGGTAAACCTGAAACTCACACCACAACAGCTACTGGAAAACCCGTCCGCCTATTACGGAAAAACCGTACTCTGGGGAGGCACCATACTGCAAACCCACAACCTCACCGACTACACGCAGATTGAAGTGCTGGCTTACCCGCTGGGCTCGTACCAGCGCCCCTTAACCGATCAGTCACCCCAGGGACGTTTTCTGGTGCAGCACAAGGGCTATCTCGAACCGGCAGTGTATACCCAGGGGCGTTTATTTACGGTGATGGGGAAATTACACAAAACAGAAAGTGGACAGGTTGGCGAACACAGTTATAACTACCCGGTTATCCAGTCGGAACAGATTCATCTATGGCCGGTTAAAAGCGAGCCCAGCAGTCGTATACAATTTGGTATTGGTATCGGGATACATAATTGAGACTGAAAAACTGAATTGAAACAGACCTGCCTGATCCCCAGATAAGTCGGCAAATGAACGCGAATAAACGCGAATTTTATCTCGTTCCCACGCTCCCGCGTGGGAACGAGATAAAATTCGATAATACAGCCGGACGTGTCACCCTTTCCCTGTCACTTGCCGAAAATGCTTTCTACGCAGGGGCAAAATCACAGGACGTGATTTTGAGTGCTGATGTGCCTGGACGGCACTCCAGCACGACCCGGAAACGAAGCTAATACCATCAATAAACTAATCGAAAACCAAGAATCTTCTCATAGCATTTTCGGGAACCCGCTGCTTTTTGCGGGCAAGTGACCGGGAACGGCATTTTCTTGCTTACT
>DATCTK010000008.1:0-32777 GCA_036567985.1 Gammaproteobacteria bacterium | reverse complement strand
ATGTAGTACAAATTGACTTCACGATTAAACCAACTGTGTTGTTTCGCCTTTCTGGCGACTCACTTCTTTATGAAAGCCATCCCTGGCTTTCACCCTTCGGGCCAGGCAAAGCCTGTTCTAAAACGCTCCAGGCGTTTTAGTGTCTGCAGCAACAGAAAAGGAAGCAAAAGAATGCCGCCCCGGCACACAAGCTTTTATTTTTAAACAGCAAAAATAAAAGTCCCTTCTTCACTCGCAATTTTTGTGGCTGCTGCGGATAAATTTGCCGGGAGCAAATTTGAACAGGCCCCGCCTGGCCCGAAGGGTGAGCATCAGGGATGATGCGAATAGCTCGCGAATCATAAACAGCATGATTCGCTCAGACATCCTCGCAGAAAGCCTCCACAAAAATCACTCGCTCATCAGCTTGTGCGAAGGGGAAACAGCACGCACCCAACGGTCAAATTACTTTTCAAACGATGGGCTTGCGACAACCTTCCCTGTCACTTGCCGAAAATGCTTTCTACTTAGGGGCAAAATCACAGGACGTGATTTTGAGTGCTGATGTGCCTGGATGGCACTCCAGCACGACCCGGCAACAAAGATAGTACCATCAAGAAACTTATCTAAAGAAAAACACTGTCTCATAGCATTTTCGGGAACCCGCGCCTTTTGCGGGCAAGTGACCGGGAACGGCATTTTCTTGCTTACTTCTTTTTTGCTGAAGAAAAAGAAGTGAGTCGCCAGAAAGGCGAAACAGCACAGCTCAGAACATCATGGTGGTAAGTTTAGACAAGAAATTGAAGCTGATTGACAAAGAATGCTTTCTCATCCCCATCAAACTGAATTAATGATCATTCGTCATAATTAATTCCTCATACAAACCATCCCATTTGCCATACAAACTAAGCTAGCGTAGAGTTGAATAACAATCCCCCGAGGACGGTAGTATGCGTCGAATATACAAACCTGTTACACGCCTGTTATTTGTGTTCTGGCTATGTATTTTCAGCCCACTGGTTAGTTCAGCCACTGAGCCAGAATTTGAACTCGAACAGGTCGCCGACGGCCTGGGTATTCCATGGGGGCTGGCATTTCTGTCTGAAAATCGCCTGTTAATTACTGAGCGTGAAGGTGGTGTCAAACTACTTGATCTGGCAAGCAATAAAATGACGTCGTTAAAGAATGCACCCTCGGTGATTGCCAATGGTCAGGGCGGTATGCTGGATGTGGCTGTGTCGCCTGAAGAACCAGCATGGATTTATTTTACCTATGTCGGCGGTAGTTCGGATACGCATTCAACCATTCTGGCGCGGGCGCAGCTTGAGGGGGATGCCTTAACTCGCTGGCAGGATTTGCTGATTACCACCGGCAATGATAATGGCCAGCATTTTGGTAGTCGCATTGCGTTTGATAATGACGGTTATGTCTATTTCGGTGTTGGCGATCGCGGCGAGCGTGACAGTGCACAGGATCTGTCACTGCACCAGGGGTCGGTGATGCGTCTTCACCTGGATGGCTCGATTCCGAAAGATAATCCATTTGTTACAACCGAGAATGCGCAGTTGGCTATCTGGACCTATGGTCACCGTAACCCCCAGGGCATGGCCTATGATGCCGAGAATAAACACCTGTGGTTAATTGAGCATGGGCCACGGGGCGGCGATGAAATTAACCTGCTGGCAAAGGGAAAAAACTATGGCTGGCCGGTGATCTCCCATGGCCGGGAATATATTTCCGGTCTGCCGGTGGGCGAGAGCACCCACAAGGCTGGCATGGAGCAGCCGGTCAAAGTCTATGTTCCCTCGATTGCACCGGGCAGTTTGTTGTATTACAGCGGTGAGGCTTTTCCTCAGTGGCGTGGCAATCTGTTTGCCGGTGCATTAAAACTGCGCCATCTAAACCGGGTGCAGTTAAATGACAGGGCAGAGGCGGTTGATGAGCAACGTTTGCTGCAGGATCTGGACCAGCGTATTCGGGCACTGGCGCAAAGCCCCCGGGGCTGGATTTACTTTTCCACCGACAGTGGCAATATTTATCGTCTTAAACCCCGCTAAGTCACTCGCTTAAATCAGCTTCGTTTAATCTGCTGGCGTTAAATACTGTCTCCAGTAATCCACCAGGTTTTCTTCATACCAGGCAGATACATCCGGCGCTGCAGGTGTCTGCTGTAACATCTGCAACAGTTTATCCGCCAGTGCCTGACTGTCCCGTGGTGGATAACGAAACATTGCCGGGTACTGTTCGCGGTAACACAGGTCATCGGGCACCAGCGGTGCCGCGCCGGCGCTCACCGCTTCCAGTATCGCCAGCCCCTGGAATTCATGAATTGCTGTACTCACCACGATGGCGGCCTGTTGCAAATAGTGTTGATAATCATCTCGACTGGCCCTGCCATTAAACACAATGTGCGAGGCCAGTTGCTGTTCAATCTGAAATAAGGCGGCGGGTTTCCTGTTGGCTCGCTCACCCAGCAGTGCCAGTTGAAACGGCTGATTTTTCTTTTTTAACTGCAATAACGCATCGGCAAACAGCTGCGGATTTTTGTCATATTCCCAGCGGTGGTTCCATACAACCAGTTGCGGGTTTTTGTGTGCGTTTGCATTGGCTAAGCTGCGAATCGGCACCGGCAGTATGGCACTTTTGGCTTCCAGTCGTGGCAGCAGATTATGCGGCGTCTGGTCGGGCAGTTTTTGCAGCAGTTCATCAATGCCGTTAAAAAATGAATCACGGTTAAATGACGAATTAAACAGCAGTTGATCGGCGGCCAGTGCGCCGTACAACTGCACCATTTGCGGGTCCACCGAGTCGTGCTGTTGTTCCCCTACAGGATAAGCGAACTGGTTTTCATGGAAGTAGTAAATTGCAGGAACCGCTGCCAGTCGTGGGTGCAGGCCCTTGAGTGTGGCCAGATCTACCATTGATGTAGCGAGAATCAGTGCAGGGGTTTCCTCGGGCAGCTGGTCCAGCCACGACAGGGGATTGCCGCGAATACGCCAGCGAAAATGTCGTCCCGGCAGTTCCAGCCGTTGCCAGCGAATGTGTTTGAAGCTATCCACCAGCCAGTCGGCCCAGGCGGCGTGACTGGCGGAGCGGTAGGCGGAGAGCAGCCAGATACAGGGCGAGCTGGCGGCGTTCGGTGGCGTGTGCTTATCAGGCAATGGGCTTGTCGGTCTGCGCCTGACTATTTACTGCCGCAGTCATTTGTTGCTGCCTTCCTGTGCAAGTAATGTTTGCCCGGTTTCCGTGCAGTCCTCACCCATCAGGTACAGGTAGGTCGCCATCACATCATCCGGCAGGGGCAGGGTGTTGGGGTCTTCACCGGGAAACGCACGCACTCGCATCTGGGTGCGCACCGCGCCGGGGTTGATCGCATTCACCCGCACCGCATTGTTTTCGGTGTCCAGCTCGTCCGCAAGAATTTTCATAAAGCTGGTCAGCGCGTCCTTGGAGATGCCGTAGGCACCCCAGTAGGCGCGGGACTTGTCATCGGTGGTGAATACAATGCTGGAACCTTCGGTATTGCGCATCAGTGGCAGCAGGGCGCGGGTCATGACAAACGGCGCATTTAAATTCACCTGCATCACCTTGTACCAGGTGTCGATGTCGTGCTGCTGGATCGGGCTGGTGGTGCCCAGGATCGCTGCACTGTGCAGCAGGCCGTGCAGGCCGCCGAACTGTTCGTTCAGGGTTTCTGCCAGCTGCTCGTAATCTTTTGGCGTGGCACCTTCCAGGTTCAGGGGATACAGCGCCGGTTCCGGGCCACCGGCTTCCACAATGGCATCATAGGTCTTTTCCAGCTTGGGAATGGTTCGGCCGAGCAGTACCACGGTGGCGCCGTGGGCGGCATAGGCTTTGGCCGCTGCCTGGCCGAGGCCATCGCCGGCGCCGGTCACCAGTATTACCTTGTCTTTCAGAAAGTCCTGTGGTGCCTGATATTGCATAAACGTCTCAATGGTTGGATTGCTGGAGTATGTGTTGCGCGCATTTTACACCAGAGCGCAGTGCGCCTTCGAGTGTTGATGGCAGTGCGGGCTGATTATTTTCTTCGATATACACATAATCGCCGCACAGCTGCAGGTTTTCGACGCCGCTCTGGGTGGTTGGGCGGAGTGCATCCACCCCGGGATGGCACTGCACAGTGGCGCGTTTTTCTACAATCAGCTGGCTGTCGATGCAGTCGGGCAATGGCCCCAGTACGGTTTGCAGTTCCGCCAGTACCCGATCTCGCAAGGCCTCTGGAGTCATCTGCAAATGCGGCCCCTGGGCACTGATCACTACGGCCAGCAGCTGAGGCTGGCCACTGCTGGCGCGTTCAAATACCCATTCGGCGGTACCATTTACCAGGCCCAGCATCGGGCAGGGCAGGTTCACTGCGTGGGCAAACTGCAAATACAGGTTGGTCACCGGTTCGTATTGCAGTTGCTCAATCGAGGCGGCCAGCGGCGCGGTTTGCAGGTGGTCTGCCAGCAGACGCGCGCTCACCGCCGGTGGCGTGGCGAGAATCAGCTGATCGAAAGTTTCGATGCGGTCTTTTAGCTGCACCCCGAGTCGTCCCTTATCATCCTTATCCAGCAGCAGGCGCTGCACTTTGCTGCGGGTATGAATCACGCCGCCGTGTTGCTGAATAAAGGCCGCGGCCTGTGCCGGAAACACCTGCCCCAGGTCCTTGCGTGCTATGAGTAAATCGGTGTGATCTGCCGGCGCATTGAATGTCTGCAGCAGCACACTCTGGAAGGCACGGGCCGAGGCCTGCGCTGGATGGGTGGTGAGCGCCGCCAGGCAGAGGGGCTCCAGCAGGTAACGACGGTAGTCGTCGGGCAGCTGACCCTTATCCAGCCAGTCGCTGACACTGAGGTCCTCGACAATCGGGGTGTTGAGCAGGCGGTTAAAGCGCCACAGCAATTTGAGCTTGTCGCTGAATGACAGCTGTTTGATGCCCAGCACGCCGAACAGCAGATGCAGCGGTGCGGGGTAGGTGGGCAGCTTGAGTTCAAAGGCGGTGTTACCGTTTTGTGCATCCAGCATTAACAGCTGATGGGGCAGACGATCAAACAGTGATTTTTCATCCGCCTGCAGGGTTTTCAGCAATGAAAGCATCTGCTGGTAGGCACCGATCATCAGGTGCTGGCCGTTGTCCAGTGCCATGCCTTTCCATTCGATACTGCGCGCGCGACCTCCAGGCTGGGGCGCCGATTCGAACAGCGTAACCTGAATCGGCTGCGGGGCTGGTTGCCGGCACAGCTCAACCGCCGCCGCCAGCCCGGCCCAGCCGCCGCCGACAATGGCAATCGTCAGGGGCCGTGAATTTGACCGCGTATTTGAATAGCCTGGTTGCATGGTTGATTACGACTGTTTTAGATAGCGGCGCTGGCGTTTTTTCTCACGCCGCGAGGCGCGCCAGGCCAGCCAGATTTTGCGTACCGGGGTAAGCTTGATACGGTGTTCCAGCACGCGGAACTGGTCTTCTTCAATTTCATCCAGCAGTGACTGGTAGATCTCCGCCATTATCAGTCCCACCCGCTGGTTGTAGCGGTCTTCCTCCGGCAGCTGCCCAAGAGCCTTGCGGTAAAAGTCCCGTGCCCGCTCTGCCTGGAAGGCAAACAGTTGCTGCACCGCATCGGAGGTGACCGGCCGGGTCAGATCCTGCTGGCTGACGTCGAATTTCTGCAGTTCATCCTGTGGAATATAACAGCGGCCACGCTCCGCATCTTCGCGCACGTCCCGCAGAATATTGGTGAGCTGAAATGCCATACCCAGGTCATGGGCGTATTTCAGGGTATTGCGATTGCGGTAACCGAAAATTTCCGCCGATAGCAGACCCACCACACTGGCCACCCGGTAGCAGTAGAGCGAGAGCGCGGTGAAATCGGCATAGCTGTGCTGGTGCAGGTCCATTTCCATGCCATCAATGATTTCCAGCAGGTATTCTTCTGCCAGGTTGAAATCATCAAGCAGTGCCTGTAATGCCTGGGTGACCGGGTGGGTGGCCTTGCGCTGATACAGACGGGCGACTTCATCGCGCCACCAGTTAAGGGTCTGCAGCGCCAGCTGGGGCTCACTGCATTCGTCCACCACATCATCCACCTCGCGGCAGAACGCATAGAGCGCGGTAATGGCACGCCGTTGCAGCTCCGGCAGAAAGCGGAAGCTGGCGTAAAAACTGGAGCCGCTGGCGACGGCTTTTTGCTGGCAGTATTGATCAGGTGTCATGGCGATGTCTGCTTGATTGCGCTGAATTCTGACGTAAAGCGCGGCGGAAGGCAAAACTGATTTAATGTCTATATGCGCTGGCGCAACATCAACCTGCAAATCTGGTCTAAAATAAAAATGTTGAATCAGCCGTAAGGTCGCTTATAGCGGGCAATCAGCTGAATTACTTGATCTGCAAGACGGGATGTAAATGAACCAGACAATCAATCAGTTTGCTGCGGAGGAGCTGGAGCACACACTGCAGGTGCTGAATGATGCAATCCATAACCACCGGGTATGGTTTGATAAGCTGCATACGTCTATTTTGTGCAAGCAGCCGTTTACGGCAGATATCCTGCACCAGGCGGCGCACACCCAGTGCAAGCTGGGGCAGTGGTATTATTCGGATGCCAGTGATGCGGTCAAGGCTTTTAAGGAATTCTGGGAGCTGGAGTCGGTACATCAGTTTATGCACGACAACGCACGCCAGCTGGCGCAACGTGTACTGGATAACCAGGATATTCCGCTTGAGAAATACCAGGTTTTTCTGGACAACCAGCACAAACTGATTGAATTGCTCAGTACCATGCGCGATACATTAATCGAGCATCGCTACTCATTCGATGCGCTCACCGGTTCACTTAACCGTAAATCCATTACTCTTTTGCTGGACCGTGCCTATGAAAACCTGTGTCGTTACTCGCAGGACTATTCACTGGCAATGGTGGACATTGATAACTTCAAGGACATAAATGACCAGTACGGGCACCTGGTGGGCGATGAAGTGCTGCGTCAGTTGAGTGAATTTTTTCAGCAAAGCCTGCGACGCAGTGATTCGGTGGGACGTTATGGCGGTGAGGAATTCTTATTAATGTTTCCTGAAACCAGTGTCGACAGCGCCTGTGAAATCATGCAGATGGCACGTACAAAAATTGCTGATATGACGATCAATGTTGAGCAGCGAAAAATCAAGGTCACCTTCTCGGTGGGGATTAGCGATGCACGTCTGAGTGATGAGGATGCCTGGGCTGCAGTCAAGCGTGCAGACATCGCACTCTACCAGGCAAAAGCTGCTGGACGTAATCGTATTGTCAAAGCCGATTGATGGTTAAAGAATTAATAACCAGAAATAGAAGAAAACGCGAGCAATAATCTATGTTATTTAGTCGCGTAGGGTGGATCAAGCGAAGCGGATCCACCTGATTCCCGTGCAAACCCGTCAATGCAAGGGAATAAATGCAACACAAATAACTCTCGTTACTTCGCTCTTAGTGCCTTCCAGAAAATCCATAACCAGTCATGAAAATCCAGCCGTGGTCGGGCAAACACATCGTCGGTCTGTTTGTCCAGTTTAAGCAGAATGCGCGAACCACCAGCAATAATCAGTCGAATTTCAAAACCAAAACGCCCCTTTAATGTTTTACCCAGTGGTGCGCCGCCCTGTAATAATTTATGTGCCCGTTCATATTGTTTGCGCATCAGTAGAATCATCGGCCCATCGGTGCGGCGATTTTTAAAATAGCTTTCATTGACAAACGAGGCGCGTATTTCGTCCTGTGGAATATAAATGCGGTCCAGCTCGTGGTAATCCTGTGCCATGTCCTGATAAAAGTTAATTAACTGTAATGCGGAACAGATGGCATCGGATTGCCCCAGGCTTTTACGATCCGTCTGCCCGTATAAATGTAACATCAATCGTCCCACCGGGTTGGCGGAGCGGCGACAATATTGCATTAGTTCGCTGAACTCGGCATAGCGTTTCTGCGTGATGTCCTGTTCAAATGCCGCCAGTAAATCAGTAAAGCACTCTTTTGGTAAAGCAAAGCGCTGAATACTGTCCGCCAGCGCAATAAACACCGGATCATCCACTGTCTCGCCGTTATAGATGGCGTCTATCTGCTGTGCCATCTGATGCAATGCCGCGAGGCGTTGTTCATCGCTGTGTTCACCTTCATCGGCCAGATCATCTGCACGGCGTGCAAAGGCATAGATGGCTGCGGTGGGCAGGCGCATGCGGCGCGGCAGTATCCACGAAGCCACGGGGAAGTTCTCGTAATGGCTGCGTGCAATCTGTAAACAGTGCTGGTAGGCCTGTTGGGTGTTTGCCGCTTGTTTTGTCATAGGCTCGCAACTTGCAACTAAAGCGGTAGTATAATCGACCCATGAAGTATGCAAAACCCGAATGGCGAAATGGCCAGCCCTATAACCCGGATTTCGCCGATGTTTATTTTTCCGCGGACAATGGCCTGGCGGAAAGTGAACATGTGTTTATTCAGCACAATCAGCTGCTTGAACGCTTTAAACGGGTGGCGGAGCAGGCGATTGACAATAATGCCAGCCAGTTTGTGATCGCCGAAACGGGTTTCGGTTCGGGGCTGAATTTTCTTCTCACGGTCAAACACTGGCTGCAACACAGCCATGCCTCGCAAACCCTGTGCTTTTATTCGCTGGAACACGCACCTTTCTGTTTAGAGGATCTGCAACGGGCACAGCAGGCCTGGCCTGAACTGGCAGCGTTTGCACAGGCATTGCAGCAGGCTTACCAGATTGCCAGTGATGGCTTTCACCTGCTGGAGCTATTTTCCGGTCGGGTTCGGCTGATCCTGATGATCGGCGAGGCGGAGCAGATGCTCGGCCAGTGCCAGGCCAGTGTGGATGCCTGGTTCCTGGATGGCTTCGCGCCGGCGCTCAATCAGCAGATGTGGAGTCACGGCCTGTTCCAGCAGATTAAACGACTGAGCCGCCCCGGCACCACCTTCAGTACTTATACCGCAGTGGGGGATGTGCGACGCGGGCTGATGGAGGCGGGTTTTGCAGTGCAGAAGGTGGCGGGTTGTGGCAACAAGCGGCATATGCTGAAAGGCGAGTTTATGCCACACGCGGTTCCAGCCAGCACAGCACCCGGCTATCAGCCCTGGTTCGAAGGGGTTGTATCAAATCTCGATCGTAATAGCCATATAGCCATTGTCGGTGCCGGTATTGCCGGGCTGAGTACTGCCTGGTCACTGGTAAAGCGAGGCTTTAAGGTCACCCTGCTGGAGCAGGGTGAGTGCCATGGCGCACAGGCTTCCGGTAACCCCCATGCAATGCTGATGCCGCGCCTCAGTCTGCAGGATGCCGCCGACGCGGAGTTTTATGGTGCTGCCTATTTCCATGCGCTGCGCTGTTTGCAGCAACTGGACCCGCAGCAACAGAGCTGGCAGCAAAGCGGCGGTGTGCAACTATCCTGCAGTGAGCGCATTAAAAAACAGATGGCCGACTACCCGCAAACGGATCAGCTGGTACAGGTGCTGGATGCAGCGCAGGCCAGTGAAATGGCGGGGCTGACGATCAATTCACCGGTGCAGTATTTTCCATTGGCGGCCAGTTTGCAGCCGCTGAAAATTCTGGAACGGCTGATCGAGTCAATGGGAAATGCGCTGACGATTCACTATTCAACAGAGCTGGCGTCATTTGAACGGGTTGCTGATCAATGGCAGTTAAAACAGCCTGATGGCGAAACCATCATGTCGGTCGATGGTCTTATTTTCTGCAATGCCTGGCAGGTAAAACAGCAGCCAGCTTTAAGTCATCTCTATATCCAGCCAGCCCGTGGTCAGCTCAGTGTGTTACAGGCCAATGCATACAGTTGCCGCCTGAAGCTGCCGGTATCAAGTGAGGGCTATCTGTTACCCGCCATTGAACAGCTGCATATAGCAGGTGCCAGCTTCGAACTGGATGACTGCTGTAATCAGCTGCGTGATGCAGAGCATCAACAGAATTTGCAGGGCATCCACAGCTGGCAGGCGGATTTATTCAGCGTAGAGGACATTGTCAGTGGTCGTGCCTCGGTGCGTGCAGTTACCCCCGATAGAATGCCGGTGCTGGGTGCTGCGCCGAATATACATGCCTACCTGCAGGATTATGCCGATTTATACAAGGGCAGGGCTTCATACAGCTATCACAACGGACGTTATCTACCTCACCTGTATATTAATAGCGGGCACGGTGCGCGGGGCTTTAGCAGTGCATTTCTGTGTGCGGAACTGCTTGCGGCAAGTATTTGTAATGAGTCCTTGCCTGTATCAAATCGGGTGCGCTATGCTTTACATCCAGCCCGATTCTTAATACGCCGATTAAAAAAGCGCAAATCAGCAAACAAAATCAAAAGATTGTTTAATAATGAGTAATAAAAAAACACCCTGTTTGAGGGAAAAACTGGCTGCAAAATACCCAGGCAGATTATTAATCGTACAGCCCGATGTGCCGGCTGCGAGATCAATTCAGCTACAACATAATGCCAGTAAAATCAGCAGTGCATTGCTGATGATAGCAGCCATATTTGTTTTTCAGGGCAATGTACAGGCGGCATGTGAGGATCCTGCTGGCCCCGGCGTCAACTGGACCGGTTGTGATAAAAGTGGACTTAATCTGGCCGGTGCTGATCTGCAGTCGGCGGTGCTCAGGCGGGTAGATCTAAGCAACACCGATTTATCCGGTGCGCGTATGCAAACTGCGGATTTAAGTTTTTCAAAACTGGCTAACACCAACTTCGAAAAAGCCCGTCTCGAACAGGCGCGTATCAATAACACCGATATCAGTGACAGTAACTTTAAGGGTGCAATCCTCGATGAGGCACGCCTGAGTCGCGCAACCATCAGTAACAGTGACTTCAGCGATGTACGCGCCAGTAAGGTCAACTTTTATCAGGTGACTATCGAAAATAGCGCATTCAACCAGGCACAGCTGAACAACTCCGATTTTACCGGTGCAAAAATAAGCAAGGGTCAATTCGAAAATATTATCGCCCAACAGGTGGTGTTCACACGCGCTAATCTGGAGGCAGCTAATTTTACCAGTGCCATGCTTAAGGGTGCGAATTTTGTTAGTGCCAACCTGATCGAAGCAAGGTTTGATCAGGCCGATATGAGTGAAGCCAGTATCCGTGATGCAATAATCGATCGTGCCAGTTTTACTGAAACTAAATTGAGTAATGCGACCTGGGTAAAATATGAGCGTTGTCGTTTGGGGTCGGTTGGGGAGTGTGAATAAGGAATATTCTGTGCTAACCAGCTTAATGCCCTATCTGTGTTTACCTTCACGATATCTTGATCTTTGATGTTTCGCCCCTCTGGTGAAAAACTACAGACAATTACATCGTGAAAGACAATCTAGCGCTCGTTCCCATGCTCCCACGTGGGAACGAGAAAACGCAAACAACCTGAATTTTTCATCTATATACGTACCTTCACTATCTTTTGAGCTGTGCTATTTCGCCTTTCTGGCGACTCACTTCTTTTTCTATAGCAAAAAAGAAGTAAGCAAGAAAATGCCATTCCCGGTCACTTGCCCGCAAAAAGCGCGGGTTCCCAAAAATGCTATGAGAAAGCGTTTTTATTTAGATAAGTTTCTTGATGGTACTATCTTTGTTGCCGGGTCGTGCTGGAGTGCCATCCAGGCACATCATCACTCAAAATCACATCCCTGTGATTTTGCCCCTGCGTAGAAAGAATTTTCGGCAAGTGACAGGGAAGGTTGTCGCAAGCCCATAGTTAGTAGGTTGGGGTGAGGAACGAACCCCAACATCTGTCAATATAGCCGTAGGTTTGATGTCACCCCGTAAAATAATTTGTCGCACATTAAAACAACATGGTCAGGCTCAGTGCACCAAACTGATGACTTTCGGCACCGCCTTCAAATTCTTTCGAACGACTCACATGGGTGTAGCTGACACGGAGGGTTTCAAAAGTGAGCACTGCGCCCCATTGAAAGTCACCCACCCATTGTTCCTTGTCAACATGACGGCTGTCACGAATCGTATTGCCATCAAGAAAAATATTTCGCCCTACGGCACGCACCTCAATGCCGGCAAACAGGTACCAGTTGAAGGGTTGTCTGGCGGCGAAGAATCCCGAGCCCTGTATGCTAGGCTGGATGCGTGGCGGGCCAAAATCCAGCGGCAGGTGTTCGCCATAACGCAGGGTAACACCCGTATTCAGGTAGGTATAAATATTGCCCAGTGCACCGCCAAAGTGCGGGGTGATTTCCACTTCGTTGCCAAGAAAACTGATGGCTTTTGCTTCACGCCAGCTGCGCTGGTAGTTAAGGATCAGGCCAGCTTCGTTGTGCAGCTGTGTGTCCCAGCCCATCGGTTCCTCGGAACCGACAATCTGGTGAATGATTTTCTGGCTGTGTTCGGTGCCTGACATAGGGCCGATTACGCCGAGTGTTAGGGATAACTGATCCAGCTGTCTGCCATCACTGATCGCCATGCCGATAGAGCCGTAAAGAAAGCCCGCGTAGGGACGATCATCCAGTGGCGGGGTTTCCAGTGTAATATCCTTTGAGGTATACATGGTCTGGCCGAAGGCATAGCCGTGGTGTATATCGTCGGTTTCATCAAACCAGGGCACCCAGTCAGCAATCTTCACTGCCCAGTCAGGCACGCCGTTTTTGGTGGGTACCCAGATAAACGAGATGCCGCTGCTGTAGTTGTTGTCCGATTGATAGAACATGTCGTTTTCCAGCACCATTGACAGCATGCCGGTGTAGTGTTCGCTATCGTCTGCCGCGACTGCACTGGCTTGCCACAGGCTGGTGCTGATCAAGCAGAGCATGAAGAGGGGCTGTAAATTGATTGTCATTTGTATTCCATGCCTGAGTCAGTATTGCCAGTGTTTTCTATAACTTCACTGGATTATTTACTGTGGCATCATAGCAGCAGAAAGGACCATTTTGCACTCCAATGACCCTGTCAGTGCAAGGCGGAGTTGATTATCTGCAGCCAGACATGTTTGAGCGCCCTGTCGGTACGCCGGTTTAGAACACCGGCACCAGATGATAGCCCTGTGCCTGGTAACCAATCAGTGAAATAAAACCATCACCGACCAGATTAAGGTCTGCAAACAATGTGCTGTTATCAATTCCGAACACCTCGGTTGCCACGGCACAGATTTCCTGTTTAATGCCCAGGGCTGCCAGCTTTTCTACATTGCTTTCAATTTCCATCAGTACGGCGCTGTTTTTGTCTGCAATCTTCGCACTCGGTGAACTGCTTAGATATGGCACACTGGGACCAATATACACCAGGACAAAATCAGGTGTCACACCCTGGGCCTGCATGCCCTTGAACGTGCCCTGGATCACTTCCAGATAGAAATTCATTTTCTTTGCATCGGCTATATCAATCAGAAACACGCCCTTGCCAACTTTTAAATCTGCCAGTGCGGCACGGTCGTTTATCGGACTGTCGGCATAACTCAGGCTGCTTGCCAGGGCCAGTGTCAGCATAAGCAGGGTGGTTTGAAATAGTTTTTTCATGATTGACTCCGTGAGGTTACTGGTTTTGCATCTGCTGCAGGTCAACTATCGAGCAACTGGTTCTACGGGCTTGCTGGCAATCTTGATCGTATGGCTGATAATCAAATGAACAGCTTTTCTGTTGCAGCTCGTTATAGTCAGTTTCGCTATAGGCGCTTGCGGGTAAATTGGGTGGGTAGTACACGCAGCCAAGGCAGTGATCTTCGATTTCGTTAAGGGATGGTTTCATCTGTACGCCTTTTAAAAAGTAAATTCAATGTTGATGTGTCGGGCTAAATCAATCAGGCCTGTACTGCTACCGCTCGCCAGGAGTAATCCCAGACCTCGTCCAGGAAGCTACTGAGGGGTTGCTGCAGCAGCCCGTCCAGGGCAGCGGTAATCATGCGGATACAGCCACCAAACAGGCAGCTGGAGGCCACCAGCACATCCCCATCACGGATTTCACCCCGCTGCATGCCGCGCCTGACCATCTCACGCATCTGCTCAAAGGGTACAGATGAACAGATGGGGCGTTCAGCGGGCAGAAACTCGCGGTGCTTTGTGTACAGCATAAAGGCCATCACCTGTGGCTCGCTATCGGCGATCTCGAAAAGCAGGTGGATTACTGCACGGCACTGCGCCTCGGCGCTCTCATGTTGCTGGCTGATCTGCTGTAGTTCATGCTGCATGCGCTCCAGTAAGCTCTGGTAGAGCGCGGCGGCTACCCCTTCCTTGTCCCTGAAGTAATGGTAGATGGAACCGGTGCTGACCTGTGACTCACGGGTAATGTCACGCATCGAGGTGCTGAAGTAGCCCTTGTGGGTAAACAGCTCAAGGGCGGTTTGCAGTACCGAATCGCGTGGGGACATGGGTATGTATGACCAGGTGGTTGCCAATGACTAATAGACTAGAACGAACGCTCGTTCTAGTCAATACCCGAGGTTAAGCCGGCCATCGGGGTGGGGTCTGATTTCACTGCTCAGCGGGGTAGAGGAGGTGATTAACTCTCCGCTGCCATAATCCGGTCACGGCCGCTTTCCTTGGCCTGGAACAGCAGTTCATCCGCCTGGTTCATACAGCGCCTGAGGTTGTTACGGTAACGCAGCCGGGCAACGCCGGCACTGAATGTCAGCTGGAAATGCTGGTTACGGTGGCTGATGGTGCTTGAGCGGATGAGCTCTGCCAGCTGATTGAGCACGGTCTCCGCATCTCTGAGCGAGGTGTGGCGGAACAGCACGACAAATTCCTCGCCACCCCAGCGACAGATCAGGTCCTTGCCCTTGATGTTGCTTTTCAGATGGCGCGCCACCTGTTGCAGCGCGATGTCACCTGCATCATGCCCGTATTTGTCATTGATCTTCTTGAAGTGATCGATGTCGATCACCGCCAGTGAGGCGGGGAAATCAGTGCCCCCCATTCGCTCGATTTCTATTTCGAAGCCACGGCGGTTGAGTAGTTCGGTTAGCGGGTCGTGATTGGCATCGACTCTCAGCTGCCTGTTTGCCTGGCTGATCGCAGCATAGGATTTGATCCGCATCCACTCGGCGATCAGCGCCATGATCAGGATGCAGGACAGGCCGATGACAATACGGCTTTTATGCAGTTCGCTGTAGTGATAAATCTCAAACAGCTCAGCATAGAGGCCGAGGTTTAAGGCGGCGAGAAAAATAAAGCTGATAACAAAGCCGGAAGCCATGCTGGTAATCGCCAGCATCACCATGATCAGCGCCAGCGCCGGGGTGTAGTAGACACCGGTGCCCTCTATGCCACCCTGCAGCACCAGGTAAAGGCCGAGAATACCGCCCTGTGTGGCGAACAGGTAGCTGACCAGACGCACCTGCTGGGTGATGCGGCTGTACACCATCAGCCCCAGACTGAACACCGCGTTGATAATCAATATCTCGCCGAGCAGGGTGTAGCCATTGATAATGGATAATGAACCCAGCGGCACCATAATCAGTGCACCCACAATGGCATAGACCGCAATCAGAAAGACCTTGCGGTTATGTTCGATCTCCCGGGGGGTATTGCCGAACTTCATTGTTTGTCCTGCATGCATTGTTAGTTGTTATTAGCTTAATGATAGTCGCTGTTAAACGGGAATACAGCTACAAAATCACAGTTTATTGAATTGTTAGTGCGTGATCATTACAGCCTGTAAGCCCGTGCTGTGCGTTCATTTACCACCAGTGACCGAGTGCGGTTTGCTGTCCTGCAGCTGCAGATCCGGCAGGAAACGGGCAACGGGTAAATCGGCCAGGCGGGCAAACAGCAGGCGCCGGGTTTTATACCAGTAGGTGCCAAAGAAAATCACAAACAGGCCCAGTAGCATCAGCAGATAAACCAGCAGGTTTTCACCGGGGCTGAGGCTGTGTTGCAGCAGCTGGGTGAGGGCATAAATCACATATAACTGGGTAGACACCAGCATAGCGCGACGATCCAGCAGCAGTGCCAGCAGAAAAAAACCGATAAAGAAAACCAGCATCAGCAACTCTTTATTGAGCCAGTGGGTCCAGCTTGCTTCGCTGAACAGGATCGACACCATCACACTGTGCACAATCAACGGCGAGGCTACCAGGTGTAACCAGAAGGCACTGTCACTCAGGTGTGTCTGGCGCTGGCTGTCCTGTGCATCGAATGCAACGGCAATACTGAATAGAATCAGTCCCGGTACTAACAGAATCAGCGGCTG
Source organism: Gammaproteobacteria bacterium (assembly GCA_036567985.1). Taxonomy (GTDB): domain Bacteria; phylum Pseudomonadota; class Gammaproteobacteria; order SZUA-229; family SZUA-229; genus SZUA-229. Next base: position 16,636 of record DATCTK010000008.1, on the reverse strand, counting down.
CTGCAGTATATCCAGCCCCAGTTGCAGTACAAAAATCGCCACCGCACTCATTGCCAGTGGCAACAGGCTGAATGGCATGCGATAGCGCAGGTAAAATAACAGGCTGCTAACGCCGAGTACTGCAAGTGTAATGATGTTGGCCTGGGGGTGTTCAATGCTGAGTGCCCGGTTAATAAAAAACAGTATCGCGATCAGGATGGCAATGCCGGGCAGTGACAGTCGGCTACGTTTCACCAGCCATTCGGCCAGTAACACAAAGGCCGCGGCGGGCAGCAGGTAATAATAGCCGGAGATAGCGAGTTTATTGCTGGCCACCAGTAACAGAATAATCCCCAGTGTAATAAACACATCACCAAAACTGCGCACAAACTTCAGTGGTTCGTCACGGCTTTCGTCTGCTGCATTGTGTGACGCTTCCTGTTGCAGGAACTCATACAGTGCATCCACCTGTTGTGCTTCAATAATGTTTTTGTTTGCCGCTTTTTGCAGCGTCGTTCTGGAAATCATAATTGTTTATGTGAAGTCTACTGATTGCTGGATGATTCAGTGTCGCGCTGAGCACTGAGTTGCGTAAATATCTGCTTAATGCTCTGTGCACGTTTGCGATTGGCGCCCAGGTCACTGTGGCCCTGACGGGATGCCGAACGTATATGAATCAGTTGTTGTTGCGGATCGATGCGAAACTCCACATCATCGACAAAACGAAATAGCCGAGAGGTGTAGATTGATGCGATGTAAAACTCGTTAAGCTCGGTTATACGGCCACCGCTAATGGCAATAGTCTGCTGCAGTAGCTGGTTAATATCTTCCACACTTCTGTTGTGATAGCTGATAGCCGCAATATAATGCTCGTGGTCTTTAGCGTATTCGGAATTGATGCAGTTCGGGCTTTCCGGGCAGGGGCTGAGTTGATTGTTCTGCAGCCCCGCAGGAAATTCGCTGGGAGATGGCTGCTGTGATTTATAGGCTAGCCAGGCGAAGTAAGTAACGCCCAGCAGAACCAGTACTGCGATAATCACCAATGCTGATTTCATTCTTTTCCCCGCAGCGTTTGTTGAAACGCACTGAGGTGAATCAGTGCGGATTTAGCCATACTTAACTCTGTTTTTTTACAAACTGAGTCAGAATCACAATACGTTGGCCTTCAACCCTGCCTTCAATGTGTTCAGGGTTGTCTGCCACCAGTGAAATATTTCGCACTGCAGTACCCTGTTTGGCAGTGAAGTTGGCGCCTTTTACCTTGAGGTCCTTGATCAGGGTAACGGTATCCCCCGCTTCAAGTACTGCGCCATTGCTGTCCTTATGCACTACGCTGTCCTCATTGCCGCCTTTTTTGATGCCGGCTTCTGCCCAGGCCAGTTGTTCCTCGTCAAAGTACAGCATGTCCAGCAGTTCCTGTGGCCAGCCCTCGGCGCTGAGACGTTTCAGCATGCGCCAGGCCATCACCTGTACCGCCGGTACCGGACTCCACATGCTGTCATTTAAACAGCGCCAGTGATTAACATCCACCTTGTCCGGATCTTCAATCTGTACACGGCAGGTGTTACAGATGTAAATGCTTTGCTCTGCTGTGTCGTCTGGGCTGTCGGGTACGGCATACACTGCCAGCTGTTCAGTTGCACCGCACAGCTCGCATTTGTCACCACTGCGTTCACGTAAAATCTGTTTTGTTGTCATTCGGTTTACTACCCATATACGTGCTCAAATCGGGACTTGCCCGGTGAGCAGAAAAAATTAATGTTTGTTTTTATTATGCGCGGCATTTTAACCCATTTGCCCATGGCCTGCCGGCTGAGATGGTGAAGGCGGGTAAGTTCGCGGTTCAGGGCTTCTGTTGCAGGTATTGCGTGAGCAGTTTATCCAGCTGATTGGCAAAGGCCTGGCGATCACGCTGACTGAGTGCAGCCTGTCCACCGGTATCGACGCCACTGGCGCGCAGGGTGTCCATAAAGTCGCGCATATTCAGCCGCGCGCGGATATTGGCGGTGGTATAGAGCTCGCCGCGGGGATTGAGCGCATGGGCGTTTTTCGCGATAACATCGGCGGCCAGTGGAATGTCCCCGGTAATCACCAGGTCACCGGCTGCAATGCGCTCGACGATTTCATTATCGGCTACATCGAAGCCCTGGGAAACCTGCATAAAGCGGATGTGGCGGGAGGAGGGAATATGTATCGGGTGATTGGCCACCAGGGTCATCAATACCCCGGTGCGCTCTGCTGCCTTGAACAGGATATCCTTGATGACCGTGGGGCAGGCATCTGCATCAACCCATATTTTCATCTGTGTAACTTTGTGGTTTGTGCTAAAGCTCGCCAGTTTAGTCTAAACTCCGGGTGTCGGCCAGCCATATAAAGCATGCAATAGGGTGCATAAGTCTATATAATGCGCACTCTTCGAGTTATGGCCCCACCTTCTTGTACTGCATCTATCGGATTTTGCGGGCGAGACCCTTAAGCCGACTTCCGGACACCTATCCAGTTGAGCCTCATCCCATTGCAGGCCGAACTGGCGCTATGACCCTTCTACTGCAGGATACACAAGATGACCTCCACGGTAACCGCCTTTAACCAACTGGCATTAACTGACCCAATTCTCAAAGCACTGAATGACGTGGGCTATGAAACCCCCTCGGCGATTCAGGCACAAACCATACCCCTGTTACTGGACGGCCGCGATGTGCTGGGCCAGGCGCAGACCGGTACCGGTAAAACCGCCGCCTTCGCGTTGCCTATTCTGTCGAATATCGACCTGAAACAGAAAGACCCGCAGGTGCTGGTGCTGGCACCCACCCGCGAGCTGGCAATCCAGGTGGCGGAAGCCTTCCAGAAATACGCCAAGCATCTGCCCGGTTTCCATGTATTACCCGTGTACGGTGGGCAGGATTACCGTGGCCAGATACAGGCATTAAAGCGCGGCGTACACGTCGTGGTGGGTACACCGGGCCGGGTGATGGATCATATGCGTAAAGGTACGCTCAAACTGGACAAGCTGACCTCGCTGGTGCTGGATGAGGCGGATGAAATGCTGCGCATGGGCTTTATCGACGATGTGGAATGGGTGCTGGAACAGACACCCCCAACACGTCAGATCGCGCTGTTTTCTGCCACCATGCCGAGCCAGATTCGTCGCATCGCTACCACCTACCTGAATGACCCACAGCAGGTCACCATTGAGCTTAAAACAACCACCGCGGAAAGCATTCGCCAGCGTTACTGGCTGGTGAGTGGCACCCACAAGCTGGATGCACTCACGCGCATTCTGGAAGCGGAAGAATTTGATGGCATGATTATTTTTGTGCGCACCAAAACCTCCACTGTGGACCTGGCGGAAAAGCTGCAGGCCCGTGGTTATGCAGCGGCGGCGATTAACGGCGATATTCAGCAGAGCCAGCGGGAAAAAACTGTCGATCAGCTGAAAAAAGGCAAGCTGGATATACTGATTGCCACCGACGTTGCGGCACGTGGGCTGGATGTGCCCAGAATCAGCCATGTAGTGAATTATGACATTCCCCATGACACCGAGGCCTATGTGCACCGCATCGGCCGTACCGGTCGTGCAGGACGCCAGGGGGATGCGATTCTGTTTGTGGCGCCCCGTGAAAAGCGACTGCTGAACGCCATTGAAAAAGCCACCCGCCAGAAAATCGAGCTGATGGAGCTGCCGTCCACCGAGTTGATCAATGACCAGCGCATTGCCCGGTTTAAACAGCGCATCAGTGACACCCTGGCCACCGAAGAACTGGGTTTTTATTACCAGATGATCGAGCAGTTCCAGCAGGAACATAATGTACCGGCGCTGGAAATCGCGGCGGCCTTATCCTATTTGCTGCAGGGTGAAGAGCCTTTTCTGTTACAGCACAAACCACAGCGCAAGGAATCCTTTGTACAGGATAATGCGCCCCGTGCAGAGCGTGCACCACGGCACAGGAAAGACACGAGCCATGAACGCGCACCGCGTCGTGATAGCCGCTCAGCTGATAGAAAACCCTCTGCCGGCATGGCCAGTTACCGCATTGATGTGGGTTACAAGCATGATGTAAAACCGGGCAATATTGTCGGTGCCATTGCCAATGAGGCAAATATGGACAGTGCGCATATCGGTCGTATCCAGATACATGATGACTACAGTGTGGTGGATTTGCCGGATGATTTGCCGAAGGACGTAATTGCCCATTTGAAAAAGACCTGGGTGTCCGGCCAGCAGTTGAATATGACCCCGCTGGCCAGCGAAGGCCATGCGCCCAGAGGCGCTGCCAGAGGTAAGCCCGGTGCAGGCAAAGGCGCACCAGCAGGCCGCAAGCCAGTAGGCAAAGCGATAACCGAAAAAGCGGGCGCCGGCAAAAAGAAGAAAAAGAAAAAAGACAAGCGTAATAAGGACAAGGGTAAGCCGAAGCCAAAACCGAAAGGAAATGTGACGGATGCCTGATAATTAACGCATAAACCCAGGCGGGTTACTGTTTAATCTGCCTTGATTTAACCCTGTAAGTTTATGATCTGATTGTTAAAAAATAATGAAAAATGCGCTCTTTTGGGGCGCATTTTTTTTGTGTTTTTTGCGCTTAAATATTCTTTACTTTGGCAAAAGATAGGATAGACTCTGAATGGCTGGTAAAGATTACAGCGGCTATTTATGTCTAAATTTGATGAAACGCCTTTGCACACATCTAGTTCACTCGTAAGTAAATCCTGCATCTTTCAGCACCTAACTGTATGGCGGTATGCCATCGTTTATTAATTGTCTTTAGGAGATTACTCATGGCAACAACTACTGGCCGTGTAAAATGGTTTGACGAGAAGAAGGGCTTTGGCTTTATCGAGCGTGAAAATGGTGATGATGTGTTTGTACACTTCCGTGCAATTCAGGCGCCTGGTTACAAAACCCTGTCTGAAGGTCAGCAGGTTCAGTTCGAAGTAGAAGATGGGCAGAAAGGCCCACAGGCGGTTAATGTAACTATCGCCTGATCGGCTGATATAACATTATCGAAAAAAGCCCGTAGCTGGAAACAGCTACGGGCTTTTTTTATGTACAGGATGTACGGTATTCCGCGAGAGGCAGGACGCCGGTAGCGGTTATGCACAGGATGTGCGGTATTTTGCGTGAGGCAGGGATGCCGGTAGCAAAGATGCACAGGGTTTTAAAGTCGTTAGTCGGGTGTCGTTAGTCAAAAAGGACATTTCAAGTCCGCAAATGAACGCTAATAAACGCAAATATTATTAAGGTTATTCCCCTCTCTTGAGGGATGGGGAAGGCGTTAGGTTTTAGAAAGATGTAAGCGACTTTGCTCCCCTGACCATAACCTTCTTCCTCCCAGGGGGAGGGATTATAATATTATAAAAATTTGCGTTTATTAGCGTTGACGTGCATGGATGCACTAATTCAGCGAGCGAATGGATGCGCAGGAGCTGTCATTTATTCCGCACGTCCTGTGCTCCACCCTTCGGGCCGAGCATTCGCTCGTTCAAAGTGCTCCTGCACTTTAGTGCGGACGTATAAAGCTTTCAAAGCGCTTCACGTATCAGCCGTTCATCGTAACCGTGAATAATCTGTTTATTTACAATCAATAAGGGCGTGCCACGGCCGCCGAGTATGGCGAAGGTATCGCGGTTTTCCAGTGAGTTATCTATGTCGTATTCGGTATAGGGTAAATTGTGTTTGGCAAAAAACTGCTTGGCAATATGGCAATACATACAGCTTTGTGAGCTGTACATAATAATTGATGGCGGATCAGCTCGTGTCAGTACCACGGGTTCATCGGACAGCTGCTGTTCAACATATTGCTGAATAAAAAAATAGCCGGCAATAAACAGGCAGAAAATAATAAAAACGGGATGTTTAAACAGACGCATGTTCATATTGCTGATAACCGGATAGTGATATGGGATAGTTGCACTGAAAAAGCCTGTATTGTTTATGGGAGTGCTGTTTAAGCCGCTTAGCCTGGATTGCCATCAATGCGCTTACGCAGATACATGGGAGCGAAACGCGCAAACCAGATCGACACACACACCAGCCACAGGCTGACGGCCAGCAGATTAAACAGGCCGTTGAGATCGGCCTGCTGGAATTGCACATCCGCCAGCAGGCGTGACACGGCAGCCAGCTGCAGCCCCAGGAACAGCAGCCAGGTGAGTCTGTCCAGTATCAATGGCCGACCCGAATGACCCAGCGTGACCCGCGAGGCCATGGCAATCAGCATCGAGCTGATAAAACCGATGGTGATGGCGTGCAGCGGTGCGCGGTTAAGAATATAGTCGCCGCTGATAAACAGTACCAGGCTTTGTGCGCTGTACAGGCTAAAGCCGATAAACAGCCAGAAAAACGCCATATGCAGCACCGCCAGCAGCCGATTGACAAAGCTGCGCTGGATTTGCCAGCGCAGCGTGTGTAACAGCGCCAGTGCTGCCAGTGGGATATCAATAATAAATAGCCACTGGGTCAGGTGTTTCTGTTCCAGCAGGAAATGCAGTGAGCAGCCGCTGATAAAAATCCACAGGCTGGCGCGTGGCTGAAACAGCTGATAGTTATCCAGAACATTGGTGGTAAAAAACGGCAACATTCGATGGCTGACAGTAAACAATATTGGCAGCAGGAACAGCCAGATGCCGATATTGAAGGCGAGGCTGATAAACTGCCAGTCATCGCTGTAGATAAACCAGCTAAAGCAGGCAGCACCCACCGCACCCAGGCTCAATGCGCTGAGCAGTATGCGTTCGTAATATTTATCTCCCGGCGGGCTTTGTTTTAACGAACGGTAGAGAATATAGATGCCATGCAGCCAGCCCAGCAGGAAAATCAGCAAGCCGGTCAGGGCTGAGGTTCGACTGAAAAACAGGCTGATTTCAAAAATCAGTAAACCGGCATTGAGCCAGACAAAACTGGGGAGATAGTGCTCCCTGGCAATCGCGGTGGACCGCATCCAGCGCGGGAATACGGTCATCAGAAAACCGTAGATAAAGAAAATAAAAATCCCGTACATCATCACAAAACCATGGGCCCAGGTGGCGGGAATAATGGTGTCCAGCGGTGTGCCCAGTACGCCGTAGCGTGCGCTTAATTCGCTCGCCCAGAACAGCATGGGCAGCAACAGCTGCACCGCGCCACTGAAGAAAAACAGCCGATGGGGTACGGCACTGAAGGTGTTCCAGAAAGTGTTCAGGAATGATTTGTTCATCGACTTTTATACACCCTTTAACCTTGCAGTTCTGCCAGTGCATCTTCTGCGGTTTCCCGCACTTCGGCATTGTCATCTTTCAACAGGGGTTCGATATATCGCCTGGCTGAGTTGTGATGACTTAAGCCCAGGTAATAACAGGCGTCATTGCGTACCCGTGGATTTTTATCCTTGCAGTAGTTGCCCAGTGTGTCCACCTGCTGGATCAGTAGATGACTGCCCGCCAGTGACTCGATCACCGCCGCCACCCCGAGACGTGCGGACAGGCTGGACTGGTCGTTCTGCATAATATCGAACAGGCCCTGCATGGTTTGTGGTTTGCTTTCCACCAGCTGCTGCACCTTGTCGAGCTCACCGTTACTGAGCAGTTCCTCGAAGTAGTCCACCATATCAAGGGCTTTATCGCTGGTAGCGTCAGTAGACTGGCTGCTTTTTTCGATCCATTGCTGCAGCTCGGATTTGCTTTTCATGCCCACCAGTTCGAACTCGCCGATTTTAACCCAGGGTACAGAACGCACATTCAGTGCCTGCGCACGTTCCGGCGCGCTGACAATGTTCACCACTTCCAGGCTGGCCAGCTTGCCTTCCTTGATCAGCTCGGACAGGCTCTGTAACACGCTGGGACAGTGCTGGCAGCCGGTAGCAATCAGTAGCAGGGCAGAGGGCGGTGTGCTGTTGGCTTGAGTCATGGCATGTCCTGAGTGATTTTGTGGTTTTCTATCGGTATTTTGCTTCGTATTACAAAAATCTATGGGGAAGCTTATCACGGCTTATAGGCGACTAAAAATATGATAATATGCGGGGATTATTGAATCACCTGGATATGCGTTATGAGTCTACTGGTCGCTGTGGTAAACGGTGAGGCGGTTATTGAATATGACCGTGACAAGTCACTGCCCGAACATCAACTTGAATACCTGAATAAAATGGATGAAAAAATGCAGGATGGTATTCCCAGTGGTCAGGGCAATATCTTTGCACCTGACATGGAGCAGAAAGCGCAGTTTATCGCCAACCAGCTGATGATGGCGATTAAAGACGATAATGAACAGCTGATTGCCGCGAGTATGGCGTACCTGGCAACCCGCCTGCCGGACCTGAAGCAGGTGAGTGGCAAGGAGCAGAATGGCGAAATGCAGATCAGCCTGATTTATGATCGTGAATACACTCCGCCCCAGGCGATTAACTTCGTTAAGCCTGAACACCTGAATAGCTGAACCGCTTATGCGAAATCCACAGGTCGTCGTCCTCGGTGCCAGCAACAAGCCACATCGCTATGCCTATAAAGCGATTAACCTGTTGCAGGAGTACGGCTACCATGTGATTCCGGTGCACCCTAATCTTGAGTCAATTGATGGCCTGGTGGTGAAGCATCAACTGGGGCAGATTGATGTCGAGGTGGATACGCTCACGCTGTACATTGGCCCGCAGCGCATTGGCCCGTTGATTGAGGAGATTGTAAAACTCAATCCCGGTCGGGTGATTCTAAATCCCGGCACTGAAAGCGACGAACTGGAGCTGGCGCTGCTGCACAATGACATTCCCTTTGTAAAAGACTGCACACTGCTGATGCTGGAGCATGGTCGCTTCTGAGTGCTATACCCCGCCGGAACTGCGCGCGGTGGCTATAAATCGTCACATTCATTTTGTCTCTATTTTGCGTATACTCTGAGTTAGCCACTGTAGCTAAATGAAAAGGGTAGTCCTATGCGTTTTGTGCGTTTCTTTTCTGAGATCGGTATCGATGATATTCCACAGGTGGGCGGTAAAAATGCCTCGCTGGGTGAGATGTACCAACACCTGTCCGCTGCCGGCATTACGGTTCCCAATGGCTTTGCCACCACCTCCGAAGCCTATCACTATTACCTGCAACACAATCAGCTGGAAGAAAAGATTGGTAAGGCACTGGATGGCCTGGACAGCAGCGATGTAAAACAACTGGCCCTGGTGGGGCGGCAAATTCGCAGCTGGGTATTACATGCCGAGATGCCAGATGCACTGGCAGAAGAAATTGTGCAGGCCTATGAAAAACTGGGTGAGGAATCACACGGTTATGTTGGCGTGGCGGTGCGCAGTTCCGCCACCGCAGAAGACCTGCCAGGCGCGTCCTTTGCGGGTCAGCAGGAAACCTACCTGAATATCTCCGGACGACGTAATTTATTGCTCACCTGCAAGCGGGTGTATGCCTCGCTGTTTACCGACCGCGCCATTTCCTACCGTGTGCATAAAGGCTTTAAGCATATGGATGTGGCTCTGTCGATTGGTATACAGAAAATGGTGCGTGCCGATTCCGGTTCATCCGGGGTGATGTTTACCATTGATACTGAATCCGGCTTTGACAAGGTAGTGCTGATAAACGGCGCCTGGGGGCTGGGGGAAAATGTGGTACAGGGTGCGGTGAATCCCGATGAATTCTATGTATTCAAACCCACACTGCAGGATGGCAAGGCACCGATTATTCGTCGCCAGCTGGGTAGCAAGGCTTTGCGCATGGTGTACAGTCAGGACTCCACCGCTGGCCTGTCGACGCGCAATGTGCCGGTATCCATGGAAGACCAGCAGCGCTTCTGTATTAATGACGACGATGTGCTGCAACTGGCACGCTATGCGGTTGCCATCGAACAGCACTATGGTCGCCCCATGGACATAGAGTGGGCAAAAGACGGTGAAACGGGTGACCTGTATATTCTGCAGGCGCGCCCGGAAACCGTAACCTCCCAGGAAAACAAACAGTACCAGCTGCAATATAAACTGGAGGCCACAGATAAGCCTGCACCGCTGGTGACGGGAAAAAGTGTGGGCAAGCGCATCGCTGCAGGCAAGGCCTGTGTGATTGCCGATGCCACGGAAATGCACCGCCTCAAGCCCGGTGAAATCCTGATTACCGACATTACTGACCCCGACTGGGAACCGGTGATGAAAGTGGCCGCGGGAATTGTCACCAATCGCGGCGGTCGCACCTGTCACGCAGCAATTATTGCCCGTGAGCTGGGCATACCGGCGATTGTCGGTTGCGGGGATGCCACTGACCGGGTGAGAAACAATGTGCCGGTCACCGTGTCCTGTGCCGAAGGAGACGCGGGTTTTGTCTACCCCGGTGAACTCGCATTTAAAGAAAATAAAATTGATATCAGCCAGCTGGCAACGCCGAAAACCCGCATTATGCTGAACCTGGCAAACCCGGAAATCGCCTTTGAGTCCTCGGCCCTGCCGGTGGATGGTGTGGGACTGGCGCGGCTGGAATTTATTATTAATAACAGCATTGGCGTGCATCCACGGGCCTTGCTGGAATATGACAACCTGCCGGCAGATTTAAAAGTCGAGATCGCCGAACTGATTTGCGGTTACCCAAGCCCCACAGAATATTATGTGCAGAAGCTGGCGGAAGGTGTGGGCATGATTGCCGCAGCGTTTTATCCGCGCCAGGTGATTGTGCGCATGTCGGATTTCAAGTCCAATGAATATGCCTCGCTCAGGGGCGGAAAGCTGTATGAGCCGGAAGAAGAAAACCCGATGATCGGCTTCCGTGGTGCTTATCGCTATTACTCGGATGACTTCAGGGACTGTTTCGAGCTGGAATGCCGGGCCATTAAGCAGGTGCGGGAAAGCATGGGGCTGGACAATGTGGATATCATGATTCCCTTTGTGCGCAGTGTGCAGGAAGGCCGCACCGTGCTGGATACGCTGGGTGAGTGTGGTTTGCGCCGTGGTGAGAATGATCTGAAAATATTTCTAATGTGTGAAATTCCGGTGAATGCACTGCTGGCTGACGAGTTTCTTCAGGACTTCGACGGCTTCTCCATTGGCTCCAATGACTTAACCCAGCTCACCCTGGGCGTTGATCGTGATTCCGGTTTGATCAGTGGTTTTGATGAGCGGGATGAAGCGGTTAGGGTGTTGATGAAGATGGCAATCGATGCCTGTAATAAGGTCGATAAGTATGTCGGTATCTGTGGTCAGGCACCATCGGACTTTCCCGAAATCACCCACTGGCTGGTGGAACAGAAGATTCATTCGATTTCGCTCAATCCCGACAGTGTGATTGATATGACCCGTGAGGTTTTGAAAATCGAAGGCAGGTGAATTTAATAGCGCCGGTTATTATAAAACCTGACAGGCATAAAAAGAAAACGCAAATGAACGCAAATAAACGCGAATAAAAAATAGACAGGGTGGATCAAGCGAAGCGGATTCACCCTTTAATAATTATGGTTCAGGGGGAGATTTCCCCTGGTATAAGAAGTCATAAGAAGTCATAAGAAAAATGCGAATAACACACTAAAGTACTCTAGCACTTTAGTGCGTTATTCGCGTTTTTTTCAGGTGTACTCAATCAGCCAGATATCGTATCTGCCTAGTTGATATTGTGTTCGGTATTTTCACCCGCAACTACACTGACATTATCAACCGCGTCAAACAATACGGTGCTGTCATCCGTGTCGATATTATCCAGGTCTGCGCTGCAGCTCATTGCCAGGGTGTAATTGCCTTCGGAGATAAAGCCCACTTCATAGCTGTAGAGTCCGCTTTGATCGTTGAAATTCACCATTGCTGTGGTGATCGGATCTGGCTCGTTGCCATCGATATCATCCGGGGTGATATTTTCACCGGCAAATACATACACAGCATTGCCAGTCAGCGGATTCTGATCAGAGCAGTTGGTGCCGACTAAAAGGCTATCACTTACATTACCGCTAATAGTACCGGTATTGATATTCTGTACCAGGCGCAGTACCGGTTTAAGGAAATAGCCGGGCTGGCCCACCGGGTTAACAATCGATTTGCGTAAATCAAAATCAATGGTGTAAACCGAGTTTTCATTCGCAACCGTCATACCGGTTGTGCCTTCGGCAATGGTGAATGGGGTATTGAGTTTAAGGCCGCTTTCACTGCCGCTGGGTACACGCAGTTCATGCTGTGTGCCATCGATAGTGATATAGGAGTCCATCACATCATCAAACTCGGCATTCACCGCCAGTCGAATCTGGTTGTAATTGCCGGCGGGAATCTCGACGTTTTCCAGTAAGGCCTGGCTGTCGCTGCCCTGCAGTGCCAGCAGGTTGATGCGCTGTGCTGGGTCAAGTTCAAAAGTGTGGTCTTCATCCTCTTCCGATTTGAAGGTGACCGCGGTGAATTCAACCCAGACGTCGTCTGCCTCATCCACCGGCGCATCGGTAATTTTCAGGGTCACAAGGTTGGTGTCTGTACCGGCGGAGTCGCCACTGCCACAGGCGGCGAGTATAAGGCCGGCACTTAATAACAGGGAAACCTGGCTGAGTTTACGGGTCAGTGTGTTCATCATTTATACCTCAATGTGAATGGTTAACATAACACTACATGGGTACAGATGTTACGCCTTTATCAAGCGAATGACAGGTGTCCTTTTCCAGGAGTGTGATGGATTTGGCTAAGCGATGAAATTTTGATTTGCAGGCTCGTCATTACCCTGCTCAGTCTTCTGGTCATCCATTAAGCAGGTAACCCTCGGCGTGTTCCAGCGCTTCAGGGATGCCGAACAGTACCAGCACATTGCCTGCTTTGAGGGGTTTGCTGGCATTTGGTGGAATCACGTTCACGTCATCGCGACGATTTTTGTGCAGGCTAACACCGAATTCGGTCAGTCTGAGCTCTTCGAGTCTTTTACCTACTGCAAACGCCCCTTCGGGCAGGGTGATGCTCACTAGACGCTTGCGCACATCATCCGGTAATTCCAGGTCATTGGCTTCCTCTCCATGAAAGAACTCGCGCATGGTGGCGTATTTGTTATTGCGCATTTCCTGCACCCGGCGCACGATTTTCGCCATCGGCATGCCAAGAATCGACAGCACATGGGAGGCCATCATCAGGCTGGACTCCAGTGTCTCTGGAATCACTTCAGTGGCACCGGCCTCGGTGAGTTTGCTGTAATAGGTATCGTCCTGGGTACGCACCAGCACCGGGATATCCGGGCGAATCGCTTTTGCCTGGCGCAGGGTCTTTTCGGCAGAGCCCACACTGTCATGGCAGATCACCAGCACCGAGGCCCGTTCGATGCCGGTCGCCAGCAGTATGTCGCGATGGGTGGAGTCTCCAAATGCAACCTTGTAACCGGCCTTGGCGGCATTGGTAATCAGGTCGACATTGTAGTCGAGGGCGAAATAGCTGCGTTTTTCCGCATCCAGAATCTTGGCGATGTTCTGGCCGATGCGACCAAAACCGCAAATCACCACATGATCCTGCATTTTTCCGGCTCTGGCCGCCACCCTGTCCACTGTCTGCTCGCGATTTTGCAGGTAACTGCCGGTGAGTTTTTTCGCCAGCAGGCCATTGTATTTAACCAGAAACGGCGTGGCGATCATGGTGAGAATCACGGTGGCCAGCAGCAGCTGTGATTCGGCCTCCGGCAGCAGCTGATAACTGGCGGCCAGTGCCATAATCGCAAAGCCGAATTCACCACACTGCGCCAGCACCAGGCCGGTGCGCATGGATACGCCGCTGTCGGCTCGGGTAATCATTTGGCTCAACAACATAATAATAAGCGCCTTGCCAATAATCACCGCAACCGCCAGCACGATCGCCCAGTGCAGAATTGGCAACAGGCTGTCGAAATTCAGCAGCATACCCACGGTAATAAAGAACAGGCCGAGCAGTACATCACGGAAGGGGCGGATGTCATTTTCAATCTGGTGCTTGAATTCAGTTTCGCTCAGCATCATGCCCGCCAGAAATGCCCCCAGCGCCATAGACAGCCCGGCGGATTCGGTGGCCCAGGCGGAGAGCAGTGCAACCAGTAATACCGCCAGGGTAAACAGTTCGGCGGAGTGAGCCGAGGCAATTTCATGGAAAATCGGGCGTAACAGCCAGCGGCCAATTGCCAGCATTACCACGGTGACTACCACACCCATGGCAAAGCTGTAGCCCAGATCGAGCATAAAGGCAGTATCACTGTCACTGGCCAGCGCCGGGATAATCACCAGTATGGGTACCACCGCCACGTCCTGGAACAGCAGAATGGCGATGGAGGCATTGCCGTGGCGTGAGTCGGTTTCCAGCTGTTCTCCCAGCTGCTTGATCACAATGGCGGTGGATGACAGTGCTATCACACTGCCGATAACAAACGCGGTTTCTTCGCTGGTCCCCAGCAACCAGGCGGTGAGGCTGACCACACCCAGAGTGATCAGCACCTGTGCACTTCCCAGACCGACCACCGCACGCCGATTGGAAATCAGTTTATTGAGGGAGAACTCAAGCCCCAGACTGAACAGCAGAAAGGCAATGCCCACCTCAGCGAGAAAATGCAGGGTATCGGATTGCTGTACCAGACCCGCCGCATGGGGGCCCAGCAGGGCACCCACGGTCAGGTAGGCGAGGATAGGCGGTAACTTGATGCGGCGGAAAATAGCCACCGCAATCACTGAAATCGCCAGTAGAATGATGGTCTCACTCAGTGCAGTGTGCATAAAAAGGTTTCACAATCAGGCAGTTAACTGAACAGGGCTTTAGTGTAGCAGCAAACTTATTTGCAGTGTCACAACTTCTGCTGCCAGCCAGTGGCGTGCGCTGACAAGTGTCCGCATGGCAGGTGTGGATGCGGACAGAGGGTTAATCGAGGTTTTCGGCGGCATCCAGGGTGTTGAGCAGCAGCACAGCGACGGTCATAGGTCCCACACCACCGGGCACCGGGGTAATCCAGGCGGCGTGTTTTGAGGCTTCGGTGAAGTCCACATCGCCGCACAGGCTGCCATCGGCCTGACGGTTAATGCCCACGTCGATCACCGAAGCACCGTCTTTTATCCATTCGCCCTTTACCAGCCCCGGCTTGCCCACGGCCACCACTACAATGTCGGCACGGCGCACATGGTCTTCCAGGTCACTGGTGAAACGGTGAGTGCTGGTGACCGTTGCACCGGCAAGCAGCAGTTCCAAAGCGGCGGGGCGGCCCACATGGTTGGAGGCACCGACAATCACCGCGTTACGGCCCTTGTAGACCTCGCCGGTGGAGTCGAGCAACAGTTTTACACCATAGGGAGTGCAGGGGCGCAGTGCCGGCTTGCGTTGCGCCAGACGCCCCAGGTTGTATGGATGAAAGCCGTCTACGTCCTTATCAGAAGAAATACGCTCGATAACCGCCGATTCATCCAGGCCCTCGGGCAAGGGGAACTGCACCAGGATACCGTGGATGTTGTCATCGGCATTGAGTTTGTCGATCAACTCATCCAGTTCCTGCTGGCTGGTGCTGGCAGGCAGGTCGTAGGCGGTGGAGATAATGCCGACTTTCTCGCAGGCCAGGCGCTTGTTGCGTACGTATACCTGCGAGGCCGGATCTTCACCCACCAGTACCACTGCCAGCCCGGGCGCCTTCTTGCCCGCGGCAAGGCGTGCGTCAACACGCTGTTTTATGGTGTTATGCAGGTTGTTGGCGATCTGTTTACCGTCGATAATTTTTGCAGGCATGGGTTTTGAAGAGTCCGGATAAAATGTGCGGCGAATTTTCTCATGCCAGGCCCCGCATGTACAAGTGGCGGTCTATAATAAAAAATAGTTAAGTGAATGTTTGCAGAAGAATTTGTTGACCTCTAACGCGGATATGCGTAATATCCGCATCCTCATTTAGTGATGCGATAGCCACTAATTGAGTGTTAGGCCAGCAGCTAACTGCAGACCATTGAGTCGGCCTAAACAGGACGAAAGTCTAATAAAAGAAGTATAGAAAACGGGGTATAGCGCAGTCTGGTAGCGCGCCTGCTTTGGGAGCAGGATGTCGGGAGTTCGAATCTCTCTACCCCGACCAGATTTGAATTGGCTGGTCATAGCGCACTAAACGCGCTGATCAGTTAATTAGCAGGATAGAGAGAGATGAGAACGGGAGAGTTCGAGCAAATTGCCAGGAGCAATTTGCAGGATGCGAAGCATCACCCGCAGGGCAAAATACAGGGATGTATTTTGTAATCTCTCTACCCCGACCAGATTTGAATTGGCTGGTCATAGCGCACTAAACGCGCTGATCAGTTAATTAGAAGGATAGAGAGAGATGAGAACGGGAGAGTTCGAGCAAATTGCCGGGAGCAATTTGCAGGATGCGAAGCATCACCCGCAGGGCAAAACACAGGGATGTGTTTTGTAATCTCTCTACTCCGGTCTGTTCTCCAGGCCAGATTTGAATAGTTGATCATAAGCCGCAAGCGTACCGATCAGCTGTTTCACGTTCAGTTGCTACAGGCACTGATCAGTTTTGATAAAAGTGTCAGGAACAATTTTAAACAGGGTGATGTTTTTTATCACCCTGGCCCGAAGGGCGAAGGGCAGGACGCCCGGAGTAATCCTGCCCTGGCAGGACGGACAGGTTACTAATCTGCGCCTGTAGCTCATCTGGATAGAGCATCGGCCTTCTAAGCCGAGGGTAGCAGGTTCGATAAAATTGTCTGGAACAATTTTAAACAGGGTGATGTTTTTTATCACCCTGGCCCGAAGGGCGAAGGGCAGGA
>DATCTK010000007.1:0-6072 GCA_036567985.1 Gammaproteobacteria bacterium | reverse complement strand
GTCAGGTAAAAAAACTGGTGCAGCGCATTAATGCCACGGTGCCGGAACATGAGCCGATGATTATTGCCGGGGATTTCAATGACTGGCAGGGCTGGTCGGATAATTACCTGCGACGCCAGCTGGGGCTTTGTGAGGTGTTCAAGCAACAGTCCGGGCGATGTGCCAGAACCTTTCCTGCCTGGTTGCCATTTTTGTCAGTGGATCGCATCTACAGTCGTGGCCTCACCGTTAGCTCCAGTGAATGCCTGCGGGAGTCCCCCTGGCGTAGCCTGTCAGATCACCTGCCGTTGCTGGCGGAGTTTCAGGTTCAGCTGTAATCCCACCAGCGCTTATCCATAAGAGTATCGAAAACTGGACACTCAGTCAGTAATGATTTATAACTGACCGATTAGTCATTTAAGGAAGCAGCGTGCAACCGATCAGCCCAGCCAAAGAATCTTTAGCAGACGACAGCAACAGCCGCTGGCAGCGCCGCAAGGACGCACGGCCAGAAGAAATCCTCGATGCGGCGCTGCGCCTGTTCGGTGAAAAGGGTTTCAGCGCAACCCGTATGCAGGATGTGGCCAATGCGGCGGGCATTTCCAAGGGCACGCTCTATCTGTATTTCTCCAATAAGGAAGCGATTTTCTACCAGGTGGTGCAGCAGCGGATTACACCCCAGCTGGACCAGGTGGAGTCGATGGTGAATGCCTCAACCGGCAGCCAGGCGGATCTGCTGCGACAGATGATTAATGGCTGGTGGCTGGGGGTGGCCTGTTCATCGTTGTCCGCCATTCCCAAAATCATTACCGCCGAGGCGGGTAACTTTCCCGAGCTGGCACGCTACTTCACCCTGAATGTGGTAACCCGTTCGCGCAAACTGTTCAGCCGGGTGATTGAGCGGGGTATGCAGCGCGGCGAGTTTCGCCAGTATGATGCGGAGACGGTAGCGCGGCTGGTGATTGCCCCGCTGGTGCAGGCCACCATCTGGATGCACTCGCTTAAACCCTACGATGACGATGCCGGCACACAACAGTATTTACAGCTGCATTGCGAATTTATACTCAACTCGCTGCTACAGGACACGCCGATTGCCAGTCGCAGTGGAGGACAGAACCTTGATTAAACCAGTGACGGTGGTGATGGCTGCATTGCTACTGATGCCAGCACAGCTGATGGCACAGACTCAGCAGCTGACATTACAGCAGGTGTTACAGAAAGTAATCGACCATTATCCTTCGATCAGGCTGGCGACCCTGCAGGTTGAAAAAGCCCGGGAGGACAGTATCAAAGCTGAATCACAACTGTCATGGCAGCTTAATGCCAATGCAGGTGTGGCGCGGGAAACCAGTCTGATTGGTACCGCCACCGACCGGGTGAATCTGGGTGCGGGGCTGAGTCGGCGTTTGCAGAGCGGTGGTGATCTGGGTTTTAACGCCAGCATGTTGAGAGACGATGCGGAAGACAGTTTCGCGCCGACCATTCCCAATCCATCCACCAAAACCCGGCTGGACATCAATTACCGCCACCCGCTGCAGCAGGGTTCGGAAAATTCCCAGTATGAGGAAAGCAAAACCGCCGCGGCTGCTGCATTGCAACTGGCGCAGGGTGAGACTATCGCGCTGTATGATCGTCTGGCGACTGAAGTGCTTGACGTGTATCTGGCGGCTGCCACCACCCATGTGCGCATCCAGAATACGGACAAGGCCATACAACGTAGCCTGCGTCTGAAAGATTACATTGCCAGTGAAGTCTCGCTGGGTTTGTCGGAAGAGAAAGACATGCTGCAGATTGATGCACGACTTGCCACCAATCGCGCAGACAAACAGAGTTTGCAGGTGCTATGGCAACAGCAGATGGTGAGCCTGAACCGTTTAATGGATCAGCAATGGCAAAAGGAATTTGTGCCCCTGATTGAACTGCAACAGGATGTACCCAAAGCCTATGACGAACTCTATGCCCGTGCTATGCAGCAGGATGCAGCACTCAAACAGCTTGAAGCCCGTTTATTACTTGCCGATAGCGCAATTCGTCTAAGCCGCGACAAACGCCAGGACCAGCTCGACCTGGTGATGTACCTGGGTAATGAAACCAACCAGGGTGATGTGGCAGTGGGTGATTTTGACGAGTCACAGCTGGTGGGCGGTGTCAGCCTGGAGTTCCGCCGTGGCCTGGATAAAAGCGGACTGGATGCAGAATTGCGCCAGGCCCACCTGGACAGGGAACTGGTGTTACAGGATAAAAAACTGCTGCTGCAGAATCTGCAATACCGGGTAGCCAGTTTACAGGCTGAAACCGAATCTGCACAGGCAGCGGTGCAGGCCTTTGCCAGCAGTGTACGCGCCGAATCGGCCAAACTGCGCGAAGCCACACAACGTTATAAAGACGGCCGCATTGAAACCGATCGCATCATTGATTTCGAGGCACAACTGTCCAGCGCCGAGCTGGCCTATGAACTGCAGAAAATTGAACTGGCACGTCGATACTACCAGCTGGATTTACTGATCGGTTCAATCTGGCAAACCGTGGTACGCCCGGAGATTCCATTTTTAACAACCGAATCAACAAGTCAACAGGATAAAAACTAATGCGCGCGGCAATTCATTTTCTGGTGACACGCAGCCTGGTAGTTAACCTGATTTCGGTGTTCCTGATTGCACTGGGCCTGACTGTGGCCCTGCTGTTTATGAAGGTGGAAGCCTTTCCCAATGTGAATCTGGATATCATCCAGATTGATGTGGTGTACCCCGGTGCTTCACCGAGTGAAGTTGAGCAACTGGTGATTACACCCATTGAGCAGGAACTGCGCTCAATTGAAGGCATCGATAAAATGATTTCCATGGCGTTTCCCGGTTCCGGGCGAATATCCATGGAAGTGGATCCTGACTCGCCACGCCGAGATCGTCTCACCTCGGATATTTCACTGGCGGTAGATCGCGCCACCCTGCCGGATAATCTGCTGGATGATCCGTTTGTAACAGAAGTGGATGGCTCGGTGTTTCCGGTATTGCGGGTGGCGCTCTCCGCCGATCGTGACGAACTTGCACTGAAGCGCCTGGGTGACAAGGTAAAAGAAGAACTACTGGCCATCGATGGCGTGGCCAAGGTGCTGGTGCTGAGTGACCGCAAGGCCGAATACAGCGTGGTGGTGGATCCACAGAAACTGCAGCAGGCACGGGTTTCGGTTGACCAGATTGCACAGGTACTGCAGGGCTGGAACCTGAATACACCGGGCGGTGATATTGATACGCCTGAAGGGCAGAAGTCGGTGCGTATTGTGGGCGAATTTACCAGCATAGAAGACGCGGAAAATATTGTGATCCGTGCCAATGCGGCGGGTAATGTATTGCGACTGGGTGATATCGCCACTATCAGTGAAGCACTGCAGAAACCGCGCACATTACACGATGTTGAAGGCCAGTCGGCGGTGTCATTACTGGTGCTGAAAAAATCCGATGCGGATATTATTCATACCATCGACCGGGTAAAACCCTATCTGCAAACCATACCGCAATTGCACGGTGAAGACATTACGGTCAAATCCTTCCAGGACTTTTCCCGCTTCGCACGTATGCGACTGGGTGTACTCACCAATAATGGCATGGTGGGGATTGTGCTGGTGTTTATTTCACTGCTGCTGTTCCTGCGTTTTTCCGTGGCCATGACCACCACCTGGGGCCTGCCGATTATTTTTATGAGCGGTATTGCGCTGATGTATTACCTGGGCATTACCCTCAATCTGATTTCGATGATGGGCTTTATCCTGGTGCTGGGCATGGTGGTGGATGATGCGATTATTATCGGTGAGAACATAACCCACCATATGGAAAAAGGTCTGAACCCGGTGGAGGCTGCAGTTAAAGGCGCGGTGGAACTGATGGGTCCGGTGACCACCACCATTCTCACGACCATTGCGGCATTCCTGCCGTTAATGTTTATGTCGGGGATGATCGGTAAATTTATTATCGCCATACCCATCGTGGTGATCAGTCTGTTAATTTTATCCTGGCTGGAATCATTTCTGATTCTGCCCAGCCATGTGGCCCATGTCACCAACCCCAATAAACACCCCAAAGAACGTCGCTGGCTGGTGGCGCTGGAAGAAGGTTATGCCTGGGGACTGGAAAAATCACTGCATTATCGCTGGATTACATTCCTTGTGTCATTCGCGATTCTGTTTGCTGCGGGCTATCTTGCCAAGGAAAAATTACAGTTCCAGCTGTTTCCGCCGGTAGGCGTCGAAGAATACGTGGTGCGCGTCACTGCACCTCCGGGTACATCGCTGAAGGAGATGCGGCAGATACTGCGTGATGTGGATAGCGATATGCGTTCACATATCAAGGACGAATACCTCGATGCCACTATTGCACAAAGCGGTGATGTGTCGATGGATGAGGGTGACCCCTTAACCCAGCGCGGCAGTCGCTACGGGCAGATTCGTGCCATCTATATACCGGCGGTAATGCGTGAGCAGCATAACGCGATTGATGACATGGATAAAATCACCGATTATCTTGAACAGAAATACCCGGCGTTAAATATTTCATCCACATTGATTTCAGCCGGGCCACCACTGGGACGTGCACTGGAAGCGGAAATCAATAGCTTTGATACCGCCGCCACAGAGCAGGCGGCGCAACAGCTGATGGATTACCTGCAAACCGTGGAAGGGGTTACTACCATCGACAGTGGTCTCAAACCCGGTGACGATGAACTGCACGTTAAACTGGATCGCAAGCTCGCCAGTTATGCGGGCATCGACCTGAATATTGTGTCGCGTCATGTGCGTGCAGCCACCGATGGCCTGGTGGTGTCCAATATTCGCAAGGGCACGGAAGAAGTGGATGTGACTATTCGCTTTCCTTCAAAAGGCAAACTTGAACTGGAACAGTTACAGCAGGTGTTAATTCCCAATAATCGCGGTGGACTGGTGCCGCTGCACAAGATTGCCACACTGGAGCAGCATAAGGGTTACACCACGATTCGTCATAAAGACGGGATCCGCATTGTGAACGTGGTAGCGGATATTGACAGTAAGGTGCTGTCCAGTCTTAAACTGAATCAGCTGGTGCAGGAAAATGAATCCCGCTGGCTGGCCGGTGTTGAGGACAGGGTCACGGTGAACTATGGTGGCGAGCAGGAAAAAAACCAGGAATCGTTTGTGAGTCTGTTAATTGCACTGGTGTTTGCGCTGGTGGCGATCTTCTTTATTCTGTCGATCCAGTTTAATAATATGGTGTATCCACTGATTGTGATGCTGGCGATTCCGTTTGGCGCGATTGGTGTGATCCTGAGTTTCTATTTCCATGATATGTGGTGGAAACCCATGCCACTGTCATTCTTCTCCACCATGGGCATGGTGGCGCTAAGTGGCGTGGTGGTAAACAGTTCATTGATACTGCTGGTGTTTATACAACGCGCCCGACAGCAGGGCATGGAGGTGCATGAGGCTATTATCATGGCCGGACGTCGTCGCCTGCGCGCGGTGTTATTAACCGCAACCACCACGGTGGTGGGGCTGTTGCCAACCGCTTATGGCTGGGGCGGCATGGACCCGTTTGTAGCACCCATGGCGCTGGCATTGTCCTGGGGGCTGATGTTTGCCACTCTGGTAACCCTGTTTACCATCCCTGCCACACTGGCGGTGGGGCATGATGTACGGGCGATGGTTAAGGGATTGGCAGGGTTGCAGAAACGTAACAGCTAAGAAGAAAAAGAAAACGCGAATGAACGCAAATGAACGCAAATAAGCGCAATAAAGTCATGCTCGTTCCCACGCTCCCGCGTGGGAACGCATGCACACAGTGAGTTTTTAATTAAATTAACCCGCATAATACAGAAAGGGTTCCCACGCAGGAGCATAGGAATCAGTCAAAATGAACTGGATCTTGTTAGTGCCATGCCAGATAAACCCGACAAAGCAACCGATTGTGTCACCCTTTCCCTGTCACTTGCCGAAAATGCTTTCTGCATAGGGACAAAATCACAGGACGTGATTTTGAGTGCTGATGTGCCTGGACGGCACTCCAGCACGACCCGGCAACGAAGATAGTGCAATCAAAAACCTTATCTAAGAAAATACCTTCTCATAGC
>DATCTK010000006.1:0-53568 GCA_036567985.1 Gammaproteobacteria bacterium | reverse complement strand
CCGCGGAACCTCTGAGTTTTTCAGAGGTTCCTTAGGTTTTTCTACTCTGTTGCCAGATCCAGTGTTACCGAAAATACACTGCCCTCGCCAGGCAGGCTTTCAATACTGAGCTCGCCACCCATCAGTTCGATCAGCTGCCGGGTAATCACCAGCCCGATACCCGCGCCTTCAATTTTGTTATTCGCCTTGAGCCGGTGATAGGGGGTAAACAGCTGGGCAATTTCATCCGCGCTCAGGCCGTGGCCGGTGTCGGTAAAATGAATACGCAGGCGTTGTTGATCAAGTGGCTGCAGGCTGACACTGATATGACCATTGTCCCGGTTATACTTCACTGCATTGGAAAGGATATTAAGAAACACCTGTTTTAAGCGGATTAAATCAGCGACGACATGAAAGTCGTGGCAGACGAATGCATCCTGCGGCTGGCATTCCACCAGCTCAATTCCACGGCGACGGGCCTGGCCATGGATCAGTGACAGGCACTGTTTGATCAGCATGCACACATCAACCGATTCAATGTGCAGGTCGAGCCGACCGGATTCAATTTTTGCCAGATCCAGCACATCGTTAATCAGGTTAAGCAGGTGGTCACCGGCATGCATAATTTCCCTGATATTCTGCTGGTGCTGCTGGTCGAATTTGTGTGCATTCATATCCAGAATCTGTGCGAAGCCGAGTATGGCATTCAGCGGCGTGCGTAATTCATGGCTCATATGGGAAAGAAATTCCGACTTGGCATGGCTGGCATACTCCGCCTCCTGTTTGGCACGCAACAGTTTCTGGTCGATTTTAACCCGCTGGGTAATGTCACGATCAATGCCACGGTAGCCCTGCAAATTGCCATCTTCATCATTTACCGGAATGCCGCTGGTTTCCAGCACCACCTGCTGGCCATTTTTATGCAGGTTGATATTGATCAGGCCATCAAAGGCTTTTTGCTGGCTGGCATACTGTTGCTGGAAAATCTGTTGCACCCGTTGCGCTTCCTCGCGGGGCATAAAATCAAATGGCGTACGACCAAGCACCTCGTCTGGCTGGTAGCCCAGTAGCTGGGTTACGCCAGGGCTGACATAGGTGTATACCCCCTGATGATCAACTTCCCAGATCCAGTCACTGGTGGATTCCACCAGCTCGCGGTAACGCGGCTCGCTGTGTTGTTGCTGAAGGTGATCGCTATCCTCGGGCAAATGCAGGGCGGTGTACAAGGCGGCCGAAGCAGCGGCAACCAGCCCGCTTAACTGTTCAATATCCTGTGGGTTAAAGCATTTGCCTCGGCTGAGATTATGCAGCTGCAGGCAGCCAGACAGGCCGTTGTGGTGATCGTCGTGGCCATAGACGACAGGTAATTGCAGCAAGCTGTGAATACCGAACTGCTGCTGCATCTGATGGTCTATTTTGTCATCGGTGCATGCATGGTAGCTGATATAGGCAGATGAGTCCTTCTGGCTGAGTTGGCTGACATAGTTGATCTCAGTTAGCTGGTTATTACGCAAATAATGTTTGAATACCAGTCCCTGCTGCTGGAGCAAACCAACAGTCGCAGCATCGGCAGTGACCAGCTGTAGCGCATGTCGGCAAAGCCGGATGCAGATCGCCTCCACGGAATGGCCGCCATTTAAATCCTGAATGGCAAGGGAAAGCTGGTTAAAACGGTTATTAGATGAAGCGTCGATAATTGTGATCCTGTTAGCATTTAGGCACGCCAGTGAATATTTCACATGGCCGAGCGTTTACTCAGCTTGTTTATCAGCAATCATGCACAAACTATGTAACCAGTGTTACATAAGTTTGTTATAGGTGTTGACAGTCGATAGCCGCTTAATCAATATGCCGTTTTATTGATCTATATCAAACAGTGATTTTAGAAAAGAACCTTTTATGAATACAGCTTACCTGCGGCTATTTGCCCTCAGTCTTGTTTTATCGCTCAGCGCCTGTGACAGCAAGCCGCCTGCTTCCGCAAGCGACCCGGTGAATGCGAGGGTGCCAGTAGCGGTCAACGAATCAGTCGTGCCTGATGAGGAAACACCAGCACTTCAGCTGAATGTCGATGAAGCGGTTTTACAGGGTTTGAAAACCACAACCGATGAACCCTTATCATTATCCGATTCGCTAAAGCTGGAAATCAAACCGGTGAAGGATGAGCAGCGTCTCAGCGTGAATGGCAAGCTGCTGATGCAGGACACCTGGCAGGCTAATTACCTTGATAATATAGTGGGTGGCAAAGTGGAGTTGCAGTTGCGGTTTAATGATTAGAAGGGAACACGGTATGAGTCTTTAAGAAAAAGGATCGAGATAATTAAGACAGTTTTTTTCGATTAATCTGCTGCCTGTGATTAAGGTGTCATACCGCCCCGATTAATAAAGTGGGCAATAAAAAATTACACAATAACAAATGACCCAGGTGATGAGGCTGTGAGCTGAGAATGGTTAATGCTTTATAGACACGTCTGTTTAGTTTAAGAAAAGCAAACTTATAAAATTATCTAAGGAAGCTCTGAATAATTCATCCATGAATCATTCGTCTGGAACGAATGATCGCACTAGCCCCGAAGGGGTGAGTCTCATGGATGAGACGAACAATGATCAAAGCAAAAACAAATTAAAATGCGATTTTAATTTGTTTTCATTTTCAATGACTTAGCAGTTATTGCCATGTTATTTTAGTCATGGGGCAGCACATCCCTGTGCCGCGGAACCTCTGAGTTTTTCAGAGGTTCCCTAAAAATACTCAACCCGATTACGCCCGAGTTCCTTGGCGCTGTAAAGCGCATTGTCGGCATGCTTAAGCGCAACTTTAATGCCGTCATGCTGTGTATTATCAACCATGGCGACACCACAGCTGACAGTGCAGTTGATTTCGGTTGCATCGCTTATTACCGGCTGGCTTTGTGTCACTGAACGTATACGCTCGGCGGTTAACAGGGCTGTTTGCAGATCGCTTTGCGGAAGCAGTATGGCGAATTCCTCACCGCCAATGCGTCCCAGTAGATCACTGTTGCGCAGGGTTTCGAGCCAGCGTTGACAAAGGGTTTTCAGCACACAGTCACCGGCAGAATGGCCATAGCGATCATTGATGTGCTTGAAGTGATCCAGGTCCAGCATAATGACCGCCAGTGAATGCCCATAGCGTTGTGCCCGCTGCAGCTCTTCTTCGGCACGTTCAAGAAAATGCCCGCGGGTCATGGTTTCCGTGAGCGGGTCACGCCAGGCAAGTTCCTGTAATAGTGCTTCATTGCGTTTTTGCTGAGTGATATCTCGAAAGAACCAGACGCGGCCCAGGTAATTTCCCTGGTCATCATGCAAACCGGCTGAGTGGCGTTCCAGTGTGCGCTCATCTATTAGTTCGATTTCAGTGTGTTCATGCATGGCCGGGTTCTCGTAGAGTTCCTGGATGCGTTGTAAAAACTCGTCAGGGTGCTTGAGTTGGCGCAGGGCGAAGTCGAGCAGTGAGCTTTCCGGCAGCTTATCGAATACCGACTGTTCGTCAGGTCTGCATTCTTCGTCTATCTGCCAGATATCCAGAAACCGCTGGTTGAATGAAATAATGTGCGAGTTCTGATCCACCACCAGGATACCGTCCGGCGACGCTTCCTGGATGGCGCGCAGTAATGAGTGATTGAACTGATTCTGCTGGTAATCAGTGGTCATGGCCTGCTGTCGTTATTTTTCTCGTAGGGGAAAGTGGTAGAGCTGTTTATAGAGTATATGCGCTCAGTACAGCTTGGCAAGTCGGTTGATGGATGGTGAGAATAGTCAGCGAGGGCTTGATTGATCGTACTTAATTGAGTTGTAAATGCGACAGGTAGGCGCGTGTGATATCCGCCTGTTGCAGCATGGCCTGCCGTGCATTGTTTTGCAGTGCTTCGAGCTGAGTATCATCTATTAGCAGCTGCTGGATCACCTGTTGCAGTTGCTGGATATTGTTCACCTGTATACAGGCCTGATGGCCGAGCAGGAGCTGCAGTTCTTCATTGAAGTTATACATATAAGGGCCACAGACAATCGCCTTGCCCGCACTGGCCGCTTCCAGGATATTCTGCCCACCATGATCGATTAGCGAGCCACCGATAAATACGCAGCGGGCAGCGGCAATAAACTGGCGCAACTCACCCAGGGTATCAGCAAGATACACAAGAGTCTGGTCATTAACCGGTTGTTGTTTGCTGCGTACTGCGTAGTTAATGTTTAATTCATCCAGTTGTTTCTGTATCTGTGCACTGCGGTTGGGGTGGCGCGGTACGATGACCAGTAAATGAGGTGTATCCAGCTGTTGCCAGAGTCGGGCCAGCTGCTGTTCTTCATTGTGGTGAGTGGATGCAGCCACGCAATAGCCCCGTTGCTGAAGTACATCCGGTAGATTTATTGGCTGGTGAACGGTGTGAACTTCGATGGCAAATTTCAGATTGCCCACAACCTCCAGTTGCGTTTCACTGGCCCCCAGTTGCAGATAGTGTTGATACTCGTCTGTTGATTTGCACAGAATTTTATTTACATGTCGCAGCGTTTCCCGGTAAAGCCGTTTAATCCATTTGTTTGCCCTGAGGGTTTTATGGGACAGGCGCGCATTGATTAATGTAATGCCGATGCTTTTTTTCGCGCACTGACGATACAGCAGGGGCCAGAGTTCGGTTTCCATTATCAGGCATTGTCGGGGTTGAGCTGCATTTAAAAAACGCCCGATAGCAAAGCCGGATTCAATCGGCAGGTAACAATGCTGGCTGCGATCCAGTTGATGGCGCTCGACGGTCTGTGAGCCGGTGGTGGTATTGGTGGTAATTAGAAACTGCATGCCGGGGTATTGCGCCAGTAGTTTTTTATGTAATGGCAGATAGGTGTTGACTTCACCCACCGAGGCGCAATGAATCCATATATCGCATTTTATATTCCGGTAGTTAAACCCAAGTCGTTGTTGCAGGTAACGCAGTGACCTGTCGCGCCATGCAATCTTTACCGTGTAGAGAAACAGCAATGGCCAGAGCAGAAATATCAGCAGGCGATAGCTCATGCGCCGCCTTTGTGTTTTTTATTTTTTTTCGGGTAGACCGGCGGTTCACCCGGCGGACGATTTTTGTAGCGCTTGTGAATCCACAGATACTGCTCGGGATTCTGCATAATCAGCTGTTCCAGCGTCTGATTAATCATGCGTGCATCTTCTTCAATATCACCGCAGGGAAAATTCTGCAGCGGCGGCAGTATGGTTAACTTATACCCCTGACCTTTGGGCTTGCGCTTAATATAGTAGGGTACAACCGCGGCATTGGTCATTTCCGCAAAGCGGGCCGGGGCGGTGAGGGCGGAGGCCTGTACGCCGAAGAAAGGCAGGTAGATCATATCCTTGCCACGAAAATCCTGATCCGGTGCATACCAGGCCGCATGGCCTTTCTTCAGGCCCTTGATCATCGCCATGGGTTTGTGGTGGTCGACAATCGCACGGTACAGGCGCGCGCGATGGTGACGCATAAACAGATCGAACAACGGGTTGTGCGCCCGCTTGTACATCACCTGGAACGGTACCGAATGATTGATCACCGGGCCGCCGATTTCCAGGCAGGTAAAGTGCGCGGTGAGAATAATCACCCCGCGACCCTGCGCCTGCAGCTGGCGTATATGTTCCAGCCCTTCCACTTCGCAGATTTTTAACAGGCGCTGGTCGTGCCACCAGCTGAGTGCCAGCTCGAATGCAGCAATGCCGAGGTTACGAAAGCACTGCTTTCGCATGCGGATAATTTTTTCATCACAGGCGTCGGGAAAGGCGATTTTTAAATTAATATCCGCCACCCGGCGGCGTTCCGGCAGTGCGATATACAGCAACTTGCCCAGCAGGCTGCCGCAGAGTTCGATCAGTCGCAGTGGCAGCAGCGCGACCAGTCGCATCATGCCCAGTGCCAGCCAGGTGGGCCAGTATCTGGGAGCCAGGTAATGGCGGAGTTTTACAGAATCGCTCAAGGTTGTGGTCTTTGTGGTTGTGTTACAGGGCCGGTGGTTGATGGCGATCGCGTTGTGCTGTTCCGCGATGTCGGAAAGCGATAGATTTTAACATCAGTTTGTATGTTGTGCTGCGGCTTTGGCCGCAGAGCATAACTGCACTACGGCCGGGTTGTCACGGAGGTGTCCTAGAAAACAAACTGTGCTGGTTTTTCGCCGTTAACCAGTCGCGGTAAAACCGTTTCGAAAACCGTTGTATCCGTACAGCCATTATCTGCCACATGCTGGATAAGGTGCGCCTGCATGCTCGGTGCATCACCATCCACCATAAACAGCCGGCCATTGCGGTTGAGTGCCTGTAGAAAATAATCCGGTAATTGGCTGATAGAGCCGGTGAGCACGATCACATCGTATTTTTTATTCACCGGGGTGCTTTGCAGGCCATCGCCGACAAGGATATCGATATTGAATACGCCCTGCGCCTGTAGCGTCGTTCTGGCCTGATCCGCCAGCTGCGGGTCGATTTCATAGCTTTCTACGTGGCAGGCCAGGCTGGCCAGGCAGGCGGTGAGATAGCCGCTGCCGGTGCCGATCTCCAGTACATTGTCTTCCGGCTGAATATCCAGCAGCTGCAATATCTGGCCTTCCAGTGTTGGATGCATCATCACTTCACGCTCATTCAGCGGAATTGCGGTGTCTGCATAGGCCAGGTTGCGGTAACGGGCGGGTACATAGGCGTCGCGGGGAATCTGTTTGAGGGTATTGAGCACCCGTTCATCCAGCACATCGCAGGGTCGCACCTGCTGTTCAACCATATTCTGACGGCACTGCTGCAGGTCTGCAGTCATATCATCCTCCCCGGTATTTTTAGGCTTTTGCCTGATTCTACCCCCAGTCCGCTGAATTGGGTAGTGCGCAGACGAACGCTCACTGTGCGCTCTATACCTGAGCGTAGCGCTCGGGTATACTGCGGCACAGAAGCTAGGGGAGTTGGTGCTGCAAAAGGGAGCCTGCACAGCTAACTGAGAAGTCCCGGAAATCGGCCGTTATGATGGGCTGTTCCGGAAAACCCTTAGAACCTGATCCAGATTATTCTGGCGTAGGGAAGCTTCGGTTCCGGCAACACGCTAGCTCCGTCTTCTCTGTGCCTGTGTAACACCTCGCTGTTACAAACACCCAGGAGATTCGATATGAGTGCCATTCCAGACGATTTTATCCAGAAAACCGCCAAACTGTCTGAAGAAGTTACCCGCCCGTTTAAAAACTCACGCAAGATTTATGTACAGGGCTCACGCCCGGATATCCGTGTCGGTATGCGTGAAATCCAGCAGTCGGATACCGCCGACAGCATCGGCTTTGAAGTCAATCCACCGATTACCGTGTATGACACCTCCGGCCCTTTCTCCGACCCGGATATCGAGATCGACCTGATGAAAGGCATGCCCGACCTGCGTTCCGGCTGGATCGAAGAACGCGGCGATACCGAACTGCTGGATGGGCCAACGTCGGAATTCGGCAGCCAGCGCCAACATGATCCGGAACTGGCCAATCTGCGCTTTGAGCATATTCGTAATCCACGCCGTGCCCTGCCGGGTAAAAATGTTACCCAGCTGCACTATGCGCGCCAGGGCATTATTACCCCGGAAATGGAATATGTGGCGATCCGTGAAAACCAGCGCCTGGATGAGCTGCGCAAAGACCCGGCCTATAAAAAGCTGCTGAAACAGCACCCCGGCCAGAGTTATGGCGCGAGCATTCCCGAGCAGGTAACGCCGGAATTCGTGCGCGATGAAATTGCCCGTGGTCGTGCGATTATTCCTGCCAATATCAATCATCCGGAACTGGAACCGATGATTATCGGCCGCAATTTCCGCGTGAAAATTAACACCAATATCGGCAACTCAGCGGTGACCTCATCGATTGAGGAAGAAGTGGAAAAAATGGCCTGGTCGGCGCGCTGGGGTGGCGACACGCTGATGGATCTGTCCACCGGCAAGAACATTCACGAAACCCGTGAGTGGATTCTGCGCAACGCGCCCATGCCGATTGGTACTGTGCCGATTTACCAGGCGCTGGAAAAAGTGAATGGCAAGGCGGAAGACCTCACCTGGGAAATGTTCCGTGACACGCTGATTGAGCAGGCGGAGCAGGGCGTGGACTATTTCACTATCCATGCCGGTGTGCGTCTGCAGCATGTGCCGCTTACCGCCGAACGTGTGACCGGTATTGTGTCCCGTGGTGGTTCGATTATGGCCAAGTGGTGCCTGGCGCATCACCAGGAAAGTTTCCTCTACACCCATTTCGAAGACATCTGTGAAATCATGAAAGCCTACGATGTCAGCTTCTCACTGGGTGATGGCCTGCGTCCCGGTTCACTGGCCGATGCCAATGATGAAGCGCAGTTTGCTGAGCTGGAAACCCTGGGTGAGCTGACCAAGATTGCCTGGGAGCATGATGTACAGGTGATGATCGAAGGCCCCGGTCATGTGCCGATGCAGATGATCAAGGAAAACATGGATAAGGAACTGGCGGACTGTTACGAAGCGCCCTTCTATACACTGGGTCCGCTGACCACCGACATTGCGCCGGGTTACGATCACATCACCTCCGGCATAGGTGCGGCGAATATCGGCTGGTACGGTTGTGCCATGCTGTGTTACGTCACCCCCAAGGAACACCTGGGGCTGCCCAACAAGGCGGATGTGCGTGAAGGCATTATCACCTACAAGATCGCCGCCCATGCCGCTGACCTGGCCAAGGGACATCCCGGTGCGCAGATTCGTGACAATGCGATGTCCAAGGCACGCTTTGAATTCCGCTGGGAAGACCAGTTCAATCTGGGTCTCGACCCGGAACGGGCTCGTGAATACCACGACGAAACCCTGCCCAAGGATTCCGCCAAGGTGGCGCACTTCTGCTCCATGTGCGGCCCGCATTTCTGCTCGATGAAAATCACCCAGGACGTGCGTGAATACGCCAAACAGAAAGGCATCAGTGAAGATGAAGCGATGCAGCAGGGCATGCAGGAAAAGGCGATAGAGTTTATCGACAAGGGTGCGGAGATTTACAGCAAGACCTGATGGAGTTTCTCGTCGTTGGTTGTTGGTCTTTAGTCGGCCAGGGACTAACGACGTCAGGTGACTCCAGAAAGGGGACGCTTCCCTTTTTCCACACATGACTCCAGAAAGGGGACGCTTCCCTTTTTCCACACATAAAAAAACCGGGCTTGCCCGGTTTTTTATGTGTGATGTGGAATTGTTGCGTGAAGATCCGTTTATCATCTCTCGTTCCCACGCTCCAGCGTGGGAACGCATACAGATTGGATGCAGCAGAAACCAACCGGCAGTAGGTATGCGATTTATGTGTTTTGTGGTAGCTTGTTTGGTAAATAATTGATATGGATTTGGTTTTGTTCGATATTGAGAGAATCCGTCTATAAGATATTATGCCAATAAGGAACGATGACAGTGAAGTCAACGAAGTATTTTCAGGCCACCCGAATGAGGCCAGACCGGTCACAGATCAAGGACGAGTGGATTCAGCAGGTCGTCCAGTTTCCTGAAAAGGAACAGATGCAGGCAGATGGTAGAATAAGACGATGGGCTAAAATAGAAGACATGGAAGGGCGGTATTTACGGGTGATCTTGCTGCCGCAAAACACGGGTCAGATACCAGTTTTTTCTAATATAGCTTTTTCGTTTATTTATATAACTGTCGGCAGATGAGAACTTGATGCATTTAAAGAAAAACCGGGCATGCCCGGTTTTTTTATGTGTGATGTCGAATTGTTGCGTGAAGATCCGTTTATCATCGTCAAAAAGGGAAGCGCCCCCTTTTTTATGTTTTGAAACTATGGCTTGCGACAACCTTCCCTGTCACTTGCCGAAAATGCTTTCTGCATAGGGGCAAAATCACAGGACGTGATTTTGAGTGATGATGTGCCTGGACGGCACTCCAGCACGACCCGGCAACGAAGACAATGTCATCAGCTAATTTAGTTAAACCTAAATAAATTCTCGAAGCATTTTCGGGAACCCGCTGCTTTTTGCGGGCAAGTGACCGGGAACGGCATTTTCTTGCTTACTTCTTTTCTGCTGAAGGAAAAGAAGTGAGTCGCCAGAAAGGCGAAAATGCACAACTCAGAATGCTGTGAAGGGAAGTTTTGACTATCAAACTGAAGTGAATTACCACATAATTTAAAAAGGGTAGCGTCCCCTTTTTAAATTTATTTATTGCTTCTAAGCCAATAGAAACCGCCGGCAGATGACGCGCCCAATGCAAGTATGATTACAACAATGCCGGTTAGGGTTAAACTTGAGTAGTCCATGGCGGAATACATTATGCTGCTGACAGTAATTGCACCCACAGCAAGGCAGTGAAGCCATACTTTTACACTGTTATGCATGTTAGCAACGTATGCAGTGATATACCCACCGGCAAACAGTGTCATTATAAAAACAGGCAGACCAACCACATATCTAAATAAGCCGCTTATCTCATTTAAAAATGGAAAATCGACTGCCAGTGAATTATAACCCACAGCGATAAATATATAGATTAAGCCAAGTAGCGAAATAGCAGCGAGAACAAATACACTACCGGCAACAATTGCTTTTATACTTTTCATTGGTGCCTCCATGTGTTCGGGACAGGGTAGTGATAAGGTGTCGAAGGGGTGTCTTTAATCACCGCCATATTTTTCAGTCTTTTTTTAAATCAAACGTCATGCAGGCAGTGCAAGTTTGTCTGGCAATCCGGTGGATCCGCTGCGCTTGATCCACCCTACGACTACTGGCTTTCGACCATCGACTAAAGACTCAGGACTAACGACTCAGTTTAACTTAACGCAGCACCATTACCGGTGCCTTGCCTTCGCTGATGCGGGTGCAGGCAATCGCGGCGTATTCGATTTTCAGGCGACTGTAGACATCATCCAGTGCCATGTGCAGTACATGGCTGGTGACTGCGCGAATCACACCGGCGTGGGCCACCACAAGTACATGCTGGCCGCGATAATTTTTGGCAATCTCGTTGTAGACACCGGCAATGCGCTGGGCAAATTCATGCAGTGGTTCAGCGCCCGGTGGACGGTTGTTTACCGGGTCGCTTAAAAAGGCCTGTAGTGCACCACTGTGATTGGCCTCAATCTCATCCGGAGTGCAGCCTTCCCATTCTCCAAAGCCGATTTCTTTCAGATTGTCATTGATGCTGAAGGGGATGTTTAGCGACTCGGACAATGCCTTGGAGAACTCCGCGCAACGCAGCAGGGGCGAGCTGACAATCTGTTGCCAGGGTGCGTCGTCAGGAATGGCATTCCACATCTGTTGCCAGCCGGTCTGGCTGAGTTTGTCGTCAACGCCGCTGCCGCGGTAGCGGCGGCCGCCTTCGGGTTCGCCGTGGCGAATAATATCAATCTGTGTCTGTTTCACGCGTACTGTTCTATAGGTGCAAGGTTGAATTGGGCTGTCAGGCGACCAGGCCTGTCAGGGTTAAAATGGCCACCGCGGCCAGCCACACCACCAGGGTTCTCAGCACCAGTGCACGGGCAGAGCGCACACAGGCGGTTTCCTCGTCGGGGTTGCAGACTTTTAGCGCGCCCTGGCCGGCGGTGATCAGGGTCAGGTAGTTGGCTTCGCGCAGGTCGTCGTGCCGTGCCTTACTGCTGTACTCCTGTTTTGCGCCTTCATAGTCACCGGTCAGCGCATAGCCAATCGCCACCAGGTGAGCCGGTGCCCAGGCGAGTATCGCATGAAGCTGGGTGGCGGCCAGGGCCAGCATGGGTTGTTGTGTGCTGCGCATGGTGTGGCTGGTGAGGCGGTACAGCAAGGCACCCAGTGGGCCCAGCAGCACAAACCAGAAAATCACCGCAAAGAAGCGGTCGTTGGACTCATACAGCACGGCGCGCATTACCCCCAGGGTCTGCTGGTCCGGGCCATCCGGCGCTTCCTGCTGCATAATCTGGCTGGCCAGATCGCGTGCGCTATCCTCGTCACCCTGTTCCCGGGCGGCCAGGTAGCGATCCACCTGGCGGTTGATATCCTGTGGGCCCAGGCAGTAGGCAAACACCACGATGCCGAACAGCAATTCGATCAGCCCCAGCAGGCTGCCGGCAAACCAGAATTGCAGGATTCCCGTGGCCAGCAGCAGTGGCAACAGCATCAGCAGCAGGCCGGTTTTTGGCTGCTGCTCCGGGTTCAGCGGCAGGCTGTTGAGCAGCCACTGGCTGTAGCGGTCGTACCAGTCGAAATTACGCAGGTTTTCCAGGGTATCGCTGACCCGTTCAAAAATAATGCCGAATAGAATGCAGATAAGTGCCATGGTTTATGCTTGCAGTTTATTGAGTTGCTGTTGCAGTTCGCTCCACATAAATGCGGGGCCTGGATCGGTTTTACGCCCCGGGGCGATATCGCTGTGGCCGGTTATAGCATCTTTGGCGATGTCTGGGTAGCAACGTTGCAGTTCGTGCACCAGTGCTGCGAGGCGTTGATACTGCACCGGCTCGTAGGGAATGTCATCGCTGCCTTCCAGTTCAATGCCGATGCTGAAGTCATTGCAGCGCGATTCACCGCAATAGGAAGATACGCCGGCATGCCAGGCGCGCTGGTGAAACGGTACATACTGGATGATTTCGCCGTCGCGGCGAATCAGCGCATGGGATGATACCCGCAGCTGATGGATCTCGGCAAAATACGGATGCTGCGCAGGGTCCAGCTGGTTGGTAAACAGCTGGCTGATATAGGGGCCGCCAAATTCTCCCGGCGGCAGGCTGATATTGTGCACCACAATCAGCCGAATGCAGTGCTCGTCGGGACGGGCATCGCAGTTCGGCGAGGGAATCTGTGTGGCCTGCGCAAGCAGCCCGGTTTTTGTGTTTATTTTCATTGCTTTAAGTGTATCAGCGCGGGCCAGGCAAGGCTACAGAATGAAAATATTGCGGATGAGGTATATCGAAAACAGGGTGGAGTCGATACACTAGTCGACTGTTGTTTGCCGATCATTGCCTGCGTTTATGTCCGATTTTTCCAGCCCGTCCAGCTTTAATTCCAGTACACACCCATTGGCCGGGCTGAACCCCCAGCAACGGGCGGCGGTGGAGTATATTTCCGGGCCGATGCTGGTGCTGGCGGGTGCGGGCAGTGGCAAAACCCGGGTGATTACGCAGAAAATCGCCTACCTGATCCGCGACTGCCAGATCAAGCCGGTTCACATTGCCGCAGTGACCTTTACCAATAAGGCGGCGCGGGAAATGAAAGCCCGTGTTGCCGGCTTGCTGGGCAAGGGCGAAACCCGCGGATTGATTGTCTCCACTTTCCATAATCTCGGCCTGCGCATTCTGGGGCTGGAGCACAAGCACCTGGGTTACAAGGCGGGCTTCAGTGTGTTTGATTCCACCGATACCATGGTGCTGATCAAGGGGCTGTATGCGCGTGAATCCGTAAGCAATGTGGATGATGCGGAAGAAGCTCGCTGGCGAATTTCGCGCTGGAAAAATGATTTTATTTCACCGGAGCAGGCGGTGTCGCTGGCGGAAAATGATATTGAGCTGAAACACGCCATGTTATACGGCCGTTACCAGCGCCAGTTAAAAGCCTATAACGCGTTTGATTTTGATGACCTGATTCTGCAACCGGTGGTGCTGTTCCAGCAGCATCCGCAGGTGCTGGAAAAATGGCAGAAGCGCATCCATTACCTGCTGGTGGATGAGTACCAGGACACCAATGCCAGCCAGTACCAGCTGGTTAAACTGTTGCTGGGTGGCCATGCGCGCCTGACCGCGGTGGGTGATGATGACCAGTCGGTGTATGCCTGGCGCGGTGCGCGGCCAGAAAATCTGGCGCTGTTGCATGAGGATTACCCCGGCCTGAAACTGATCAAGCTGGAACAGAATTACCGCTCCACTTCGCGCATTCTCAAGTGCGCCAACCACCTGATCAAAAACAACCCCCATACCTTTGAGAAACAACTGTGGTCAGACCTTGGGCTGGGTGAAAACATTCGCATTGTCGAATGCACCAGTGCCGAAGGTGAGGCGGAACGGGTGACGGTTGAACTCAATACCCACAAGTTTCAGAAGCGGACCAAATTCGGTGAGTATGCGATTCTGTATCGCGGCAATCACCAGTCCCGCATCTTTGAAAAATACCTGCGGGAAATGCAGATTCCTTACGTGGTCAGCGGCGGCACCTCGTTTTTCGAGCGTGCCGAAGTGAAAGACATCATGGCCTATATGCGCCTGCTGGCTAACCCCGATGATGACACCGCGTTTCTGCGCATTGTAAACACACCGCGCCGTGAAATCGGTGCCGGTACCCTGGAAAAACTGGGTGAGTATGCCAACAGCCGTGACATCAGTTTATTTGCCGCCACCTTTGAAATGGGGTTGTCGCAGGTAATTAATGAACGTGCCATCAATAAGCTGCAGAACTTTACCAACTGGATTAATCTGCTCAGCGATAATGCGGCGCGTGGCAACCCGGTTGAAGTGGTCAAGGACATGGTCAATGAAATCGGTTACCTGCACTGGCTGGAAGACCAGTGCAGCGATCTGAAAGTGGCGGAAAAACGCATGGAAAATGTGTATGAGCTGACCGACTGGTTGGCGCGTTTATACAAGGATGAAAAAGGCAAAACCCTGGGCGAGCTGGTGGCGCATATGAGCCTGATGGATATACTGGAGCGCAACAAGGAAGAAGATAAAAGTGATGCGGTGAGTTTAATGACCCTGCACGCCGCCAAGGGGCTGGAGTTCCCTTATGTGTTTATGGTGGGCGTGGAAGAAGAAACCCTGCCACATCGCACCAGTATTATGGAAGACAACCTGGAAGAAGAGCGTCGACTGACCTATGTAGGTATCACCCGCGCACAGAAGCAGTTGATGATTACCTATGCCAAACGCCGCCGTCGCTACGGTGAAGATATCGAATGCGAGCCCAGCCGTTTTCTTAACGAACTGCCGGAAGATGAAATTGAATGGGCGGGCGGTGAGCGCAAGCTGGATGAGGCGACCTCCAAGCAGCGCGGACGGGAGCATCTGGCAGCATTGAAAGATATGCTGGCCTGATGCCCCCCATCCTGATTCCCCGAGCCAGTGGAACCTTTTAGAACCGGGCTGTGATACCGACGTTTATCGCAGTGTATTCAAAGGCATCCTCGTCCAGTAATTGAACATACTCAATAGACAGGGAGGTGCGACGACTGATTTCACCTTCAATGCCCAGGCCATATGACAGGCCAGTTTCGCTTTCCGATGCAGTCAGGCCGGCACTGCTGGTTTCAATTTCACCCCGGGTTAAACCCAGCAGGCCATAGGCATTAACAAATGGTGTCATGGGGACGTCGGCCTTGATAAAGGCAGACAAAGCCGTGTCCAGCTCAATGTCGATATTGTTAACCGTGTCATCGGTGATGCCGAGTGCCAGCCTGGCCTCAAGCGCGATCACCTGGTTGAGATAACCTCCTGCACGGAATGCAATAGCGCCGGGATTTGCCTCCGGCATGCCGGTGTTTTCGTAAGAGCCCATATGGTAGCCAATGCCATAGTATCCCTGGTTTTGCTCAGCGTAACTATGCGTAGAAAATGCTGCCAGGCAGGTGAGTGTCAGCAGGCTGATAGATTGCGTTAACTTCATTTTCGACATCCTGTTTAGTGTTGAGGTCGGGGCATTATAACTCTTCTGTATCGAAAAACAGTGCACTGGCACACGTCTGTTATTGAGTACCAGCCACTGCGCTTCAAACCGCTGGCGGCATAATCTTTAGCGCTTTGCTTTTGCCGGTGTAAGTCATACACTGGATCCCATCGTTTTAATAAATTCTCTTTCAAGTGATGCCTTATGAGTAAAACCGTTTCTCTGGTGCTGGGCTGTGGCGCCGCCCGTGGTCTGGCGCATATTGGCGTAATCAATGTATTGCGCGAACGGGGTTATCAGATAAATTCCATATCCGGCACCTCGATGGGTGCGCTGGTGGGTGGACTGTATGCCGCCGATGGTCTGGATGAATATACCGAGTTTGTACGCTCTTTTAAGAAAGTGGATTTCTTTAAATATCTCAATCTTTCGATGTTTACCAGTTCCGGTGTGATCAAGGGTGACCTTATTCTCAATACATTGAAATCGATTATCGGTAATGTGAATATTGAGGAGCTGCCCATCCCCTATACCGCAGTGGCCACCGATATTAACAGGGGCAAGGAAGTGTGGTTACAGGAAGGACGCTTATACGATGCCATCCGTGCCTCGATTGCCATACCCGGTGTGTTTTCGCCGCATAAAATCGGCCAGCGTTTGCTGGTGGATGGTGGCATCGTTAATCCGGTGCCGGTAATGCCTTTACTGGACAGGGAGGCCGACATAGTCATTGCGGTGGATGTGAATGGCGCGCAGGCGGAAATGCCCGCGCTGGAAAATCATAAAGAACCAAAACAGCTGGCGGAATACCAGCAGAAAATCGAGGCGTTTTTACAGGCGATGCAGAAACGTTTTAACCTGGAAGGCGCGAATACCGAACAGCAGCTGAGTGTGACCGATGTGCTGTTGAAATCCTTTACCACCATGCAGTCCTCGCTGGCGCGCTATAAGCTGGCAGCTAACCAGCCGGATGTGCTGATTACAATTCCGCGCAATGTTTGTGAAGCCCATGAGTTTTATCGCGCCGATGAGATCATCAAGTCCGGTGCCTGGTGGGCAGAGCGGGCACTGGAAACCGCGCATTTCAATAATAACGAAGATTAAACAGCGTTGCCGTGAAATGCGCTGAGATGGTGTTTAATGTGTCGTGTCTGCTGCAATCTGCTGCAGGGTTGGTAGCTGCAGCTGATACTGCTGCGCCAGTTTCAGTGCCCGCTGTAAACGTGCCGGAGCGCTGCGCCCCATACAGTTATGATCCGGGTCACCATCGAATGCCTGCAGCATGGCATCGATCAGTTTATCCTGCTCGAAGGTCTGTCCGGCCAGCTTCTGCTGCAGTTGAATAATCTCTGCAGCCACTGCTGTCGCCAGTGGTCGATGGTTCTGCCATAGTTCGGACACAGTGCCGCCGGTTTTCAGCCCGGCGATATTGGTGGTTAGGATGTAGACGTTTTTAACCACCAGTTCGAACAACAGCTGCCCCGGGTTGTCCAGTTTGCGTGCCGCAATATCGATTGATTGCAGCGCGTCGACCAGGATATCTGCCTTGTCTCCATACACGGGCGAGGGAATCAGTACTTTAAAGTCCTGGCCTTTTTTCTTTTCAAACCACACTGAAATCACCGTGGGTTCAAACTGGTATTGTTGCCAGTCAGCAGGTAATAGTTCGTTCTGTAACAGCACCAGTTGATCTTTCCAGGCATCCGGCAGATTCTGCAATACCGGGTGCAGGTCGTTTTCTGCCACCGCCACCAGCACCAGTTGCGGGTTGGCGATTTGTGCTGCCTGCTGTTGCATATCCATTTCACGGGTCACAGGATAAACCGGGTAACCGGCACGCAGAAAACCCCGTGCAAATACACCGGCCATTTCCCCCATGCCAACAATAATAATTGGTCGCTTCGTCATGTTTATTATCCTGTTACCTGTTAGAATTCGCTGGATTATAACAAAATTGACCCGAGACTAAAGATGCCTGTGTCTGACAGTCAGCATAACCAGAACGCTGTAAACAATTCAACAAACAAGGCGGGTGATTCGCAGAATGATCTACGGCTTGAGTTAATCAGGCAATGGCTTGTAAGCGACTGTGGCCTGAGCGACTTTGTCATTGAAGTGGCCTCCGCCGATGCCAGTTTCCGTCGTTATTTTCGTGTGCGATTGAATAATAATCAGCCGCAAAGCTATATTGTGATGGATGCGCCACCGGATAAGGAAGACTGTGCGCCGTTTATACACATTGCCCGCCTGCTGGAAGATGCCGGCGTGCATGCGCCGCATATCTACCAGTATGATGCGGCGCAGGGTTTTATGCTGTTGAGTGACCTGGGAAATCGTGCCTACCTGGATCATTTAAACCCGGATACCGTGGACACGCTTTACGGCGATGCGATTAATGCAATAATTCGCATGCAGCAGATCAGTGCCGAGCTGCCTGCTTATAATGAAACCTTATTGCGCACAGAAATGTCGCTGTTCAGTGACTGGTATCTGGCGCGGCATTTACAGCTTGAGCTGACACCAGCGCAACAGGGTGTGCTGGATAATACCTTCAACCTGCTGGTTGATAATGCATTGCAACAGCCACAGGTTTTTGTGCACCGTGATTATCACAGTCGCAACCTGATGATCACCGAGGAAAATAATCCCGGGGTGATTGATTTCCAGGATGCGGTGGTGGGTGCTGCCAGTTATGACCTGGTGTCATTAATCAAGGACTGTTATATCGCCTGGCCGCGGCATAAGCAGTTGCAATGGGTCAAGCAGTACCTTGCAAAAAGTACACTGCAAATTGAAACAGATACGTTTGTTAAACAGCTCGACCTGATGGGGCTGCAGCGGCACATAAAAGTCTGTGGTATTTTTGCGCGATTGAATTATCGTGATGCAAAGCCTGCTTATCTGGAAGATATTCCACGCACCCTGGCTTACGTGCTTGATGTCTGTCAGCGTTATGATGAATTAAACGAATTTGCAACCCTGCTGGATGAGCTGGGACTTCGTGCCGATAGCGAATTGCTGGAGCAGTTGCAGTGAAAGCAATGATACTGGCAGCGGGTCGCGGCGAGCGTATGCGACCACTCACCGATGAGTTGCCCAAGCCGTTATTGAAAGCCGGACCCCATCGGCTGATTGAATACCATCTCTATCAACTGGCGGACGCCGGTTTTCACGAAGTGGTAATCAATGTTGCCTGGCTGGGGCAGAAGATCATCGACACTATAGGTGATGGTGGGCGCTACGGTTTGCAGATTCACTATTCCAATGAAGGGGAGCAGGCACTGGAAACCGCCGGTGGTATTGTTAAGGCCCTGCCGTTACTGGGTGAGCAAGCGTTTCTGGTGATTAATGGTGATATCTGGACGGATTACCCCTATGCAAAACTGAAAGACTTTAATCTCAGTGGCCTGGCGCACCTGCTGCTGGTGAATAATCCCGAGCATAACCTGCAGGGGGATTTCGCGATTAAAGACAATTGCGTGTTAAACCAGGGCGAACAGACATTTACCTTCAGTGGCATCGGTGTTTACAGCCCGGATTTTTTTGCCGGCATGTCACAGGGCAAGGCACCACTGGCGCCCATGCTGCGCGAAGCCATTGAGCGCGG
This sequence comes from Gammaproteobacteria bacterium, assembly GCA_036567985.1. Classification (GTDB taxonomy): domain Bacteria; phylum Pseudomonadota; class Gammaproteobacteria; order SZUA-229; family SZUA-229; genus SZUA-229. The sequence continues at coordinate 34,404 of DATCTK010000006.1, read as the reverse complement.
CCAGGTAAGCGGTGAAGTCTACCAGGGACGCTGGCTGGATATTGGCACACCGCAGCGACTGCAGCAGCTTGAAGAGTTATTGCGTGAATAATTTTCCATCAAGTCCGCAAATGAACGCGAATAAACGCAAATATATGGATGTTTGCGTCATCAACCTGCAGTAATTAATTGTCGTTGTGTTGCGTTTATTTGCGTTTTCTTTTGAATCGCATACAAGGATGGGATAAGCAAAGCAGATTCACCTGGCTTGGGTGATCCAGATATAAATTCTCATGTTATTGCAGCAAATAAAAAAGGCAGATCAATGATCTGCCTTTTTTATTTTTTCAGCTAGTTGCGAGTCTAGAAATTACGTCCCTGATAAGGTGAACCGCCCCATAAGTAGCGTAGGCTAATAAAGTGCACCGGATCCGAGAGAGCGTCAATATTGTGATAGGAATAATCCAGTTCCAGTCGGGCATCGCGATCCATACGGAAACCTATGCCGACAGTGTAGGAGTTGCCACTGGACTCAGTCGTTGAACTGTTATCGGTAGTGGTATTGATGGTTTCGAAGTCCATATCAGCGCGACTGTATTTAATTTTGTAATAGCGGTCGTTCTTTTCTATGGTGCGGTAGGCAAGGCCGATCTCGGTGCCGCTTAGTGAGTAATCAATATTGGTGACATCGGTCGCTGCATCCATCCCGTTGTAGGCAATGCCTTCAATCGCCCAGCCGTCTTCTTCAATGCCCAGAATAATTTCACCGGTGGCGGATGCATCCACATCGGTCGGTTGAGCGGCGCCCAGACCCAGGCCATAGTAGAAGTCTATGCCCTGGCGACCGGCCTGGCTGCTGGCCGATGCGAGTATTAAAAGACTTGATGCGGTAAATAATAAAGTTTGTTTTAGTTTCATCCAGTACATCCTCAAAATAAGTCCGGTTCGACCCTGGTTTGGCGGCGCTTGTGTGTTGTGGCCTGTCGTTAACTATCATGGATCATAGCATGTTTTAAAAAAATTACCTGATGAAAATCAATAATATACAAAAGCATTGTGATAGATTACACAAGATTGTCCGTGCAAGCGTCGCGTGGTTTTTCTTAAATTCATAAAATTCAATAACTTAACAAAAAATCACAGGGGTGGTGATTTGGCATATCCGGCCATTGGAACAGGCCTGAATCACTGCCTTATTGCGCTGCAGCCAAATTCGGTAACTCGGCTAAACTAAATACAATGGGCTGCGTGACACAGCCAGGGCTGTTTAAAAAGGGGACACCAATGGGGCAGGAGATTACCACCCGCCATTTTTCCGCCGATGATTTTGTCGCCTTTAAACAGGCATTACAACAGGAAACCGACACCCTTGAGCGATGGTTCCAGCAACGGCTGTTTTCGTCCCGTGCACTGGTTGCCGGTTATGAAATGGAGGCCTGGCTGATTGATGCCGAGGGGCGGCCGGCACCCTGTAATCAGGCGTTTCTTGCCGCGGCCGCGAACCCGCTGTACAGCGCCGAGCTGGCGCAGTTCAATATTGAAATCAATACCCACCCACTGCAGATTCAGCGGCACTTTTTATCCGATTTTGAAAAAGATTTTCAGCAGCACTGGCTGTACTGCAAAACCATTGCCGAGAGTCTGGGTTGTCGGGTGCTGTCAACCGGTGTGCTGCAGACCCTGCAGGACAGTGATCTGAGCATGCAGAATATATCTCCCATGTTGCGTTACCAGGCTTTGAATGAACAGGTGCTGGCCCAGCGTCAGGGGCGGCCACTGGTTTTGAATATTAATGGTCACCAGTCACTGAAAAGCGAGCATCACAATGTGATGCTGGAGGCGGCGGCCACCTCGCTGCAGGTACACCTGCAGGTGCCACAGGAGATGGCGCATCATTACTATAATGCGGCGATTGTGCTATCCGCGCCGATGGTTGCGGTAAGTGCCAACTCGCCCTATGTATTCGGCAAGGACCTGTGGGCCGAATCGCGCATTCCGCTGTTTGAACAGTCGGTGGATATCGGTGGTTATAACGGCGCGGTGCAGGGGCCGGTGCACCGGGTGAGCTTCGGTAGCGGCTATGCCCGCCACAGTTTGCTGGAATGCTTTACGGAAAACCTGCAGCACTTCCCTGTGTTGCTGCCAATGCAGTTTGATCAGGCGCCGGATCGCATGGCCCATGTGAATTTGCACAATGGCACTATCTGGCGCTGGAACCGGCCCCTGGTGGGTTTTGATGAAGATGGCACACCGCATTTGCGCATCGAGCATCGGGTGATGCCCAGTGGCCCCAGTGTGCTGGACAATATCGCCAATATGGCCTTTTTCTACGGGCTGGTGCACTACTATGCCACCGCCGATACACCGCCCCATGAGTTGATGGAATTTGCCCGTGCGCGGGATAATTTTTACACTGCGGCACGGCACGGCCTGGACACCCAGGTGGTGTGGCGTGACGGGGCGCGCAGCGAGATGCGCCAGCTGATTCTGCAGCAGCTGCTGGCGCAGGCCGAAGCCGGTTTGCACAGCCTGGGGCTGGATGCCCATGAAATTGAAGACTACCTGGGCATTATCGAAGCGCGGGTGAAGAGCGGCAAAACCGGCAGTGCCTGGCAGCGTGAATTTATGGCGCGCAATCACGCTGATATGCCGCGATTGCTGAAAGCCTATTACCATAACCAACAAACCGGTTCACCGGTGCACCGCTGGGATTACCAGAACCATGACTGATATGTTTGACGAATACCACGAATTGCCCGAGGGGCTGCTGGAGGTCAGTGCGGAAAACCTGCACCAGGTATTGCCGCGCCCGGCACTGATTCATATGCAGGGCCAGTCGGTGCGCCCGCTGTTTTTTTCCACCCTGCTGCACGGTAATGAAACCACCGGCTTTTATGCGCTGCAGCAATTGTTGCGTGAATATTTTTCCGAGGGTTTAGACGGCCATGAACTCCCTCGTTCCATCTCGATCTTTATTGGCAATATCAAAGCGGCGCAAACAGGTGTGCGTCGGCTGGAGCAGCAGGTGGATTACAACCGGGTGTGGCCCGGCACGCCCCATGACTACCTGGCGGAGGCGCATATGATGCAGCGCGTCACCGACATCATGCGTGAGCGCCATGTCGAGGCCAGCATCGATATTCACAACAACACCGGCAAAAACCCCCATTACGCCTGCATCAATAAACTCGATCGCGAATTTATTGCCCTGGGCTGCCTGTTCAGCCAGACCCTGGTGTACTTCACCACGCCCAAAGGTGTGCAGTCTGGTGCTTTTGCCGAGCTCTGCCCATCGGTCACGCTGGAGTGTGGTATGTCGGGACAGGCAGAAGGCACTGCCCATGTGCTGAGTTATTTAAAGCAGCTGCTCAGCATGCCACCATTGCGCAACCAGCAACCGGGTCATTTCAACCTCTACCATACGGTGGCGCGGGTGAATATTCCCGAGTACTATTCTTTCGGTTTTGAGGACGATGCCACCATTAACCTGTTGCCGGAGCTGGAAAACTACAATTTTATCGAACTGGCGGCGGGCACCGTGCTGGCCCGGGTCGAGCCGGAAAGCAGCGCCTGGTTGCAGGCTTTCGATGAACATGACCGCGAGCGGGGGCGGGATTTCTTTGAATACCGGGATAACCAGATTTTACTGAAAAAGCCGGTGATGCCCGCCATGCTCACCATGAACACGCAGATTATTCGCCAGGATTGTCTGTGCTATCTGATGGAGCGTTACCCGCTGGAGCTGGCATCAGAGTGAAAATTGTTTAAATATTAATCACTTAGTCATAAACCGTTCATAAAAATATTCTAATATACTGTATCTTTTTGCGTCGATTTTCCGTATAGTTCGCAGGCAGATTTATTAAAGAATTTAACATCTGTCGTCGCGCTACTGACCTGTATATGTATTGGGTTGGCAGCGTATTCAGGGTGTCGCTGATTACGCGATCGCCCGTCAAACTGCCAAGCAAACTATCGAGGTTAACAATTTGTCTTTTGAGCAACTGGGACTTCTCCCTTCGTTATTAAAATCCATCGACGAATCAGGATTTACCGAACCATCTGAAATTCAGCAGCAAGCCATTCCGCATATTCTCGCGGGTCGTGATCTGATGGCCTCTGCCCCCACTGGCACCGGCAAGACCGCGGCCTTTGTATTACCCACATTACAGAAACTGGCGGAAACCGAGCCAACGGCCGCCGGTAATGGCCCGCGTGTACTGGTGCTGACGCCCACCCGCGAACTGGCCAAGCAGGTGTCGGATAATATCTACAGCTTTACCAAATACCTGCGCATGAAATCCACCACCATTGTGGGAGGCATGCCCTATCCGCCACAGATCAAGGCGCTGCGTCAGCCGGTTGATTTTCTGGTGGCAACACCGGGTCGACTGATTGACCATATGGATGCCGGTCGCATTGATTTTTCCCGTATCCAGACACTGATTCTGGATGAAGCGGATCGCATGCTGGACATGGGCTTTGTGGATGAAGTGACACGCATTGCCAGGGAAACGCCATCCAGCCGCCAGACCCTGCTGTTCTCCGCGACACTGGAAGGCCAGATACAGAAGGTGGCACGGGAGCTGTTAAAAGAACCCGAGCGGATACAGATCGCCGGGGTTAAAATCCGCAATGAAGCGATTACCCAGCACATCCTGCAGGCGGATGATTTCCGTCACAAACGCAAGCTGTTAAGCCATGTGTTATCTGATAACTCACTGGATCAGGCAATTGTGTTTACCTCCACCAAAAAAGGTGCCGAGAACCTGGCCGAACGCCTGAAGGATGATGGCTATGCCTGTGCCGCACTGCACGGCGATATGCGCCAGAGCCTGCGTCGTCGGGTAATCGAACAGATGCAGCGCAAGCGCCTCAAGGTCCTGGTGGCCACCGATGTGGCGGCGCGGGGGATTGATATCAAAACCCTGTCCCATGTGGTCAACTTCGATCTGCCCATGCAGGCGGAAGACTATCTGCACCGCATTGGCCGCACCGGCCGTGGCGGTTCAACCGGCAGTGCCTATTCACTGGTGGGGCAGCAGGACTGGCCTCTGTTACAGCGCATCCAGAAATTGCTGGACACCCGCTATGAGCTGACCGAAATTCCCGGACTGGAACCACAACTGGCGCGCCCCAAAGCGGACAAGCCAGGTGCTGGCGGTCGACGCAAGCCCAATGTGCGTTTCAAGGGACGAGGTAAAAACTTCGGCTCGCGTAAACCCGCTCAGGACTCACGTCGCAACCACGCGGCCTGATTATTCTGCTTGAGCAATTGAAGTCACAGGGACGTGTCTTCACACTGTTTTTATTCCTTCTGTTACCAGCCTGCTGTGGCATAACATGGCACCCACTTCATTCGCGTGATTCTGCGCAATACTTTCTGGTTTATTCGTGTTTATATTAAGTGTTCTTAAACACACGCAGGTCAACTATAATTCCTGCAGTGCCGGGCTTATGGTTTAGCGCGTAATACAGGTAGAAACGGGGACAGAACAATCACTTCATCCGAGAATAATACAATTGCCGCCATCGACCTTGGCTCCAACAGTTTTCATATGGTGGTGGCAGAAGAGCAGAATGGCGAGCTGGTGGTGCTGGACCGCATTCGTGAAATGGTTCGCCTGGGTGAAGGGCTGGATGATGATGGCAACCTCGACAGTGAGGTCGAGCAGCGCGCACTGGATTGCCTTAGCCGGTTTGGTCAGCGCATTCGCAGTTTAAGCCAGCGCTGTGTGAGCACCGTGGGCACCAACACATTACGTCGTACCAATAATGCGGCTGAATTTCTCCGTCATGCAGAAGAAGCACTGGGTTTCCCGATTGAAATTATTTCCGGGGTGGAAGAGGCACGCCTGATTTACCAGGGCGTGGCGCACACACTGGAGCAGGATGAGCGGCGCAATCTAATCGTCGACATCGGTGGTGGCAGCACCGAGCTGATTATCGGCGAGGGCTTTACCCCGCAACTGATGCACAGCCTGGAAATGGGTTGTGTGATGATCAGCAAAAAATTCTTTGCCGATGGCAAGATAAAGGAAAAAAGCCTGCAGGCAGCACGCATCTATGTGCTACAGCGCATGAAGTCGGTGCACTATCTGTATCGACGCAAGGGCTGGGATGTGGCCATAGGTTCATCCGGTTCGATCAAATCGATTGCCAGTGTGATCCAGCAAATGGCACTGCAGGAAGGCGAGGGTATCAGTCGCAGTGCACTGACCCGTTTGCTGGCGATTTGCAGCGATTATAAAACCATCGACTCGCTGGATCTGCCGGGCTTGAGTGAGCGTCGCCGCCCGGTGTTTATCGGCGGGCTGGTGGTGCTGGCCGGGGTGTTTGAATCCCTGGGTATTGAGCAGATGCAGTTTTCCCAGGGTGCGCTGCGCGAAGGGCTGCTATACGACATGCTGGGGCGGCGCTATAACCGTGATATCCGCAACAGCAGTATTGAGTCCCTGTCGCGACGTTTTCACACCGACCAGGCCCATGTCGAACGGGTGACTCTGACCGCGTTTGATTTCTTTCAGCAGTTAAAACCTTTCTGGTTCCGAAAAAATAAACTGCATGCCAAAAACCTGTTGCGCTGGGCATGCGAGTCCCATGAGATCGGCCGGGATATTTCCCATTCAGCCTACCAGGTACACGGTGCCTATATTATCCAGAATGCAGATCTGGCGGGTTTTTCACGCCAGGAACAATACCGGGTGGCGGCGATTATTCATTCCCATCGCGGTAAAATTCTTAAGGATAATTACAAACAGGAAAGCCATAAGAAACTGCGGCAGATGCTGATACGCCTGACCATTGTATTGCGCCTGTCGGTTATTTTTCACCGTAGCCGGGTGGAGAATGCCCTGCCGATGATTGAGCTGAGTGCCGACAAAACCTCGATTACCCTGCGGATACCGGATCAATGGCTGGAAGAACATCCGCTAACCATTAATGATCTGGAAAACGAAGCGAACTACCTGGCCAATATCGGCATCAGTTTACACACCGAGCGTACGCCGTCTGCCGGTCAGCACATAACTAACTGCTCTCCGCCAGATCTTCCAGTAACTTCTCCTGGGCAATAAACGGGTCGCGTCCGTCCTGCGGGCTGGCCTGTACATAGCTGCCATCGCTGTTCATTATCCACGCCTGGGTATTATCCAGCAGGTAATATTCCAGCTCGTTAATAATGCGCTCCTGCAGCTGCTTGTTTTCTATGGGCGTGGCAATTTCAACCCGGTGGTATAAATTGCGCTCCATCCAGTCGGCGCTGGAAATATACACTTCCGGGTTGTCATCGTTCTTAAAATAAATTACCCGGTCGTGTTCGAGAAAACGTCCCACAATCGAACGCACCTGGATGTTCTCTGAAATGCCCGGCAGGCCGGGACGCAGGCTGCACATGCCACGAATAATCAGGTCAATTTTTACCCCGGCCGCGGAGGCCTGGTAGAGCGCGCGAATCATTTCCGCATCCACCAGTGAATTAAGTTTGGCAATGATGCGGCATTCCTTGCCCTGGGTTGCGTGCTGTCGTTCCCGCTCGATTTTTGCTTCCAGGGATTCCTGCAGGGTAAAGGGTGACTGCAGTAATTTATTCAGGTTTTTGGTCTGTCCCATACTGGTCAGCTGATGGAAAACGCGGTTGATATCTTCGCATATTTTTTTATTCGAGGTGAACAGGCCATAGTCGGTATAGAGTCGCGCGGTGCGCGCATGGTAATTGCCGGTACCCACATGGGCGTACTGACGCAAATGTTGTGATTCACGGCGAATCACCAGCAGCATCTTGGCGTGGGTTTTATAACCCACCACACCATACACCACATGGGCACCGGCCTCCTGTAACTTGGCGGCGAGTGAAATATTCGCCTGTTCATCGAAGCGCGCACGCAGTTCAATCACCACGGTGACTTCCTTACCCAGGCGCGCCGCCTTAACCAGTGCATTAACCACCGCAGAGCTGGGGCCGGTGCGGTACAGGGTCTGTTTTATCGCCAGTACATTGGGGTCAACCGAAGCCTGGCGGATAAAATCAATTACCGGTGCAAATGACTGGTAGGGGTGGTGCAGCAGTACGTCCTGCTTGCGGATGGTTTCAAAAATATCCGACTTGAGGGTAATCTTTGCCGGAATCGATGGCACAAAGGGTTTGTATTTCAGGTCCGGCCGATTGATCAGGTCATAAACTTCGTTCAGGCGGTTAACATTCACCGGGCCATCCACCTGGTACAGATCCTGTTCGCTCAGTTCGAATTTATCCAGCAGGTATTTGCACATGATTTCCGGGCTGTCGTGGGCCATTTCAAGCCGCACCGCATCACCGTAACGGCGTGAGCCCAATTCGCCTTCTACTGCACGCAGCAGGTCGTCGATTTCTTCCTCATCCACATACAGGTCGCTGTTGCGGGTCACGCGGAACTGGTAACAGCCTTTAACGCTCATGCCGGGGAACAGCGAATCTACATAGGCATGCACCACCGATGACAGAAACACAAAATCATTGGGGCCGCAGTCGCATTCCTCGGCGGGCAGCTGGATAATCCGCGGCAGTGCGCGGGGCACCTGCACGATGGCAAGGCCACTGTTGCGTCCAAATGCATCCTTGCCCTTGAGTGACACAATAAAGTGCAGGCTTTTATTGAGGATGCGTGGAAACGGGTGCGCCGGGTCCAGTGCCAGCGGGCTGACAATCGGCAGCAGCTCGTCCTCGAAATACTGGCGCAGCCAGTTATCCATGCAGCTGTTCCATTCGGTACGGCGCACGAAGTGAATGTTCTCGCTCGCCATGTCCTTGTCCAGAATGGTGTTCAGCAGGGTGTACTGTTCACTCACCAGCTCACGGGCGCGCTGGCTGATCAGCTTGAGAATCTGTTGCGGCGAGGTGTTGTCCGGCTCATTGTGCAGTGCGCCCAGTTCGACTTTCTGCTGGATGCCGGACACGCGGATTTCGAAAAACTCGTCCATATTGGTGCTGAAGATACACAGAAAGCGCAGGCGTTCCAGCAGGGGTATGCGCGTATCACGGGCCTGCTGCAGCACGCGGGAGTTGAACTCCAGCAGACTCAGCTGCCGGTTGATGTAGTACTCCGGGTGCTTGAAGTCGATTTGCGTGGCTTTCTGTGATGATGTCTCGGGTTCAGCTGCGTTCATGGGTGGTTTGAGTCCGCTTAATTCGAATTAATTGCAGTGTACATTAGATACTAGACCAGATTCGCCACAACCGCCACAGGTTTATTGTGACAATTCTATTGTGTTTCAATGATTTATGCGCGAAAGCTAATCCAGCAAAGTAGCTTTTTATGGTGTATCCTAAGTAGGCCTGTTACAGGCAGATAGACAGCAGCAGGGCCGTGAAGTGCGCATATAACAGCTGCATCCATGGTTTTTTCCCGCAATCTTGTGTGTGTGATCGCATCTTTGCCCGGAGTTTGCTGCTATGTTTTAGTGATAATCAGGCCTGTGACGTGCATTCCTGGCATGGCACAGGCCTGTATAAAAACATAAGCAGGCGATAGCCGCCTGTTTGCACCGCCTGTGTAGCAGGGTCCGCCTGAAGCCACTGGTGGGTGCGAATTATCTTCTACCTGGAGTTGATGTATGACGTTTGAGTTTTTTTCCCGGCTCATCGAGGGGCAGCCTGAGCTGTCATTACTGTTGTGGATTGCGATCCTGATGCTGGTGATGTATGTGGCCAGGCAGCCAGCGCACCATATTATTCTGGTGCTGATGCGCAGTATGCGTAATGCGCTGCGCCTGATGGCGCAATCGGTGATGCTGGCGGAAAGGCAGTTGCGCAAGCGTAACCGTGAAGTGTTACTGGCACATGGGCGGGAACACGCGGAACGTTTTATTGAACGTGAGTTCCAGCGGGTAGAAGCACTGGTAAATCGTGACCTGAGCGGTTACCCGTCGCTGCAACGTGATCTGCAGGAACAGATTACCCGCATCGATGAAAACTATACCCAGTCTGGTGAGGTGCCACCCAAACCGCCAGAATGGCTGAAGGCCGTGGATGCGGTTGCGGCGATTCCCGATAACGGCTCCAGTGTGGTGGGCAAGATTCTGCGCGATATTCACAAGACGCTGCGCAATGCGCTGGATAAAAGTATGCAGGAATACCGTCGCGCCAATCGTGATCGACACAACCTGCTGAAAAAAATGATGCCCTACTGGCGTTCACTCAGCAAAACCCTGACCTCGGTGGAAAAAAAGATCAGTGGGCTGGAACAACGCTCAATTATTATCGATGGGCAGATGCAGTCCTATGAGGATATTCGTAAACAGACGGAATACGCCGAACGCCTGTTGTCATCCTCTTCCATGACGCAGTTCTTTATTTCCGGACTGGCGCTGGCACTGGCCTTTGTCGGCATGTACGTTAACTTCCAGCTGGTGGCGCTGCCCATGGAAGAAATGGTGGGTGCATCCAGTTACCTGGGCTCCAGCTCGATTCGCGCATCCGATGTGGCGGCGCTGTTTATTATCAGCATTGAAGTGATACTGGGTCTGTTCCTGATGGAGTCAGTGGGCATTACTCGCCTGTTCCCGATTATTAATCTGCTGGAAGATCATAAACGAAAAACGATTTTCTGGATTATGCTGAGCTTCCTGTTTATCTTCGCCGGTATTGAAGCCTCGCTGGCCTATATGCGCGACATGCTGGCCGCAGATCGTGAAGCCCTGTCGCAACTGTTGTCCGGTGCCGAAGTGGCCGAACCGGCGCTGCGCTGGATACCTTCCGTGGGGCAGATGGTAATGGGCTTCACCCTGCCATTTGTGCTGGCGTTTGTGGCGATTCCACTGGAGTCCTTTATTCATTCCTCCAGAACCGTCAGCGGTTTGCTGGGTGTGTGGTTGCTGCATATGCTGGTGGTGCTGATTCGCTTTACCGGCAATGTTATCAATGGCATTAGCAAGACGATTATCAACGCCTATGACCTGGTGATTTTTATTCCTTTGAAAGTGGAAAACGCGCTCCTGAACAAACGCGTATCAAAGAACAGCTCAGTGGATGTGCAACAGCAAACAGCATCCGATAAGGTAGAGACAAAACAGCCGGAGAAAAAAACAGCAACGGCTGCAGAAACAGATATGGATGAAAACAAATGAAACGGTTATTTCTATCATTTGGTTTAACCATGGCATTACTGATGAGTGTACTCGCGGGTTGCTCCGATACACGTTCCACGCGGGCAGTCTATGTGCTGGTGGATACCTCCGGCACCTACAGTCAGCAATTCGACAAGGTGCAGGGGGTGATGCGTTATTTGCTGGGCAGCTTGCAGCCGGGTGAATCCCTGGCGCTGGCACGTATAGACAGCGCCAGCTTCAGTGAAGAGGATATAGTGGCGCGCATGAGTTTCGACCTGCGCCCATCCATGGCCAATGCGCAGAAGCGTGCGTTCCTGGATTCGGTTGATGCCTTTGGTGAAAACATCCAGGCAAGCAAATACACCGATATTACCGGTGGCATACTGCAGGCCATTGAATACCTGAATGAAACCCGCGCCACGGAAAAATACATTGTGATTTTTTCCGACCTGGAAGAAGACCTGCAGAAAGGCCAGGTGCGGGATTTTCCAATCAACTTTAATGGCAGCCGCGTGCTGGCGATTAATGTCACCAAACTGGGTAGCGACAATGTTGACCCACGCAAATACCAGGAGCGGGTCGACGACTGGTCAGCGCGGGTTGAGCAGGGTGGTGGCGAATGGAAAATGATCAATGACCTGAATCGCCTCGACGCCATCTGGGAATAACTGTTCAAACCTGATAACCGTCGCCCGGCTTTACATTTTGTGTGAAGACCGGGTGGCGGTTTTTTTTATAGCCTGCTGATAATCCTTGAAAAACTCAGTCACTGGGCCGGTCTTTGCTTTCTATTCTTGAAAATAAACGGCATCTGAAGCCGTGCAAATCAACACACTTAATTTTAAAAGGACGCTTTATGGCAAAGCCCGAATGCTGGGGCCTGTATGAAATGCAATACGATGAGCACCCGCTTCGTCTCAGGCTCAATGAAAGCATCGAAGAATTTGTCTGTCACCCCCGTTATAAACACCTGTTGTGTATTGCGATTCCATTGAATGATGCGGATGAAAACGGTTTCGCCCATGCAGAAGAATGTAAATTGCTGGATGAAGTGGAACTGATGCTGCGAGATCAGCTGGAGGCACAGCAACTGTGCGTGTTTGTCGCCGCCGTCACCTCTGATGGTTTCCGACTGTACCTCGCTTACAGCACACAGGTAGCCGCCTGTGAAGATATTGTTGCCGCGATTGACCTTGACTGGATCTACCACTCGATCAGCAGCTATGCACAGGAAGATCGCAACTGGGAAGCACTGGAAGCGCTGCTTGAGTTGCAGCCGCAGAGCCACTTTTGAACCAAATACAAGATGACTGAATATACTATAGAGTGGGCATTTAAAAAGATTGAGTCCGCAAATTAACGCGAATACACGCAAATAAATGCAAAAGCACTTTTATGTTGCACTCCTGCGGCGTGCAACATAGAACATTAGCGTCTATTCATTCGCACATCCTGTGCTCCACCCTTCGGGCCGAGCATTCGCTCGTTCAAAGTGCTCCTGCACTTTAGTGCGTTTATTAGCGGACCAATTATTTTTATCTTTTAGTCCGATACAGGGTGTCAGCAGTCAACTTTGTACTCGCGTAAACACACTAGAATTCATCTGGGTACGCATCGGCAAACCCGCGCAGTCCCTGTAAGCCACCACCATGTATGGCAAGGATGCGGCTGCCAGGCTTGAAGTAATCCTGTTCTATCAGCTGATAAATGCCATACAGCATCTTGCCGCTGTAAACCGGTTCCAGCTGAATCCCATGCTGCTGTTTAAACTGGCGAATAAATTTGTGCAGTGTGTCATCAGCCCTTGCAAAACCACCGAAGTGATAATCGTGATTCAGTGACCAGTTGCTATATGCAACCTGCTGCTGTTGAAAATAATCCTTTAGCTGCTGCAATAGCGTCGGGTTTTTCATCACCACAAAACCCAGGTAGTGGGTCTGCTGTGCGGCCTGCGATGATGAGGCATGCTGGCTGACCAGTGCCGAGAACTGGGTGCCACTGCCCACTTCGCAACAGATAACGTCATAGGTCTGTTCCAGCTCATCCAGTAATTCAGCACAGCCCTGTCGTCCCGCCGTATTATTGCCACCTTCGGGAAGCAGGTAAAACTCACCATACTTTTGTTTCAACTGTTGAATAAATTCGCTGGAGTCCCGCATTCGGTAATCCGCGCGGCTAATAAATTCCAGCTGCATGCCCCAGTCCTGCATATCCTGCAGGCTGGGGCTCAGTGTGGCGGGACGTTCGCCGCGAACAATGCCAATGGTTTTGAAATTAAACAGTTGCCCGGAGGCTGCCAGTGCATGTAAATGGTTGGAGTAGGCGCCACCGAAGCTGAGAATTGTTTTCGCTGATTGCTCTGCGGCGGCCAGCAGGTTGTATTTGAGCTTGCGCCATTTATTGCCCTGTATTACCGGGTGAATCAGCTCGTCCCGTTTGATAAACAGCTGGATGTTTTTCTCAGCCAGTAAAGGTTCCTTCAGTTGGGTAATCGGTGAGGGGCGTTGCAGTGCGTTGAAATCTGCCTGCCATGAAGCGGGTATGGCTGCGGGGGTAAAAGGCATGGGGAAGTGTGTAGCCATTGCCGCACCAATCGGTGCGGCAATGATCAGTTAAGCGATTGTCTAGCGGGCAACCACATGCACCACCGAGTCGCGTTCAAAAAACACCACGCGGTCATCGTAAACCCAGCGGCTAATGGGGGGCTTGCCAACCGCCGGCACGATTTCACTGGGGCGTCCCAGTTCGCTTTCGACGGTTTGTGTGCTCATGCCCCGGCGAGGGAAATCCAGTAACAGCACACGGGCAGGCTGGTTACCAGCGGGCATATTCAGCACATCACCGCTCTTGTAGGTTTCACTGCGCAGGGTTTGTGCCGGGGCGGTTTCAGTTGTCGCTGCGGCGGGTGCTGAATCCCGTTCTTCCTGCATATAGGCTGGTTGTGCTTCTTCGGTAGATGCGCTCACCGGGGCTGGAATGCCCGAGCTACTGGTTGACTGGGCGGCTGGCTCGGCAGCCTGCTGGGCAATGGGTGATGCGTTTTCTTCACTCCAAGGGCTGCTGGCGTAGACCGCCGTGCCGCAGAGGCTGAGTATCAGTAAGCTGGATGTTCTGGTTAGAAATTTGTTCATTGCACTGTGCCATTATTTTCTGTTTGTACAGATTCTAGTCTTTTTCTATAAAAAATACAGTTGCTTAGGAACAAATTTTAACCTGACACTTCAGCGTGTGGATTGCATCAAATCTTGCCAGTTGTAGTTTGGGTCGAGCAGATCCCGGTAGCAGATATCCCCATTGGTCAGCCAGCGCTGGACGGTGGCCCGGTACCAGCGCATCAGAATCTCACCTGTCTGGCTGTTGCGCAGAATAATTTCCGGCTGGCTCAGATGCAGCCTGGCATCGACCTGTATGCTCATAGTCTCTATCCTCTTATTGATGTTAATGAGAATTATTATCATTAAGAGATTGACTGTCAAGTGGGATGTTCAGCTTTTAAATATGCAGTCTGGGGCTGTCCTGCAGCAGCGCATACTGCTCGCGCAGTTCGAGTATGTGTTGTTCCCAGTACTGGTTGCTGTTGAACCAGGGAAAATTCATTGGAAAGCTGGGGTCATCCCAGCGCCTGGCCAGCCAGCAGGCATAATGCATCTGGCGCAGGCAGCGCAGGGGTTCCACCAGCTGTAATTCGGCGGGTGGCAGTTCGGCAAAGTCAAAGTAGCCATCCAGCACATGGTTGAGCTGTTGCTGCTGTTCATGGGCCTCATCACCGGAGAGCAGCATCCACAGGTCCTGCACCGCCGGGCCATTACGGCAGTCATCGAAATCGACAAAGTGGGGGCCATTATCGGTCCACAGGATATTGCCCGCGTGGCAGTCACCGTGCAGTCGAATGGACTGGTAGGGGCAGGCGGCAAAGCGCTGCTGCAACAGCGTGATCAGGTCCTGGCTCAGGCTACGGTAGGCGTCTTCCAGGTAATCGGGAATAAACTGCTGCTTAAGCAAATAATCTGCGCTGGCAATCGCATAATCATCAATGCTGATGAATGGCCGGTGGCTGAATAGCTGCTGCCCCACGGCCAGGTGAATCCGTCCCAGGAAACGCCCGATCTGTTGCAGGTGTTGCGGATTATCCAGCTCGGCAATACGCCCGCCCGCCTGCGGATAGAGTGCGAAGCGGTAGCCCTGGTAGTGATGCAGGCTGTGCTGATTGAGTCGTAACGGCGCCACCACCGGAATTTCCAGCTGAGCCAGTGCCTCGGTGAATTCGTGTTCTTCCAGTATCTGTGCATCGCTCCAGCGATTGGGGCGGTAGTATTTGCCGATCAGCCGTGAGGTGGATTGATCCAGGCCAGATTGATCAAGACTGGTATCAAGACCAATCTGGTAGACGCGGTTTTCATAGGAATTGAGTGCAAAGATGCGGGCGTCGCTGTGCAGGCCAAGGGATTCAACCGAATCGATGATCAGGTCCGGGCTGAGGCGGGCAAAGTCGTGCTGGGGATTAGTGTCGTCCATTTAGCGCATCAGGTCAGCGCGTCAGGCCGCGGTCCATCCCTGGACGGAGTGCTTTCATCAGGCTTTGACTTTACGCAGCACCAGGCAGGCATTGGTGCCGCCAAAACCGAAGTTATTGGTGAGCACGGTGTTGAGTTCCACATTGTCACGGCGTTCGGTGACCAGTGGCATGCCTTGCAGTTGTTCATCCAGGGTTTCCACATTGACAGAGCCCTGGATAAAGTTGTTTTCCATCATCAGCATGCAGTAAATCGCTTCCTGCACACCCGCCGCGCCCAGTGAGTGGCCCGACAGTGATTTGCTTGAGCTGAAGGGTGGTATCCTGTCGCCAAAGGTCTGCTTGATCGCATTGGATTCGGCCACATCCCCAACCGGTGTGCTGGTGCCGTGGGTATTGATATAGTCGATGGGGGTGTCCACCGTGGCCAGCGCCTGCTGCATGCAGCGCACCGCGCCTTCGCCGGATGGGGCAACCATGTCATGGCCATCGGAGGTAGCGCCATAGCCCACCACCTCGGCGTAGATTTTTGCACCGCGGGCCAGCGCATGTTCCAGTTCTTCCAGAACCACCACGCCGCCGCCGCCGGCAATTACAAAGCCGTCGCGATCTGCATCGTAGGGGCGTGAGGCCTTGTCCGGGGTTTCATTGTACTTGGTGGAGAGTGCGCCCATGCC
The DNA here is from genome assembly GCA_036567985.1 of Gammaproteobacteria bacterium. Lineage (GTDB taxonomy): Bacteria > Pseudomonadota > Gammaproteobacteria > SZUA-229 > SZUA-229 > SZUA-229. Next base: position 18,150 of record DATCTK010000006.1, on the reverse strand, counting down.
ATCGAATAGCATGCTCAGGCTCCAGTGCTCTTCCTCGCCACCGCCGGCAAATACGATGTCCTGTTTGCCCATCTGGATCTGCTCAACGCCGTTACCGATACAGTGGGTACCGGTGGCACAGGCCGAGCTGATGGAGTAGTTAACGCCCTTGATCTTGAAGGGGGTTGCCAGGCAGGCAGACACCGTGCTCGACATGGTGCGTGGCACCATATAGGGACCTACGCGGCGAATGCCTTTTTCACGCAATGTGTCAGTGGCCACAATCTGGTTGCTGGGCGAACCGCCGCCAGAGCCCATAATAATGCCACTGCGTGGGTTGGAGACCATGTCCTCGCTGAGACCGGCATCGGCAATTGCCTGCTGCATGGAGATATAGGCATAGGCTGCCGCATCGCCCATAAAGCGCTTAACCTTGCGGTCGATATGCGCATCCAGGTCGATATCCACCGAACCCGCTACATGGCTGCGCATGCCGACATTTTTGTATTCTTCCTGAAACTTGATGCCGGAACGGCCTTCACGTAGTGACTCGGTCACGCTTTCTTTGTCATTGCCCAGACAGGAAACAATGCCAAGCCCGGTGATTACAACTCGTTTCATCTGTGGATTACCTAAAAATCATCTGTTTTACTGAACAGGCCAACACGCAGGCCCTGTGCGGTATAAATCTGTCGGCCATCGACGCTCACCGTGCCATCGGCAATGCCCATGATCAGGCCACGGGCAATCACCCGCTTGATATTGATCTGGTAACTGACCTTTTTCGCCGTGGGTAGCACCTGTCCGGTGAATTTTACTTCACCGACGCCCAGTGCACGACCCTTGCCCGGGTGACCTTTCCAGCCCAGGTAGAAGCCCACTAACTGCCACATGGCATCCAGTCCGAGACAGCCCGGCATCACCGGGTCGCCGGGGAAGTGGCACTCGAAGAACCAGAGGTCAGGGGTGATGTCCAGCTCGGCCTTGATTTCGCCTTTGCCGTATTCACCGCCTTCTTCTGTAATCAGATTGATGCGCGACATCATCAACATGTTGGGAACCGGCAATTGGGCATTGCCTGGGCCAAAAAGTTCGCCGTAGCCGCATTTCAGCAGTTCTTCGTAGCTGTAGGAGCTTTGTTTCGTCATGGGTTGGGGTTGCCTTGGATATACGTCTGTTCTTTGGGGTGTCGATTGTAACGGAAACTTGCCCCCGATGGTATTGCGAACTGCAGCAAGTGCTGTGCATGTCGCCCTGTGTGGCGCGAAATAGCATAGAAGTCCGCTAAGAAACGCACTAAAGTGCAGGAGCACTTTGAACGTACGAATGTACGGCCCGAAGGGTGGAGCACAGGATGTGCGGAATACTAAAGTGCAGGAGCACTTTGAACGAGCGAATGCTCGGCCCGAAGGGTGGAGCACAGGATGCAATGCTGTAGGTTGGGGTGACGCAGGAACCCCAACAGCCTGGCTCGCTATCGATTTTTGTTGGGGTGCGTTCCTTACCCAACCTACGCGTTTCGGGCTTCCGGCTCTGGACAAAGGAGTAACGACTAACGACTTCTGAATACCGCACATCCTGTGCATCTTTGCTACCGGCATCCATGCCTCTCGCAAAATACCGCACATCGTGTGCATAACCGCTACCGGCTCCTGCCTCTCGCGGAATACCGTACATCCTGTACATAAAAAAGCCCTGCGAGGCAGGGCTTTAAGTTTTATGTGCACCTGTTTGATGCAGGGGAGTCTAGTCGGTAAAGAACTGCTGGCTGAAATTCACCTGGGCCGTTATGGTTTCGCCATCCGGTGTGGCCTTGATATCAAACTTCAGGGTTTCGCGGTTGGCAACCTGCGCCTGGGCCAGGTAGTAGATGGCTTCTCCGTCATGAATTTCCTTAAACTCCAGTGTCTTGGTCTGTCCATTCAGGTTGCTGGCAAAACCTTCGATATTTGCTTTTACCGGCTTGCTGGCATCACCGTCCTTCTTCTGCACGGTAATATTGACCACCATGCGATTGTTACGCCGCGTGAGTGAATAGGCCTTGGCGATTTCCGGGGTAAGGATGTCGCTTCTAAAGGCGTTATAGTGGACAATATAGTTACCGAAAGTCTTTGAGTTTTCGGCAAAAGCGGGGATTGAAACAGCGCTTGTCAGCAGGAGGAGTAAGGTGATGAAGCTGGATTTAAGTGTAGTCATATGGATTCTCTCTCAACAAGTTGGGACCCTGTAACTAATAACTATAGCCCATAAAAGTGCGCTTTTCCGTGGCATTAGTCAATCAGCAAATGCGCTTTTACGGTAAGGCATAACAGGCCCTGTTCATTGTATTAGGGTTGTGGTGAGTTAACCATGAATAGAGAAACAGCTAGCCCTGTGTTAATCGATACCAGGCAACTGAAGTTCCTGCTGCCACTGAAACAGCTGCAGACAGATCACCTCCAGCAACTGGCGAGTCACGCCCATGTGTTTGAACTGGCTGCGGGTGAGCCGCTGTCTTCCAGTGAGGAAACTGGCTGGTTTGTTTACCTGCTGCAAGGTCGTTTGAAGTTTGTCGACAATGAGCCGCCGCTGTTACTCAAGCACAATGACGAGCGGGCATTGCATCCATTGTTCGCCGAAGGGACACCCCATACCCATGTGATTACGGACAGCCACTGTGTACTGGTACGGGTAGATAAACAGATGTTTCACAATCTGGTGCAACGTGAGTTACTCACAGGTGAGGAAGTAGAAAATGTCGAGATGAGCGAGGTGGAAGGCACGTTGTTCAACGATATAATGCAGGCCTATAACACCGCCAGCCTGCAACTGCCCAGCCTGCCGGAAATCGCACTCAAGGTAAAAAACGCACTCTCGCGCACGGATACCAGTGCAGCTGATGTGGCGCGTATTGTGGCGGCGGACCCGGTGATGGCAACGCGCCTGGTTGCAGTTGCCAACGGCCCCCTGAATCGCGGGGTTGAGCCGGTAACCAGTATCCAGCAGGCGGTAGTACGGCTGGGTATGCAGGTATGTAAAAACCTGGTCATGAGTCTTGCCATGAGCCAGCTGTTTAAAAGCCAGTCCAGCCAGCTGAATCAACGCATGCAGCAGTTGTATGACCGAAGTGTCGATGTTGCGGCGATCGCCTTCGCGCTGTCACGTCGCAGCGGCAAGCTCAACCCGGACCATGTATTGCTGGCTGGCCTGTTACATGATATCGGTGTGGTATCGATTCTGGCGCATATCGAAAAAACCGGCCTGCTGGTGGAAAGTGATGCGGAGCTGGATGTCATCATTGCGCGCCTTAAGGGCTTTGTCGGGGCAATGGTGGTGCGCCACTGGGAACTGCCGGATGATTTCCTGAATGTGGTGGAAAATTATGATGACTGGCAGCGCAGCAGTGGCCAGCAGGTGGATGTGAGTGATCTGATTACCGCGGCGGCGATTTATAGCCGGCTGAAGCGGCATGAAGTTAAAAGCCTGCCAAAAATTGAACAGGTACCGGCGTTTGCGAAAATTTTTCCGGCAAAACACGATACACAGTTTATACATGAGGTGCTGGAAAGTGCCCATGATGAAGTGGTGTCGATTATGCAGTTATTGCGCATGTAGCCGTCTGGAAACAGACGCTTCAGGGAGACGTGCCTGGCGCCGCGGGTGGATTGCGGGCCAGGCTGATGAGACGATATATTATTCGAAGTTACGGATAACCCCGGCAACCACGCCCAGCACCTGAACGTCTTCGTTCTTCAGAATAATCGGTTCCATATCCGGGTTGGCGGGTTGCAGGCGAATGCCATCGGCCTCGATATAAAACTTCTTCAGTGTCACCTGCTCGTTATTGATCAGTGCCACCACCGACTGGCCGTTTTCTGCGGTGATGCGCTTTTCCACCACAATAATGTCGCCATCAAGAATATTGTCATCAATCATCGAGCTGCCCTGGACGCGCAGCGCATAGGTGTTTCTGCGCACCATATTGGCGGGTACGCGAATCAGCTCCTGGTCTTCAACACACTCAATCGGGTTGCCAGCGGTGATCTTACCCAGTAAGGGGATTTCCATCATCTCGGTGGCATCCAGCAGAGACTCATCCAGCTGGGCTGGCCAGACCGGACGTTGTGATTTGGCGAGTAACAGGCTGACATTGTTCATATTATATTTTTATCCATTTAGCGTGGTTGGCTTGCAGCTGATTAAATAGTAGAACAAATCAGGGCAATATCAAGTAAACGATTTAAACAGTTCGCCAATCGCCTGGGAGAGTTTCTCTGAGCGCTCGGTGTTTCTGATCGCCTGGTGAATGCTGTCCTGCATGCCGGGGATATTAATCAGATCGACAATCACCAGGTTAAAGAAGGTCTGTCCCTCGCTGCAGTTCGCCAGTGCTTCGAGAAACAGTGCAATGGTTTGCGGGTTCTGCAAGGCGAGCCAGCTACGGCCGGAAATCGAGGCCAGCACTTCGGGGTTACTGCCGCAGGGTGACTGCAGAATTTTCTGCAGTTGCTGCGTTAGCAGTTCGCTGTGTTGCGTATTGGAAATAGCACGAATGCACAGCGAAATAAAATTGGCATTGGTGTCGTCTTTTGCCAGCTCCTGTTCAATCAGGCTGGCCACTGCGCGGGTGATCTGCTCGTCAGCCGCTTCATGTTCCAGGCACTGTGCCAGGGCTTCAAACGGCTGAGGTGGCATCTGCTGGATGGCATCGGGCAAAAGCGCGGCGTTATCATCCTGATCCAGGCGGGCACAGACATCGGCAATACCCTGGAAACCGACAAAGGCCCACTGGTCATAGCCGGGCTTGCCAGCAAAATAATCCCGCGCATGTTCATAATAACTGGAGGCCGGTTTGCCCAGCAGCTTTGCCGCCTTGGCATGAAAGCAGGCCATGTGTTCCTGTTTGGGTTTAAAGCCATAGGGGTTGCTTTCATCGTCCTGTTCGGACTGATCGCGGTTAATCAGGCGCAGTACAAAATCATCACGGATTCCCGATGTTAGTTTGCCGGTGGCATCCAGTGGAAAACGCAGAAACCAGATCACCAGTTCGTCGTTCTCTTTTTCATTCCACACCACGAAACCCAGCCAGGCCTGTTGCTGTAGTGGCAATGGGTAGGCGATGTCGCCCTGTTCAAAGGCGAGAAAAATATCCCGTGGAATTTCTTCGAGTCGGCGACCCATATCGAATACGCTAAACTGTGTGCCGGCCTGATCCAGAAAATCGGTGATGCCGTTTATTTCACTCATAGGGCTTCCTCAATCACAACTCGAACTGGCTTCGAGTGGCAGCCGCGCTCAATCGGGCGAGCTGCATTACAGCGTGTATTTGCTGTGGTTAAACTATTCGGTTATATATTTGTGCACAGTCTGTGCACCGGCTGCGTTAAGCAAGTTTTAATTCACCCTGAGACGCCTGCAGCTTGTGTTCGCCCTGCAGAAACGCCTCGACTTCACGGACGCCGTGCTTGTAGCGCCAGCCCTGCATCAGTGGCACCTCCAGCTCGCCCTGTAGTACATCTTCAAGATCCTTGCGGGAGGCCAGGTTCAGCGGTGTAATGCTGTGCTCATCGGCTTTTAATTTTAAAATGGCATTCAGCACATCGACAAGCGCTTCTTCGCGCATATTGAGCTTGCGGCGTTTTGTCAGTTTGGGCCATTCTTCCTGGGGTAGCTGCATTGCCTGGTTCATCTGCGCCAGTAACTGCGCCGCATCGTCATTGCTCAGGCGCGTTTTATTGAGTGAGCGCAGGCGGGTAATTTTTTCCACACTGTCGGGTTTGATGCGCGCAATGTCGATCAGCGCATCATCGGAAATAATTCGCCGACGTGGACGGTTGCGTTGTTGTGCGACCTGTTCACGCCAGTCCGCCAGTGCCTGCAGTATCGCCAGCTGCACGCCCCTGAGTCGCTGGTTGCCCTTGACCTTTTTCCAGATATTGCGGTTATCCACGGTAAAGTGCGTCGGCTTGCACAGGTTGGCAAAATCATCGTCCAGCCAGCTCAGTCGATTGAGCTTGTCCAGCTGGGCATGCATTTTCTGATAGGCCTGTGCCAGGTAATACACATCGCTGGCTGCATACTGCAATTGCTCATCGCTTAACGGGCGTTTCAGCCAGTCGGTGCGTGACTGTGATTTATCAATTTCGATATTCAGTTCTTTCTGAATCAGCGCGGCGTAACCGATCTGGTCGCCATAGCCCAGCAGGCCAGCGGCAATCTGTGTGTCGAATACCGGCCAGGGCAGGGTCTGGAATAACTGGTTAAAAATTTCCAGGTCCTGATAGGACGCGTGCAGCACCTTGATCACCTGCGGGTTTTTCAGCAGTGCAATAAACGGTGAAAAATCCTCAATGCTTAAAGGATCAACGCAGTAGGTGGCATCACCGTTGGATAACTGAATCAGTGCCAGTTCCGGGTAGTAGGTGGTTTCGCGGTGAAATTCGGTGTCGATGCACACCACCTTGCTGGCACTCAGTGCGTCGCAGGTGTGAGCAAGAGACTGGTCGGAATCGATATAGGTAATATCCATAGATCAGCAAACTTGTGAGATTTTAGACAGCCGCCATTGTACAGATAAACAGCCGCTGAAATTTGATTATTTGGCCGGGTTGACTGATCGGGCCAGTGAGATTTTACTGTTTGGGTCCCAGCAGTTCGATCTGGTAACCGTCGGGGTCTTCGACAAAGGCAATAATGGTGCTGCCTGCGTTCATCGGGCCGGCGTCGCGGATAATCTTGCCACCCTGCTGTTTTATTTTGTCCACCGCCTGGTACACATCATCTACTTCAACTGCCAGGTGGCCAAAGCCATTGCCCAGGTCATATTCCGTGGTGTCCCAGTTGTGGGTAAGTTCAATCGCGGTGTTGCTGGCTTCATCGCCATAGCCGAGAAAGGCGAGGGTGAAGCGTCCCTCGGGGTAATCTTTCTGGCGCAGTAATTTCATCTCGAGGGTTTCAGTGTAAAAACGAATTGATTGCTCAAGGTTACCAACCCGAAGCATGGTGTGTAAAAGTCGCATTGTTTATATCCTCAATCAGATTAATCCACCAGCTTCGGGCGGCTGGTTTTTTGCGCAATCGTCGGGTAATTCAGGTTGATAAAATCAATCAGGATATTGCCTGTTTCAGTGAGCAGTGGCGTTGGCCCGTCACTGGTTTCTTCCGTCTCATCGGCAAGCTGCGGACTGGTTTCGTCGTCGATCAGTTTATCTTCAATTTCATCCAGGCTGCTGATCGGCTTCATGCCCAGTGCTTTGCGACGTTTGTTTTCCAGTTCGATCTGCGCAGTTTCCAGTTCCTGCTTTTCCGCGCGACGTTCAGCTTCATTCAGTGATACCTGCTTGATGCGCCGACGTTCATCAATCAGCTGGTTGGTTTCAACCAGGTGTTTGAAATCCGCTGAGCGCTGTGCGCGTTTTTCGTGCAGTGCCTGTAGTTTTGGCAACTGTGACGAAAAATCATTCAGTTCATTAAAGCGTGCGGGTTGAATCTTGTCCCAGGGCAGCGCCGCCTGCAGCGCGTTTTCACCCACTTCATTGATGTCGTACAGCGATGGCAGTTCAATGTCGGGGATCACGCCACGGTTCTGTGTGCTGTCGCCGCTAATGCGATAAAACTTCTGCTGGGTGAGGGTAATCTGGCCATGTGACAAAGGCATCATCGACTGTACCGTGCCCTTGCCATAGGTTTGCGTGCCCACCACGATGCCGCGACGGTAATCCTGAATTGCACCGGCAAATATTTCTGAGGCCGAGGCACTGAGTCGATTCACCAGTACCGCCAGCGGACCGTCATAGACGGTTTCGTTGTCCTTGTCCTGGTTGATATACACCCGGCCGGAAATATCCCGCACCTGCACCGTGGGGCCGTTTTCAATAAACAGGCCGATGAGTGTATTCACTTCATGTAATGAGCCGCCGCCATTGTCGCGCAGGTCGACGATAATGCCATCAACCTTTTCAGCCTTGAGTTCCTGCAGTAATTTTTGCACATCGCGGGTGGTGCTTTTGTAATCCTTGTCACCGCGGTTGGCGGCTTCAAAGTCGATATAAAACTTGGGAATGTCAATCACGCCCAGACGGTAAGGCTTGCCGTAGGTATTGAATTCCAGGACTTTGCTGCTGGCGTCCTGCTCATCCAGTTTTACATTGTCGCGGGTAATGGAAATAACTTTTGTGCTGCTGGTGTCGATGGCACTGGCTTTTAAAATCGCCAGTCGCACTACTGTGCCTTTTTCACCGCGAATTAAATCCACCACATCATCCAGGCGCCAGCCAATCACATCGACGATTTCACCGTCTTTGCCCTGGCCTACACCAACGATACGATCGCTGGCTTTCAGTTCACCCGCCTTGTCTGCGGGGCCGGCGGGAATCAGTCGGGTGACCTTGGTGTATTCATCTTCGCTTTGCAGCATGGCGCCAATGCCCTGCAGCGAGAGGCGCATGCGGATATTAAAATTCTCGGTGGCACGGGGTGAAAAATACTGGGTATGGGGGTCGTAACTCAGGGTCAGGGTGTTCATATAGATGCGGTAGGCATCTTCCGCATTATTCTGCTGGATACGTTTCAGCTGATTATTGTAACGTTTGCTCAGCAGTTCATTAATATCGGCATCTTCCTTGCCGGAAAGACGAAGGCTGAGTACATCGTTTTTCAGGCGCTTGCGCCACAGTTCATCCAGTTCCTGCTTGCTCTGTGGCCAGGCGTGGTTTTCCCGGTCCAGGTAGAGTACGTCATCGCCATTGAAGTCGAGTTTGTCTATGCCCTGTTCAAGTTGGCTCAGCATAAACTGAATGCGTTCTGCCACGCGCTGCTGGTAGCGGTTGAAAATCACAAAACCCGGATCAACCCGGCGGGCGCGGAAGGCATCGTCGAGCTGGTAACGCAATGGCTCGAATTCACTGATATCGCTTTGCAGAAAATAGCTGCGGTTGCCGTCCAGTTCTTTCAGGTAGCGATCGAAAACCACCGAGGATAAGTCATTATCCATGCGCAGCTGATTGCGATAGTAATGCTGCTGTGACAGGCGATTGACAATTTCAGCGGTGCTCAGGCTGTGCTCGTCCAGGGGCTTGAGTGTTTCCAGCTGGATCTGTGTGCTCGCCTGAAGCGGCAGGCCGAGCAGCAGGCTGAATGTCAGGGTAAAAACGGCAGTTAAAAACTTCATATGATTATTCGGGGTCATTAAAATAAAAGGCTGCTCTGACTTTTCTCGGTAACGTTTCGGTATGACCAGTTTCGTGGCGGGTAATTCAGTGCAATCGTGATTGTAGCAAACTTGGGCCCGCCGCGGTGGGCATTAATCCACATGCAGCTCAAGTGGTTGCACCTGCCCATCCTGGTAGCGGTAGGCGCGCATATCCAGCACACCCTTGGTGCTCAGGGAAATAATGATATTCAGCGCATCGTTATAGGCCGACTCCTTCACGTCCCGCACCGAGGGGATGGCAGCGCTGTGGGGGTGGCTGTGAAAGATGGCAAACAGGCACTGCTGCTGCTCGCGCATGCTTTTGAAGGCGTCGATCTGCTGTTGCGGGTGCATTTCGAACAGGTGGCCGTTTTCTTCGGCAATATTGCTGATCGGATACAGCTGGTAGCGGCCATCGTCGCTTCTGGCGATCAGGCCGCAGATTTCCGCCTCCGGTTGATGTTGTGCCAGGGTCAGTAGCCTGTTGGCCAGTGTACGCGGGATGGTGTATGAGTCAGTCATGCCAGTGAATTCTATGCTCGATTATGTTGCTGGATTTACAGGGGCGAGTTGCCGCAAACGGGGCAGTTGGGGTCTTTTTTCAGTTTCATCACGCGCCAGTCCTGGTAGAGCGCGTCGTTAATTAGCAGCTTGCCGGTGAGGGTTTCGCCGTAGCCGGTGAGTAACTTGATGGCTTCCATCGCCTGGATCGAACCGATAATACCCACCATCGGTGCCATTACGCCGTTCTCGCTGCAGCTGGTGTCTTCCTCGCCGGCTTCATCATACAGGCAGCGGTAGCAGGGGCTGTCGGCCTTTTTAAAGTCAAACACGCTGACCTGGCCTTCCATGCGAATCGCCGCACCGGATACCAGCGGGGTCTGTGTGTGGTGGCAGGCGCGGTTAATCATAAAGCGGCTGGCAAAATTATCTGTGGCGTCTACCAGCAGGTCCACGGTTTCCAGTTGCTGCTGCAGTTCCTCCTGGGACAGGCGCCGTGCAATACAGCGGGTTTGCACCGCCGGGTTAAGCGAGGCGATGCGTTTTGCCGCCGAGTCCACCTTGTTCTGCTGCAGGCTGTTGCTGTCATGGATAATCTGCCGTTGCAGATTGGACAGGTCGACCTGGTCATCATCCACCAGGGTGAGTCGGCCCACACCGGCGGCGGCCAGGTACATGGCCACGGGGGAGCCCAGCCCGCCCAGGCCCATAATCAGTACATGGGCATCGAGGAGAGTCTGTTGGGATTCTGTGCCGAAATCCGGCAGCAGTATCTGGCGGCTGTAGCGCAGCAGTTGCTCGTCATTCATCGGCTTATATTAGCAGGTTTACGGAGTTGTCTCATTAGCCTGATCAGCTAATGGCAAGAAGAGTGTGTGGAGCAAGTCGGGCTGGACTAGAGGTATTTGCGCCAGTGCTGCGGGCGCTTGTCGCGGCAACCGTGGCACAGGCTGCTGTAGCGTTTAATAAACACCTGGGTGGTGCTGTCGGTGTTCTCGGACACGCCCAGGTTGGCGCGCTGGGTTTCTTCCGCGTATTTATATAGCGCGCGCTTCATGCGGTTGATCAGGCGGCCATCCAGGTGGTAGCCAAGGCGTACCAGCACGTCCTCGATGGTTTCCAGGGTCAGGTGGCGCACATCGTAGGTGATAAACAGCGACAGTTCATCGGTGTGGGTGATATCCATCACGCCTTCGGCATCCGCCAGTAAGAGTAATGCGCTGCGTGCCTGGTTGGGATCCGGGTGCAGATGGCAGAACCTGAGTTCGCGGCGTTTTATTAGTTCATCTGAGTCGCTCATGGCTAATAACTTAGAATAAGTGTGACTATTTTACAAGGGATATTGCGCTTTTGCGTCGGCCGCGTGATTTATTTAATAAACCGCTTTTTATATTTTTTAACCGATTGATATTTAAGAAAATATACCGGAAGTCAGGCGTGGGTTTCCCGACAGATCATGGTATTGCTGAATCGAATGGAAGTGATTTTTGTGAAAAATATCGTTCACTTCTGTCTTCTGGTCGTAGCCGTGTTCAATAAACAGCTGTCCGCCAGTTTTGAGAAACCCCGGCGCAGTGGCGCAGATATGGCGGATGGCATCCAGTCCGTCATCGCCGGAGGCGAGTGCGCTCAAGGGTTCAAAACGCACATCGCCCTGTGACAGATGGGGGTCGGACTGGGGGATATAGGGCGGGTTGCTGGCAATCACATCGAATCTGCGCCCCTGCAAAGCACTGAACCAGTCGCTGTGGATGAATTCGACACTGATGCCGAGTCGCTTCGCATTGCGCTGCGCCACCCGTAACGCCGCCTCGCTCTGGTCACTGGCGGTAATCTGCCAGCTGGGGCGTTCATGGGCCAGCGCCAGTGCAATCGCGCCACTGCCGGTGCCCAGGTCCAGCAGTTGAATCGCTGCTTCTGTCGGGTGGCGGGTCGGGTAGTGGGCCAGAATTTGCTCCACCATCAGCTCGGTGTCGGGGCGGGGAATCAGGGTGTCGGGGCTTACCTGCAGCGGCAGTGACCAGAACTCCCGCTCGCCGGTAAGGTGGGCGATGGGGTGTCCCTGCAGGCGTTGCTGCAGCAGCTGCTGGAACTGCTGCAGCTGGGCCTTCTGCGGGATGTTCTCCGGCCAGGTCAGCAGGTAGCTGCGAGCCTTGCCCAGGCTGTGTGCCAGCAGGATTTCCGCATCCAGCCGCGGCGAGTCGCTGATTGTGCTCAGCTGCTGGCTGGCGGACTCGATCAGCTGGCGGATATCCATGCTTTATTCAGACAGCGCGGCCAGTTGCTCCGCCTGGTATTCATTGATCAGCGGCTCGATCACCTGATTGAGGTCGCCCTGCATAAACTCATCCAGCTTGTACAGGGTGAGGTTGATGCGGTGATCGGTGATGCGGCCCTGGGGAAAGTTGTAGGTGCGGATGCGCTCCGAGCGGTCGCCAGTGCCCACCAGTGATTTACGGGTCTGTGCCTGTTCGGCACGCTGTTTTTCCTGCTCGGCGCTCACCAGTCGTGCCTGCAGCAATGACATGGCGCGGGCCTTGTTCTTGTGCTGCGAGCGTTCGTCCTGGCACTCCACCACCACGCCGGTGGGCAGGTGGGTCAGGCGTACCGCGGAATCGGTTTTGTTCACGTGCTGGCCACCGGCGCCGGAGGCGCGGTAGGTGTCGACGCGCAAATCCGCCGGGCTGATGGTAATCGCTTCCATTTCATCCGGCTCGGGAATAATCGCCACGGTGGCGGCGGAGGTGTGTACCCGACCCTGGGATTCGGTTTCCGGCACCCGCTGTACGCGGTGCGCGCCGGACTCGAATTTCAGTTTTGAATAGGCACCCTGGCCGACAATGCGCGCAATCACTTCCTTGTAACCGCCGTGCTCGCCAAAGCTCTCGCTCATGATTTCCACCTGCCAGCGCTGGGTTTCCGCGTAGCGGCTGTACATTTTAAACAGGTCGCCGGCAAAAATCGCCGCCTCGTCACCGCCGGTGCCGGCGCGGATTTCCAGGAAGATATTGCTGTTGTCGTGGGGGTCCCTGGGCAGCAGTAATTTCTGCAGGTCCAGCTCCAGCTGCTCCAGGCGTTGTTGCGCGTCCTTCTTTTCTTCCTCTGCCATTTCACGCATTTCCGCATCATTTTCCCGCAGCATTTCATTGGCAGAATCAAGGTCGTTCTGGGCGCGGCGGTAGTCGCCAAAGGTTTTGCTCACCGGCTCCAGTTGCGAATACTCCATGGAGAGTTCACGGAATTTATTCTGATCAGAAATAATACCCGGGTCACTCAGCATCATGCCCACTTCCTCGTGGCGTTCGCTGAGGTTTTCCAGTTTCTGACGGATTGATTCTTTCATATAGTCTTGTCTTTTTCGGTGTCTGCCTGGTTAGCCGGCTGGTTGCCGGCTTATGCCAGAGCAGTGACGGTTTATTTGTGTTTTTTGGGTTTGGACTGATCGTCCTGCAGAAACATCTGCCGTGCATAATCGAGCTGATCATGGCGTCCCTGCTCACCGCTGTGACGTAAGGTGGTGCAGGGCTGGTGCATCAGTTTATTGGTCAGGTTGCGGGCAAGGAAACGCAGCGCCTCTTCCGGCGACCTGCCCTGGGCCAGCTGTTTTTCTGCCTTGTGCAATATATCGTTGGCAATCTGCTCGCTGTTCTCGCGAATATCGCGAATTATTTCCACCGCATCCAGCGCGCGCTCCCAGTTAAGGAAATCATCCACCTGGCTTTCGATAATTTCCCGTGCCTGTTCGGCGGCTTCCTGGCGTGACTCGATATTTTCCTGGATGATCTCCTGCAGGTCGTCCACGGTGTATAAAAACACATCGTCCAGCTCGCCCACTTCCGCTTCAACGTCGCGGGGCACCGCAATGTCGCACATAAAAATCGGTTTATGTTTGCGTTTTTTCAGTGCCTTTTCCACCATGCCCTTGCCCAGGATCGGCAGTGGGCTGGCGGTCGAGGAAATCACGATATCCGCTTGCGGTAACAGTTCGGGAATCTGCGGCAGGGCAATGGCTTCGGCGCCAAACTGCTCCGCCAGTGCCTGGCCTTTTTCCACGCTGCGGTTGGCAATAATCATGCGTTTAATCTTGCTGCCGTGCAGATGCCGTGCTGCCAGCTCGATGGTTTCACCGGCGCCGATCATCAGCGCGGTGTGCTGGTTCAGCTCACCAAAAATCTGTTTCGACAGGCTGACGGCGGCAAACGCTACCGACACCGGGCTGGAACCGATTTCGGTATCGGTGCGCACCTGCTTGGCCACCGAGAAGGCGTGCTGGAACAGCTTGCCCAGCAGGCTACCCATGGTGCCCTGCTGATTGGCCTGAGCATAGGCCTGTTTCATCTGGCCGAGTATCTGTGGTTCACCCAGCACTAACGAGTCCAGCCCGCAGGCTACTTGCAGTGCGTGGCGAATCGCATCTTCATGGCGATGGCTATACAGATGGGGATGAATCTCGGCGCTGTTCAGGCCATGAAACCGGCTCAGCCATTCGGTGACCTGTTCGATCGCCCGGGGCGTGAGCTCATCATCCGTACCTGTGTTGCAGTAGAGCTCGGTGCGGTTGCAGGTGGATAAAATCGCCGCCTCGCTAATCCCCTCCAGCGCCGACAATGACTTAACCGCTTCCGCCAGGCTTTCGGGTGAAAACGACAGGCGTTCGCGTATTTCCACCGGCGCGGTTTTGTGATTAAGTCCAAGAGTGATTATCGACATGCTGTAGATGGAGTTGTCATTGCTGACAGACCCGGAGGCGCCCTGCTGCGTTAGGTTGGTGAAACCCTCAATTTTGAGCCATGGCGCTGTTTATTACAAGTTCGCTCTTAAGGGCCGGGGCGGTGAAGCCTGTTGAACTTAACGCCTGTGGCTTTATCCTAACGGGTAAGTTAATTCGCCAGGTCAATCGACTGGGCGAGTCCACCAGCCTGATGCAAGTGGCCTGTCCATGCGTGCACAGGCAAAACTGTCCAGATAAGGTATGATAAGTGACCCATTACCACCAGCCGTATGCCACGAGGTTGTTAATTAGATGAAGCGGCTTAGCGTTCGCCTACCCAGTATGTCACTCTTTCAGCGTGTTTCCCTGCATCGTTTTGCCCTGTCAGGGGCTATCGGCCTGTTATTGCCTGTGCTGCTATCCGGCTGTGCCACCCCGGGCGGGTCGCAGGCACTGCCGGCTACGCTTGCACAGTCCAAATCAACCGCGCCCTCGGAGATGGATGAAGACCTGTTATTTAACCTGCTGGCGGGGGAGTTTGCCGGGGTGCGCGGGCAGATGGATCAGTCAATCGAGTATTACAGCCAGGCCGCCGGGAGCAGCGATGACCCACAGATCATTCTGCGCGCCGCCTATATCGCCCTCTATGCCGGGGAAGATGCCCGTGCTATCGAGCTGAGTGATCGCTGGTTCGAGCTGGATCTGGGGGATAACAATGCGATTAACCGCATCCGCATACTGGCGTTTATACACCTGCAGCAGCTGGAGCAGGCGATTGAGCTGATTGAAAAACAGCTATGGCAGGATGGCGAGATCAGTGAGCGCAGTGTTGCTGCACTGACGCATATTCTGGGCAAGGAAAGCGAGCCGGCGTTTTCACTGCAGGTGGCGCAGCAGCTTAATCAGAAACACCCGCAACAGCCGCTGTTGCTGTTACTGCAGGCGCGTTTTGAAGCCAATCTGCAGCAGCTGGATCTGGCGCTGCAGCATGTGGAGCAGGTGATCGCGCTCAATCCCGAGCTGGCAGATGCCTATCTAATCAAGGCGCAGGTGCTGTCGGGGCTGGATCGCAACGAGGAAGCGCTGCAGGCGGTGGAGCATGCGGTGAACAAACGCCCGGATGATCACCGTCTGCATCTGCAGTATTCACGCATGCTGGTGCAGGCGGGTGATTACGACAAGGCGTTGCAGCATTTCAAACAGCTGCAGGCCGATATGCCGGACGACGAGAATGTACTGCTCAGCCTGGGGCTGTTAACCATCGAAATCGGCGAGCCGCAGGATGCACGGCCCTATTTCCAGTCGCTGCTTGAGCTGGGGTCGCATAACCAGCAGGCACATTACTACCTGGGGCGCATCGAGCAGGCCCACGGTGACCCGGAGAAGGCGCTGGAGCATTATGCGCGGGTGTACGAGGGTGAATACTGGCTGGACGCAAAAATCCGTGCCGCCGGGGTGCTGGCGGCCAGCGGGCAGACCGAAGATGCGCTGATCCAGCTTGAACTGCTGGCCAGCCAGGTTGCCGCCGGGCCAGCCGAAGTCCGCGTCATCCTGGCCACTGGCGAAGTGCTGCGTGCCGCCGACCGCGAGCAGGACGCCTACAATCTATACAGCGATGCCCTGCAGCAGACGCCGGGCGATACCGGCCTGCTCTACGCCCGTGCACTCGCCGCCGAGTCGCTGGATAAGCCGCAACAGGCGGAAGCGGATTTAAGGGCGGTGCTGGAGCAGGAGCCGGAAAATGCCAATGCGCTGAATGCCCTGGGCTATACACTGGCGGACCGCAATGAGCGACTGGAAGAAGCCCTGGGCTATATCCAGCAGGCGGTTGAATTATTACCCGATGAGCCCGCCGTACTCGACAGCCTGGGCTGGGTGTATTACCGCATGGGCGATTACCCGGCGGCGATCAAATGGTTGAGCAAGGCGTTTGAATTACTGCCTGATGCAGAAATTGCCGCCCACCTGGGTGAAGTGCTCTGGGTCAACGGTGAAACCGAAAAAGCCCGCTCGATATGGCAAAAAGCGCAACAACTGGATGGCAATCAGTCGGTACTCAGGGATACAATTCAGCGCTTTAACCCCTGAAGCCAGTCACCTCTCTGATGAAATTACTGCACCTGCTACTTCTCACCGGCCTGCTCAGCGGCCTCTCTGCCTGTTCTGCTTTCACCCCATCTGCAGATGATGCGCTGGCGCCACAGGACATCAACTGGAAGGCACAGCAACAGCGCCTGAAACAAATTACGCAATGGACGGCTCAGGGGCGGATTGCGGTGCAGACAGAAATCAATGGCGGCCAGGCGGATTTTCACTGGTCACAGCAGGATGCACAGCATTATGCAATTCGTCTGCAGGCGCCGCTGGGTGCCGGCACCACCTGGATTGACAGCAACGGCCAGGGCGTCAGTTTACGCACCTCATCCGGTGACAGCCTGTATGCGCGGGATGTGGATCGGCTGATGCGCCGGGTCAATGGCTGGCCCTTGCCGGTGAGTGGCCTGCGCTACTGGGTGCTGGGGCTACCATCTGCTGGCAGGCCGTACCAGGTGACCCAGTGGAATGAACACGGCCTGCCGCAAGTGATGCAGCAGGACGGCTGGCGTATCGAATTCCGGGATTATGCCTATGAAGGCAGCCTGCTATTACCCCACAAGCTGTTTATCCGCCGGCTTGATCAGGACATCAATGTGCGCCTGATTATTCGCCAGTGGCAGCTGTTGTCGGGAGCAACGGATGTCTAGTTACCAGTTCTGGCCCGCACCGGGCAAACTCAATCTGTTCTTGCAAATCACTGGCAAACGGGAAGACGGCTACCATAATCTGCAGACCGTATTCCAGTTTATCGACAAGGGCGATCGCCTGCGCTTTGAAGTGCGCGACGATGGCAGGCTGATTCGCAAAACTGATCACGAAGGAGTCAGACCGGAAGACGACCTGGTGATAAAAGCTGCAAGTGCATTGCAGAAAGCCACCGGCAGTGACAAGGGTGCGGACATCTACCTGCAGAAAATATTACCCATGGGCGGTGGTCTGGGGGGCGGCAGTTCCGATGCCGCCACCACCCTGGTGGTGTTGAATTATCTCTGGCAGTGCGGCCTGGATGAAGACCAGCTGGCGGAAATCGGCCTGGGGCTGGGTGCCGATGTGCCGGTGTTTGTGCGGGGTTATGCAGCATTTGCGGAAGGCGTGGGTGAACAACTGCAACCAGTTGAGCCGCACCAGCCCTGGTATTTAATCGTTAAACCCGAGGTGCATATCAGCACCGCAGAAATATTTGCAAATTCCCAATTGACACGGGACAGCTCTACGATCAAAATATGCGACCTTCAAATCGGCACTGCAGAAGAAGCCGATGTGATGGAAAAACTGGGTAATGTTTTTCAACCACTGGTTGCACAACAACACCCGGAAATTGCCAGCGTCATTGCCACATTGAGCAAGTACGCAAAGGCAAGATTAACCGGAACAGGTGCCTGTGTGTTTGCCGCATTTGCAACACAGGACGAAGCACTGCAGGCAATGCAACAGCTACCGGATGACTGGTCAGCATTTGTTGCAAAAGGTTTGAACCGTTCACCACTACAGGCTAAGCTTGCCAGCGTGAGTGAAACGACAGAATAAAAAATTTTTACGCGGCCTGTTGGCAGTATAAAAATTAAAACCCGTAGTCGTTAATGTAAGTTAATGTAAAAGGGCTACGAGGTACACAGCGTTACTGGGCCGTCGCCAAGCGGTAAGGCAACGGGTTTTGATCCCGTCATGCGGAGGTTCGAATCCTCCCGGCCCA
>DATCTK010000005.1:0-38461 GCA_036567985.1 Gammaproteobacteria bacterium | reverse complement strand
TTTTTATAAAGGCTGGCGTATTACACAGGCCGAGGCCCTGCCCGGGGTGGAACAGGCGGTGGGCCAGGCGCGGGTCAATGTTGAAGCGCTGCTCTCCATGGGACTGATTAACACGCCCATGTCCGGCGCCTCGCTGCGCGTGGTATCGGGTAATTTTGTTACCGCCAGACCCTATGGTGTACGTGATGGTGTGGACTTCTGCTTTACCGGCTGTGTGCGCAAGGTGGACACGGACGCGATCCAGCAACAGCTGAATCTCAACAATATTGTACTGCTCTCACCCATTGCCTATTCACCCAGCGGTGAAGCCTTTAACTGCCGTGCAGAAGACGTAGCTACCGCCACCGCTGCCGCACTGCGTGCCAATAAACTGATTCTGATGATGCCGGACAGTGGCGTTAAAAATGCAGAGGGAGAGACACTGCACCAGCTGAATATGCTGCAGGCGGATGCAATCTATCAGCAACAACTGAACGATGAACTGACCCAGCTGCATTTAAAAAGCGCCATCGATGCCTGCAAACAGGGCGTGCGTCGCGCACATCTAATCAGCCACAACACCGATGGTGCAATTCTGCTGGAACTCTATACCCGGGATGGCAGTGGCACCATGATCACCACCGATACCTATGAAGGCCTGCGCCAGGCAACGATTAATGATGTCGGCGGCATACTGGAACTGATCCAGCCACTGGAAGACCAGCAGGTACTGGCACATCGTTCCCGCGAACAGCTGGAGCTGGAAATTGAACAGTTCACGGTGATTGAACGGGACGGCATGATTATCGCCTGTGCCGCACTCTACCCTTATGATCAACACTGTGCCGAACTGGCCTGTGTTGCAGTACACAATGATTACCAACGCCAGGGACGCGCTAGTGAATTACTGGAACATATCCAGCAGCAGTGCCTGCAGAAAGATATCCAGACGCTGTTTATCCTGACCACCCACACCGCCCACTGGTTTATTGAAAAAGGCTTTAGCGAAGGAAAACTGGAGCAGATTCCGATGCGCCGCCGCGATATGTATAATGTGCAGCGCAATTCAAAAATTTATATAAAAAACCTGTAAGCCAGCGAATAAAATTCGTCGTTTACTACACTCAATTATTTTTTCTGTTCATGCACAAAGACATGAACCAGCATGACACTAACAGGCATTGATGCGTCTGATATTTCAGCCGCATCAATGCACTGTAGATTTATTATGAGCACATCACTGTCAACCATGATCCGACTTCGCGCCATCCAGAACAGAACCCGCGAACTGTTCAGTGAAATGAATGACCTGCATTACCGGCTGCAGTTTCATCCCGAGCTGAGTGCAGCGGGCTGGCACCTGGCACATGGGCATTTTTATGAAAATTACTGGCTACATGAAGTGATTCAGCAAAACGACACATTGACCGCCGACAAGTCGCTGCTCATGTCGGATAGCTGCCCGAAGGCCGAACGTGGCCCACGGCTTGAACCCCTGGCCGATGCAATAAAGAAAATCGCCCAACAGCAGGATGCAAATGATCTGCTACTGATGGAAAAAACACCGCCGTTAAGTGAGCATCCGTTATTTAAAGATGAATACATCGAAAACCATATCATCCAGCACTATGCGCAGCACTATGAAAACATCTGCATGATTCAGCACCAGGTTAATATTCGCAACGACAGGGGTAACCACCAGCCACAGCAGCCATTACAGGCCAGCCCCGCGCAACGCAATATGGCGCAGATAGCAGCCGGTGAATACCTGATTGGTGGCGAACAGCCCTTCGCCTATGACAATGAATTACCGCAACACAAAAAACAGCTGAAAGCATTCAATATTGCGATCACCCCGGTAAGCAACAGTGAATACCTTAACTTTATGCAACAGGGCGGTTATAGCAATCGTGAACTGTGGAGCGATGCTGGCTGGCAATGGCTGCAACAGAATGCCGTGAGCCATCCGCAACACTGGAAACAGAACCAGGCACAACAATGGTATGGCATAGATCATCAGGGTGCCCATGATCTGGGCGCGGATGATCCGGTGCACGGCATCAATTACTACGAAGCCAGCGCCTATGCCAGCTGGGTCAATGCGCGCCTGCCCCACGAACATGAATGGGAAGTAGCCGCCTGCCTGGAACAATTATCTGACACTGCCAGGGTATGGGAATGGTGTGGTAATTCATTTTATGCCTATGAAAATTTTCGCGCCTTTCCCGCAGAAAAATCCAGCAGTGATTTCAACGGTGAGCATAAAGTTCTCAAGGGCGGCAGCCCACATACCCGCCCGGAAATCAAACGTGCTTCATTCCGCAGCTTTTACCTGCCCCATCAGCGGCATATGCTCAGCGGCCTGCGGCTTGCATTTGATTAGTAAAGAAACAGCAAAAGAAAACGCAAATAAACGCGATAAACGCGGAGCGAAAGCATTCTGCTTTAACCTGGCGTTTATTCGCGTTTATTCGCGTTTATTTGCGTTTTCTTTTTATCGTTGATCTTTAGTCGGGTTGTTATGACTGACAATGACTTAATACCAGCTTCCATCCGGGCCAGTGATTTTAATACACTATTCTAGCGCTCTACACAAAGACCCTTGGAAAAACAGGCTTTGTTTAAGCAGCACTTTCACTTACACTTGATGCCGATAAAAATTACCCAGTCAAATCTATGCAAGTACCCCACAGTTATATTGAAGACAGCGTACAGCTGGCACTACAGGAAGATATCGGCAGTGGCGATGTCACTGCGAAACTGATCGACGAAGATGATTTCAGCCTGGCCACTGTAATCAGCCGTGAACCGGCGATAATCTGCGGCGTCGACTGGTTTGAGGAAGTTTTCGCACAGCTCGACCCGCAGATATTTATCGAGTGGGATGTGGATGACGGCGACCAGGTTGAAGCGGGCCAGACACTGTGCAGCCTCAGCGGCTCCAGCCGTGCACTGCTCAGCGGTGAACGCACCGCGCTGAATTTTCTGCAGACTCTCTCCAGCACCGCCAGCAAGGCGGCACAATATGTGGCTGCAGTGGCCGGTACGTCCACCCGAATCCTCGACACCCGCAAAACCATCCCCGGTTTGCGGCTGGCACAGAAATACGCGGTAAGCTGTGGTGGTGCCGTCAATCACCGTATCGGCCTGTACGATGCGGTACTGATCAAGGAAAACCATATCCTGGCGGCGGGTGGCATACAGCAGGCAGTCAGCGCTGCCCGCTTTAACAGCCCTGAACTGATGATTGAGGTTGAAGTTGAAAATATGCAGGAACTGCAACAGGCACTGGATGCCGATGTAAACCGCATTATGCTGGACAACTTTAACCTGCAACAACTCGGTGAAGCGGTGGCCTTAACCGCGGGCAGAACCGAGCTGGAAGCCTCGGGCAATGTCAGCCTGGAGACCGTACGGGCGATTGCTGAAACCGGCGTTGATTTTATTTCCACCGGCGCAATCACCAAGGACATCAAAGCCATCGACCTGTCGATGCGTTTCAGCTAGGACAGCGCCCCGAATACTTCAACTTTTCTCCAGAATGTGCACAGATTACGGATTTATTTGCTGGCTGCTTGAGACAGATCAAGCAGCCTCAAAGCTCACCATTCAGGCAGCAAAAAATTTGATATAAACAGCCTTTTTGCGCAGCATGTGTGCAATTCTTTTCAGTGGAAGGGACGCCAGTAACACCGAGTGGTACCAGCATGTCTATTGAACTCTTTAATAACGGCCATCATAAATGCATTGCGTTTAGCGATCTTGTGCCTGGCCATGGTGTACAATCCAACCAGTTTCTGATTATTGACGAAAACCAGACCATACTGCTGGATCCGGGCGGGCAACTGACCTTCAGCGCACTGAATCTTAAATTGCGCGATTATATCGACCCGAAACAACTCACCTATTTATTTGCCTCGCACCAGGACCCGGACATTATCGCCTCACTGGAAAGCTGGATTACCCGTACCGATGCTGTCGTTGTCTGTTCAAAATTATGGGCACGATTTTTTCCGCACCTGATCCCGAATTACATGGGCGACAAACTCAGCGAGCGTTTTCTTGCGGTGGAAGACCCCGGCCAGTCACTGCTGCTGGGCAATAATCCATTAAAAATTATCCCCGCGCATTTTCTGCATTCGGTGGGCAACTTCCAGATCTATGACCCTGTCAGCAAAATCCTCTTCAGTGGCGATATGGGCGCATCCATGGTGGATGACGGCCCGGATCAGCCGGTTGAGGATTTCGATGCACACATCCCGTCGATGCTGGGCTTTCATCAACGTTACATGGTGAATAACAAGGCCTGCCATTTATGGGCACATATGGTGCGCTCGCTGGATATAGAGATGATTGTGCCGCAACACGGTCGACCCTTCAGCCGCGATAATGTGCCGCGTTTTCTTGACTGGATTTCAACGCTGCAATGCGGCACCGACCTGCTCAGCGAACAGAACTACCAGATTCCGTAAAATAATGTTTTAATCCGGATTTCAGCAACGAAAGCAGCAACATTGAAATTCAGTACGCGCCTTAAAGGCCATTTAAAACTACTACGGCTTATTCTGCATTTGTTCAGCGGCCTGTTTACCGCCCTGCTATTTCTGCGCCAGGGCATTCATCAACAGCCCCGCGCAGAAAAGCTTTTTCTTAACTGGAATCGTAAACTCTGCAAATTATTTCATGCGCAGATCAGCTGCCACGGCCAGATGCAGGATGAAGCAACCTTGTATGTGATGAATCACATTTCCTGGTTTGATATTCCGGTACTGGCCAGCCAGCAGCCGCTGCATTTTCTATCCAAGTCAGAGGTCGCCAGCTGGCCGTTAATTGGCTGGCTCACGCGCCGTTGCGGCACACTGTTTATTGAACGCGGTGTACACGGCGCGGCACAGAAATCGGTAGCGGAAATTGCACACTGTTTACAGCAGGGAGGCAGCGTGGTGATTTTCCCGGAAGGCACCACCACCGATGGAAGCTCGGTCAAACGCTTTCACAGCCGGCTGTTCCAGGCAGCGATCGATGCCGGGGTGAAGGTGCAACCGATTGCATTGCGCTACCCCTACCATAACGGCATCAATCCCTATGTACCTTATATTGAGCAGATGACATTTATGCAGTCGGTGCTGGGGCTGATGCACAGCAAAACCCTGCAGGTTGAACTGAATTTTCTGCCAGCGATTGATGCTCACCTGCCAGGCAACAGCGACGATTCACCAGCTCCCTGTAGCAATAAGCACCTGGCGCTGCTGGCACAACAGGCGATTGCACAGCAACTGGAATCAAACCTAGGGTACCTCTGAACAATGCTGATATGTCTCTGCGAGTCCTGAAGCGTGCAGCTACAAGGCGTGCTTCGCAGTGAATGGCCCGGTCCTTTACAAGAAGCACAACACCGTAGATGTGCGCTTCAGGCCTCGCCCTGCGGGGCTTACAGGTGTGCCCGCACTCTGTGTTAGCGTTTCTCACCAGGCTTGAGCATGCTTTCAAAACGCTGCCTTGATTGCGAACGCACCTGTAAGCCAGAGATATGTCATCATTATTCAGAGGCACCCTAGCGCTTTAAGCGGGAAACAAAAAACAGCAGCACCGCCGCCAGCACAATCGATGGCCCCGCCGGGGTATCCCACTGCATCGAACCCAGCACCCCGAGTGACACTGACAGAAGACCAAACACCACGGCAAGTAGCGCCATGCTCTCCGGCGAACGGGCAAAGCGGCGGGCACTGGCCGCCGGTACAATCAGCAGCGCGGTAATCAGGATAATCCCCACGATTTTCATTGCCACCGCCACCAGCACCGCCATCATCAACATAAACAGCAGGCGCACCCGGTCCACCGCAACACCTTCACTGCGCGCCAGCTCTTCATCCACCGCAATTGCCAGGATTGATTCCCACAATCGGTACACCAGCAGCAGCACTAGCCCGCAGACCGCCGCCAGCCAGGCAAGGTACTGCCAGCTCACTGACAGAATATCGCCGAACAGATAGGCCATCACATCAATGCGCTGCCCCTGCGCCTGCATCATTGCCATCATCACCAGGCCGGTGGCCAGTGCACCATGGGAGAGAATGCCCAGAATCGCGTCACTGGATAAATCTTTATTCAACTGCAGGCGCAGCAGCAGGTAGCTGATCACCACACCGATGCCAATCACGCCGAACAACGGCCGAATATCCAGCATTAATGCAATGGCGGTGCCCAGCAAGGCAGCGTGTGCCAATGCATCGCCAAAATAGGCCATGCGCCGCCAGATCACCACGCAACCCAGCGGCCCCGACACCAGCACCACCAGCAAGCCCGCCAGCAGGGCACGGATGATAAACTCATCCATGGTTACAGCTTCCATGTTTATGCTCCGGGGATGGCTTCGATTCATCGGTTTCGTCACCATGAAAGTCATGGCTGTGATCGTGATGGTGGGTGTACACCGCCATGCCGTCGAGCGAGGAACCGAACAGCTTCAAGTATTCCGGGTGTTTACTGACCGCTTCCGGATGACCACTGCAGCAGATATGCGTATTCAGGCAGAGCACATCGTCGGTTTCTTCCATCACCAGATGCAGGTCATGGGACACCATCAACACACCGCAACCATACTCATCACGGATACTGGAGATCAGCTGATACAACTGCTGCTGGCCGTTGATATCCACTCCCTGCGCCGGTTCATCCAGCACCAGCAAATCCGGTTTCCTCAACAGTGCACGGCTCAGCAGAATACGCTGGAACTCGCCACCGGAAACCCCCTGAATCGGCTGCGACAACAGGTTCACCACCCCCAGCGTGGTGGCCGTGGCCTGTACCTCGGCCTCACTGACCTTCTGCCCCATATGCAGAAAGCGCGACACGGTCATTGGCAACACGCCATCGATATGCAGTTTCTGCGGCATATAACCCACCACCAGTCCCGGCTTTTTCTGTAAACTACCCTCACTGGGCTGCAACAGGCCCAGCAATACGCGCACCAGCGAAGTCTTACCGGAACCGTTGGGGCCGATCAGGGTAAGAATTTTACCCGGCTCAAGGCACAGACTAATGTGTTCCAGAATCGAACGCTGGTTAATCTGCAGGCCAATGTTATCGGCTTTGATCAGAAATGCACTCATAGAGACAACTTAAAATATGAATAAGGCGACATGAAAAGGGCGTTATTGTTAACAGCGATTGACCGCTATATTTCTGCAGCTAAACTTTGCCGCAACAATCGCTTACCATACCATAAAACCATGTTTTCCAGCAGTGTTCACAAACGCGTGAGGGAATTTCTAGCAGCCCTGTGTATCAGTTTTCTGGCGACCAGCCAGGCGCATGCACAGACTGATGCACCACGCATTGTGGTCAGCATCAAGCCGCTGCACTCGATTGTCAGCCAGATTACCCTCGGGGTGACACAGCCTGCCCTGTTGCTCGAACAGGAAGCCAGTGCCCATCATTTCCAGTTACGCCCCTCACAGCAACAGAAAATCAGCCAGGCCGAACTGTTTATTTACAGCAGTGAACAGATTGAAAGTTTTGTGGAAAAACAGCAGCAGCGTGGGGACACCGAATTTATCCGGCTGGCGAGTATCGAGTCGCTGCAATTGCTCAGCAGCCGGGACTTTCACCACCATCATCATGAACAGTCGCATGACGATAAGGCCGAGCCTGCAACACCGAACACAGGTCACACCATCGACGGCCATATCTGGTTATCGATTAGCAATGCCATTGCCATCAGTGACTACCTGCAAGTTTTACTCAGTGAACGGGACCCCGCACACCAGGCGCAATACCAGGCCAATGCCAGCCGCTTTATCCAGCGGCTGGATCAGCTCAGGTCCGGCAACCAGCAAAAACTGGCGGCTTTCAGCCAGCGGCCTTTTCTGGTTTACCATGATGCCTACCAGTATTTTGAAATGGAAAACAACTTGCAGGGCGCACACTTTATTACCAGCAGCCCGGATATCAATCCGGGTATTCGCCGGGTACAATACCTGAAGCAACTGATACGTACGGAAGGCATTCGCTGTGTTTTTTATGAGCCACCGAATATTCCGCCACTGGTGGCCACCATCAGTGAAAACCAGCCGGTACAACTGGTTGCCCTTGATCCGATTGGCGCACAGATCGAAGCAGGCTCCGATCACTATACTCAACTGATGCAACAGACAACGGAGCAGATGCACCGTTGTTTAAGCACAACAAATGATAAATGACTAAACACTATGCAAGCACGTGAACCCCGACACCCCATCGATAACGGCCTGGTCGAACTGCAACGCCAGTCGAGTGAAACCAGCCCACATGAATACAGGGTACTCAATATCAGCCGCGGCGGCCTGTGCTTCCAGAGCGATGAGGACTTCGAGCTTAATGAAACCCTCAAGCTGAATGTGCTGATTGATGAAAAACGCATCCTGAGCGCCAATGGTCGCGTCTGTTACCGCAACCATGATGAGGCCCACCCATGCTATGGCCTGAGTTTTCTGGATGATTTTATCGATGCGGATTTTCTGCGCGAAAAGAAAAAAGCCGCGCTTAAAAATGGCTAATTATTAGTCGTTGGTCGTTGGTCGTTGGTCGTTGGTCAAAAAAGCATAGCCGACTAATGACGAACGACTAAAGACTTTAGTCCTGTGCATACCGCTACCGGCGTCCTTGCCTCTCGCTAAATACCGTGCATCCCGCACATAAAAAAAGCCGAAGCTTGTTGCTTCGGCTTTTCTGTATCGGCCTGATAAGCCATCAGGCAAATGGAATAAAAATGGCGGGACCATTCCGTGTCCCTATGCATCAGCGTGGTTGCATTAGTAAAAAACTGTTTTGATGATCGATCCCCTCAGGGTCGCATCAGGGTCGAGCCTCCGGCCCGACCTGGAATAAAAAGAGCGATGCTATTCCATGCATCTAAGCATCAGCGTGGTTGCTTTATTAAAACTTAAAATAAAATCCGGTTTTGCTGCTCTGCAAACTGTGTGATTCAACGATTTACGGAGATCATCAATCAACGCCCGTAAATATTGCACTCCCTGTGCCAATAACATTTATTCAATAAAATACAATAACTTATATAAAAACAGGGAATTCAATTACCCTATTAATATTGCATTATGCAACCACATTGCAGATTGCATAATGCAGACTGCAATACATCTCTCCCTTTCCGTAGGCCGGATCAGGCGATATATGTCGTTAGTCGTTAGTCGTTAGTCAAAAAAGCATAGCAGGCTAATGACGAAGGACTAAAGACTAACGACTAATGACGAAAGACTTTAGTTTTGTGCATCTTTGCTACCGGCATCCATGCCTCTCGCAAAATACCGTGCATCCCGCACATAAAAAAACCCGGCCACTGAAACAGTGGCCGGGTTTTTATTTTGCGACGGGTCGCGGGCTGCTTACATCATGCCGCCCATGCCACCCATTCCGCCCATGCCGCCCATATCGCCGGCACCGGCATCATCGCCTGGTTTGTCGGCAATCATGCACTCGGTGGTAATCAGCAGACCGGCAACCGAGGCCGCATTCTGCAGCGCAGAACGGGTTACCTTAGTTGGGTCCAGAATACCCATGGCAATCATGTCACCAAACTCTTCAGTGCTGGCGTTGTAACCGTAGTTACCGTCACCTTCCGCAACCTTGTTGAGGATAACAGAAGGTTCTTCACCGGCATTGGCTACGATTTGACGCAGTGGTTCTTCCATTGCACGCTTGGCAATCGCGATACCTACGTCCTGGTCATGGTTATCACCTTTCAGACCTTCGATCGCCTTGCTGGCACGAATCAGCGCAACACCACCACCGGGTACCACACCTTCTTCAACCGCTGCACGGGTTGCATGTAACGCATCGTCTACACGGTCTTTCTTTTCTTTCATTTCAACTTCAGTGGCTGCACCAACCTTGATAACCGCAACACCACCAGCTAGTTTCGCCATGCGTTCCTGCAGTTTTTCAATGTCGTAGTCAGAGGTTGAGTCTTCCATCTGTGTGCGAATCTGTGCAACACGTGCATCGATGTCAGCAGATGAACCGGCACCATCAACAATAATGGTCATTTCCTTGGTCACTGTTACTTTTTTCGCAGAACCCAGATCTTCCAGTGAGGCTTTTTCCAGTGACAGACCCACTTCTTCAGAGATCACCTGGCCACCAGTCAGAACCGCAATGTCCTGCAGCATGGCTTTACGACGGTCACCGAAACCAGGCGCCTTAACCGCAGCCACCTTAACGATGCCACGCATGCTGTTAACCACCAGTGTTGCCAGTGCTTCGCCTTCCACGTCTTCAGCCACAATCAACAGTGGACGACTGGCCTTGGCCACGCCTTCAAGGATTTGCAGCAGTTCGCGGATATTGGCAATTTTCTTGTCGAACAGCAGAATAAACGGATTATCCAGCTCACAGGTCATGCTTTGCTGATCAGTTACAAAGTAAGGAGACAGGTAACCGCGGTCAAACTGCATACCTTCAACCACATCCAGTTCATTTTCCAGTGAGGTACCTTCTTCAACCGTAATAACACCTTCGGTGCTCACACGCTCCATTGCCTTGGCAATGATCTCGCCGATATCTTTATCGGAGTTGGCAGAAATGGTCGCTACCTGGGAGATCGCATTGTTGTCATCACAGGGCTTGGAAATCTTTTTCAGCTCGGCAACCGCAGCAATAACCGCTTTATCAATACCGCGCTTCAGATCCATCGGGCTCATGCCCGCAGTCACTGATTTCATACCTTCACGCACAATCGCCTGTGCCAGTACGGTAGCTGTGGTGGTACCGTCACCGGCCACATCGGAGGTCTGTGAAGAGACTTCCTTCACCATCTGTGCACCCATGTTCTCGAACTTGTCTTCCAGTTCGATTTCTTTCGCCACAGACACACCGTCTTTGGTTACATGGGGTGAGCCAAAGGCTTTTTCCAGCACAACATTACGACCCTTGGGGCCCAGGGTAACGCGTACCGCGTTGGCCAGCACATTAACACCTTTCACCATACGGCTACGGGCGTCATCTCCAAAACGTACTTCTTTTGCAGACATTATCTATATCCTCTTAATTTAATTCTTCGAGGGGCTTCCCGCCGCTGACAGCAACAATCTACAGTCGCTTGCCGCTGGGGAAACCCGCATATCTTTGTTCGGGCTTAGTGCAGCGCGTCGGCCTTAACTTTCGAACACACCCAGAATGTCTTCTTCACGCATAATCAGCACTTCTTCACCATCAACCTTGATTTCGGTGCCGGCGTATTTGCCAAACAGCACCTTATCACCAGCTTTTACATCAAGTGGACGCACAGAACCATCGCTGTTTACCTTGCCATTACCTACTGCAAGCACCTCACCACGGGAAGGCTTTTCAGCGGCTGAATCAGGAATGACGATACCGCCAGCACTGGTCGTTTCTTCTGCCATACGCTTAACGACCACGCGGTCTTGTAATGGGCGAATATTCATTAGATTAAATTCCTCAAAAATGTTGATTTAGCACTCTCGCATGGAGAGTGCTAATAATAGCCATACGCCGCACCGAGTCAAGTCAGCTGATGGAATCTTGCACCCAATCAGTCATCTCGGTGATATTCACCTTCGATGGTACGAGAGTCGTTGCGGCCCCGGGTTTCTTGATGCACGCTATATGAGGATGACACGCGGGAATTCAAGAGCAGAAAGCGAATAATTGCGCGACGGCTGGCCGGCAGTAAACAGATAAAGCCCAGCACATCGGTAAAGAAACCGGGGGTGATCAGCAGCGCACCGCCCACCGCCAGGAAAATACCCTCCATCATCTCCATCGCCGGGATCTGTCCCTGGGACATGGCCTGGTTGGCCCGCATCAGGGTGCTCAGGCCCTGCTGGCGCAACAGGCTGACGCCGATAATCGCGGTCAGCAGTATCAGCAGAATGGTCCAGCCGGCACCAATAAACCCACCCACCTTGATAATCAGGTAAATTTCGATAACCGGAATAATTAAAAACAGTACGGGCCAGAATCTAAACATGTGTTTTTTCTCTATAAATTACGGTTGCTGCCATCCTGTCAGCGGCCGGCAACGGGGATTTGGGCAAGGCTTTCAGCGGAACTGCAGCACCACCTGCCAGCCCACTTGCACCATCGCGCCAAAAAACGTAATGTTGCAGCGCCTCGCCATATAAACAGATGCCTGCTTTGCAGCGTAACAATAACAGGCACAAACTACACTTTAATAAAATAAGAACTTCTATACTCAGAGATACTCTGAACAATGTCATGCGGGCCGCTTTTCAGACCATAATAAACCCATGACACCCGGCCACAGCGCCCCGGCTGCCCACAGCGACAGCCACCGGGCACGGCCGATACCTGCATGGATAGCGCCGCCAGAAAATAACCTGTGTTATTTTTCAGCGAAGCGCGCTGATAAGTCAGTGCAAATGTATGACCACAATAACCTATAAATTCGAGACTCTTTGTGATGTTTTTTAAACCGCTACGCTTTTTTGCCAGTTGCCTGCTTGTACTGTCACTGCTGATCACCACAAGCTACGCCAACCCCTTCGATGCCATTGGCAGCCTTAACGACGATATCAGCCTGGGTGGCGACGACGAGGTACTGGACCCGGACCAGGCCTTTACCTTTGAAACCCGCTCCGACAATGGCCGGGTGTTCGTCGACTGGCAGATTGCCGACGGTCATTACCTGTACCGCGACAAGACCAGCCTTCAACCGGCGGATACGCAACAACTGAAACACGACAATTTCATAGTGGATCAGGGCAAACTCAAGCACGACGAGTTCTTTGGTGAAATCTATACACTGGAACACCAGGCCACCGCGTCAATCCTTGTGGCTAATGCACAAGATGGGATTAAAAACGCCACTTTCAAGGTCAAATACCAGGGCTGCTCGGAAATCTCCGGCATCTGCTACCCGCCCATTACCAAGGAATTCACCCTGGATGTCGCCCCCATCCGTGATGCCGCCGCCAGCACACTGGACGCTGGCCAGGCACAACCGGGGGCACCCAGGGCCACCCAGCAATTCGCTCAGGACGCAGGGGGTAACGCCGTTCCCATGTCCGAACAGGACCAGATTGCGGCGTCCTTAAGTTCGGGCAGCGCACTGCTGACCATTATCACCTTCTTCGGTTTTGGCCTGCTGCTGGCCTTTACCCCCTGTGTGTTCCCAATGATTCCCATACTCTCCAGCATTATCGTGGGCCAGGGCACACAGATCACCACCCGCCGTGCCTTTGTGCTGTCGCTGGTGTACGTGGTGGCGATGGCGCTAACCTATACCGTGGCCGGCGTATTTGCCGGTATGTTCGGTGAAAATATTCAGGCCGCCTTCCAGAATCCGTGGATCCTTGGCAGTTTCGCCGTGGTGTTTGTACTGCTCTCCTTATCCATGTTCGGTTTTTACGAACTGCAGATGCCCGGTTTTATCCAGAACCGTCTCACCTCGGTGAGCAACCGCCAGCAGGGTGGCACCCTGAGTGGCGTAGCCATTATGGGCCTGCTCTCGGCACTGATCGTCGGCCCCTGCGTGGCGGCGCCACTGGCCGGTGCGCTGATTTATATCGGCCAGACCGGTGACGCGGTGCTGGGCGGCGTGGCGCTGTTTGCCCTGAGTATGGGCATGGGCCTGCCGCTGATCGCCATCGGCACCTCGGCGGGCAAACTGCTGCCACGGGCCGGTGCCTGGATGGATGCGGTCAAGGCGGTATTCGGCGTAATGATGCTGGCTGTTGCTATCTGGATGCTGGAACGAATCTTACCGGCACAGATCACCATGCTGCTGTGGGCAATCCTGCTGATAGTGTCGGCGATTTATATGGGCGCGCTGGAAACCCTGAAAGCGGAAGCCACCGGCTGGACCCGACTGTGGAAAGGCGTGGGCATTGTGCTACTGATATACGGTGTGATCCTGATGCTGGGTGTCGCCTCGGGTGGCCAGCAGGTATTCCAGCCACTAAAAGGCATCGCCGCCAGCAGCGGCACCAGCCAGCAGGCACACCTTGAATTCAAACAGATCAAGGGAATCGACGGCCTGAACGAAGCGCTGGCGCAGGCAAAAGCCGAAAACAAAAGCGTGATGCTGGACTTCTACGCCGACTGGTGTGTGTCCTGCAAGGAAATGGAAAACTACACCTTCAGTGACCCTGCGGTGCAGGCGGCATTAAAAGACACCGTGCTGCTGCAGGCCGATGTCACCCCCAATGACGAACTGGACAAGGCACTGTACAAGCACTTCAATATCTTCGGCCCGCCGGCAATTATTTTTTATGATACCAGTGGCAATGAGCTCAAACCCTACCGGGTGGTGGGCTTTATGAACGCCGAGAAATTCACCCAGCATGTAAACCAGGCGCTGCAGTAGCGCCAGCAGTGAGCGGCGGGTAGCGGATGAATCCGGCCAGCCTGCTTCTGCTACCCTCAATGCCTAACCTGAAGACTCAATAATCATGAAAACCATTATTCAATTTATTCTTGTGATTGTCATAGCCGGTGGTGCCGGCTTTGGCCTGCAACGCTACCTGCAACAGGACGAGCGCGAACTCGCGGCGGACATGCCCAGACCAGCCACCAACAAGGTCATTGGCCAGATGCGCCCGGGCTTTGAAATTGCCGACACCGAAGGCCAGCTGCGCAATGTCAGCGAATGGGACGACCAGGTTCTGCTGATTAATTTCTGGGCCACCTGGTGCCCACCCTGCAAAAAGGAAATGCCCGCCTTTATCGAACTGCAGGAGCAGTATGCAGAACAGGGCTTCAAGGTCATTGGCATTGCCCTGGATGACCTGCAATCGGTGCAGGATTTTGCCGACACCATTGGCGTCAACTACCCGCTGCTAATCGCCGAGTACGACGGCATCGATCTGTCCCGCAGTTACGGTAACCATGTGGGCGCACTGCCGTTCAGCGCGTTTGTGGATCGCCAGGGAAAAGTGGTCAGTACCCATATGGGCGAGCTGAGCAAAACCCAGGTCGAGGACATTATCAAGCCCCTGCTGTAATTTCCGCCCGGTTTCCCCGTCCGAAGCCGACAGGGGGGAAGCTTACTATCCCCCATAGGAATCAGCACAAAACGCACCATTATGGTGCAAATCAGCTGTGACCAGGTTCAAATAAGACACAAATTCTGCTGCGATCTACAGCGATTTAGCAGGGATTTAGGGTTATCCTGTAGACATCCTCGCCAATTAAATGCACAATTCCCCCAGGTTAACTCTTCACGGAACGCATCGTCTAAATGCCACAAATTCTTGTCCTCAATGGCCCCAATCTGAATCTGCTCGGCACACGCGAGCCAGAACACTACGGCAGCCAGACCCTGGACGGAATCATGCAGGCACTGAGTGCGCAGGCCAAATCACTGGGCCACCAGCTGGATCACCTGCAGAGCAACCAGGAACACCAGATAATCGAACGCATTCATGGGGCACAGAACGACGGCACTGACTTTATCATTATCAATCCGGCGGCTTTCACCCACACCAGCGTTGCCCTGCGCGATGCATTAAGCGGGGTAAAACTGCCGTTTATTGAAGTGCATTTATCCAATGTGCACGCCCGTGAAGACTTCCGTAAACACTCCTATTTTTCTGATATCGCACTGGGTGTGATTTCAGGTCTCGGCGCGCAGGGTTACCAACTCGCCCTGCTCGCCGCACACGAACAGCTAAACCCAAATTAAACCTATTACAAAGGTGTATCACCCTCATGGATATACGCAAAATAAAAAAACTGATTGAGCTGCTGGACGAGTCCGGTGTAGCGGAAATCGAAATCAAGGAAGGCGAAGAATCGGTTCGCATTTCACGCCAGCAACACGCATTCAGCACCGCGCCCACTCCGCAGATGATGAGCGCACCGGCGCCCGCACCTGCAGCAGCCCCGGCACCCGTAGAAGAAGCCGAGCCGGAAATCAGCGGCCATAAAATCAACTCGCCCATGGTCGGCACCTTCTACCGCGCGGCATCACCCGGCGCCACCGCGTTTACCGAGGTGGGCCAGATGGTGTCTGAAGGCGACACATTGTGCATTATTGAAGCAATGAAAATTCTCAACCAGATCGAAGCCGACAAGTCGGGCAAGGTAAAAGCCATCCTGGTTGAAAACGGCCAGCCGGTAGAGTTCGGCCAACCTCTTTTCATTATTGAATAGTCCATTATTATGATAGATAAAGTAGTCATAGCCAATCGCGGCGAGATCGCCCTGCGCATTCTGCGGGCCTGTCGTGATATGGGTATCAAGACGGTCGCCATCCATTCCGATGCCGACCGCGACCTGAAACATGTGCGCCTGGCGGATGAGTCAGTCTGCATTGGTCCCGCCCCTTCGGACCAGAGTTACCTGAACATTCCCGCGATTATCAGCGCCGCCGAAGTCACCGATGCCATGGCGATTCACCCTGGTTACGGTTTTCTCTCGGAGAACGCCGACTTTGCCGAACGGGTAGAAGACAGCGGCTTTATTTTTATCGGCCCGCGACCTGATTCGATTCGCACCATGGGTGACAAGGTCGCCGCCATCGAAACCATGCAAAAAGCCGGCGTACCCTGTGTGCCCGGATCCGATGGCGCACTGGGTGACGACAGCGACACCAACCTGCGCCTGGCCAAACAAATCGGTTACCCGATTATTATCAAGGCCGCCGGTGGTGGCGGTGGCCGCGGCATGCGCGTGGTACACACCGAAAGCGCCCTGCTGAACGCAATTACCATGACCAAAGCCGAGGCCGGTGCGGCCTTCGGCAACGACACCGTGTACATGGAAAAATACCTGGAACACCCGCGCCATGTGGAAATCCAGGTACTGTCCGACGGTCAGGGTCACGCGATTCACCTGGGTGAGCGGGACTGCTCAATGCAGCGCCGCAACCAGAAGGTGGTGGAAGAAGCCCCCGCCCCCGGCATTACCGAAGAACAGCGGGCGCGCATAGGCGCGGTGTGCGTCAATGCCTGTCTTGAAATGAACTACCGTGGCGCAGGGACTTTCGAATTCCTCTATGAGAACGGCGAATTCTATTTCATTGAAATGAACACCCGCCTGCAGGTCGAACACCCGGTAACCGAAATGGTCACCGATGTGGATATAGTAAAGGAACAGCTGTATATCGCCTCCGGCGAACCGCTGCGCCTGAAGCAGGAAGACATTGTGATGCGTGGCCACGCAATCGAGTGCCGTATGAATGCCGAGCACCATAAAACCTTTATGCCATCCCCCGGCCTGATCACCCGCTATCATCCACCGGGCGGCCCCGGCGTTCGAGTTGAGTCGCACATCTATTCCGGCTACACCGTACCACCCCATTACGATTCGATGATCGGCAAACTGATTTGCCACGGCGAGTCCCGTGAAGTAGCGATTGCACGCATGGTGGGTGCGCTATCAGAAACCGTAATCGATGGCATCAATACCAATATTGAACTGCAGATGGACATTATGAAGGACACCAACTTCCAGGCCGGTGGCGCAGACATCCATTACCTGGAAAAGAAACTGGGCCTGTCCTAACCCAGCCAGCCCAGGGTGCCTGCTTAAAAATAGCAGGCACCGCACAAGGCGCTCAATCATGCCCTGGATACAACTCACCTTTCACACCGACAAACACCACAGCGAGCAGGCCGAACAGGCACTGCTGGACCTGGGGGCGCTCTCGGTTACCCTGAAAGATGCAGAGGACCAGCCGGTGCTCGAACCCCTGCCCGGCGAAACCCCGCTATGGGATCAGATAATCCTTACCGGCCTGTTTGATGCGGATATTGACAGCCAGGCGATAGGCGCACAGCTACAGCAAAGCCTCAGGCAACTGCAGCCGGACAGCCAGCAGAACAGCGCAATAAAAATTGAAGCCCTGGAAGACAAGGACTGGATTCGTGCCTGGATGGACGATTACAAACCGATGCAGTTTGGCGAACGGCTGTGGGTCTGTCCCAGGCATCTGCCACCACCACAGCCCGATGCAGTTAACCTGATGCTCGATCCCGGGCTGGCCTTCGGCACCGGCACCCATCCCACCACTGCACTGTGCCTGCAATGGCTGGATCAACACCCACCGCAAAATAAAACCGTGCTGGATTTCGGCTGCGGCTCCGGCGTACTTGCCATCGCCGCGCTGTTACTGGGTGCAGAGCATGCCGATGCCACCGATATCGACCCACAGGCGCTTACCGCAACCCGTGATAATGCCGAAGCCAACCAGGTGGCGAACAGAATCAGCGAATACGCCGTGCAGGATCTGCCCCCGGGACAATATGATATCGTGCTGGCGAATATTCTCGCCGGCCCCCTGCAGGAACTGGCACCGCAACTGGCGGAGCGCTGCAAAAGCGGCGGCAACATAGTATTATCCGGCATACTGGAAACACAGGCAGAGAAGATACTTGAAGCCTATTCACCCTGGTTCGAGCTTGAGCCAGTTGCCGTTAAGGATGAATGGATACGCGTCAGCGGACAGAAAAAATGAGCGACCATCTGCAAACACAATGCCCCCATTGCCACAGCGTTTTTCGCCTGGGCGCCGAGGCGCTTGCACAGGCCGACGGGCAGGTTCGCTGCGGTCACTGCCTGGCGGTGTTTTATGCCGAAGTGAGTGAAGCCGAACTCGAAGCCGAAGATAACCTGTTCGGCGACATCGACGACAGCAATGGCATTGACAGCATCCGCTACGAAAACGCCGATGAGCAAATCAGCGAAAGTAATCACGCCCCGGATGATGTGATGCAGGCGACTAACGAGGACGATGACTACGCGGTAGCCGATGTGATTCCCGCCGAGCTACGTGCACCAGCCGAGCGCAAACAGGGCCACGGCTTTTTCGGCAAGCTGTTTATCAGCCTGGCGGTGCTGTTATGCCTCGCCGCAGGTGCACTGCAATACACCTGGTACAACCGTGCCGAACTGGTGAAAATAAACGAGCTGCGCCCATGGCTGGAAAAGGCCTGTGATCTGGTGGCGCAGTGCAATCTGCCCCAGGCACGGGACCCCTCGCAGTTCCTGCTGAGCAGTAAAAACATCTTCACCCACCCCAATGAAAAAAACGCGCTGATGGTCTCCGCCACCATTATCAACCAGGCGGACTTCGCCCAGGCCTATCCTCTCATCGAACTGCGCTTTGCCAATGTGCGCGGCCAGACCATTGCTGCGCGGCGCTTCAGCCCCGAAGAATACCTGGGCATAGATGCAGAACACATCAGCCAGATTCCCGCGCACACGCCGATCAACTTCAACCTGGAAATCGTCGACCCGGGCGAGGAAATGATCAGCTACGAATTTGAGTTTCTGTAGAAGCCGCTGGCCAGGGTGTCTTTAGTTTACCCATTGACTGCACAGCAGCCCTGCCCCAGTTTCACCAGCAAAAATCCCAGCAACCTGCACACACTCAGCGCCCGGCGGGTTTTCCGTGCGGACACAAAACGGACACTAACGGACATAGATGGACAAAAAAGGGCCTTTCAATGCCCCGTTTATGTCATTTTTTACCCGAAATATCAGCATTTTACGAAAAACGGACACGCGATGTCCTTATTAGCCAGGACTAATTTAGCGAAGCTGTGTACATCGGGTAGCATCTAACAAAAGTTCCCCACAATATCTGTGAAAGAGTTAAAAAACCCCGGTTTAGTCATTAATGACGGACAGATCCACTAAAGGCCAATATGGAATGAACCAGGAAACGCTCCCCCACGAGCAACAATTCAAGGTACTCATCATCGACGATGATGCAGCCATTGCCAGCTATTTCAGCGACCTGCTGGCGTCCAGGGGCTACCACACCACCACATTCAATGACAGCGTGGCTGCCCTGCAACATTGTGAATCCCAGCTGGATAAATACGACCTGATCATTTCCGATGTCTGCATGCCGGGCATACCCGGCGATCAACTGGCAATGCAGCTGCTGAAAATTAACCCCAACAAGCCGATCATTTTATGCAGTGGTTACACCGACCACACCAGCAGCCAGCAACTTAAACAGATCGGCATTCAGTATTTTATCGAAAAACCGGTGGACCGAAGTCGCCTGTTTAAAATCATCGATGAACTACAATCAAATACAACACATTAAAAAAATTAGTATAACGTGTCAGCGGAGTAAACAGGAATAATGGGAGACAGGCAGCAGATTATTGATCGTCTCACTGTGTTACAGCAGGAATCAGGGCTCAGCAAGCAGGAGTTTAAAAAAACACTCGCCAGTATCACCGGAAAAACACCCCGCACCCTGCGTCGCTGGTTTGCACTGGAAACCATCATCCAGGACCACGACATAAAAAAAATCGCCAGCCATTTCGGCCTGCATGAAAACTGGCTGAAATTTGGTGACAAGAACCACCACGAATCATTAATCGATCAGATCATGACCTCCAATCATTTCGGCGCCGTGGTAATGAAAGACGGCCTGGTCGAAAAAACCAATCACAAGTTCAACGAAATGATGAACCTTGCCGAAGGCGCGCCGGACATGGCAAAAGCCTGTGACGAAATCCTCAGCCATCAATCAGAAGAAACCGCCAATCTGTGCCACATCTCACGCCAGCTGGCAGAACAGAGCGGCGCCCACCATATCACCATGATTATGAAGCTGGGAGACCAGAAACATCACACCGTCGATGTCACCACACTCAACCTGAACCATGGACGGATATTGCGGATTGTGGTGGATAAGGGGTTGGTTTACTAACACACCCCCAGCAGGATGAATCGCAAATAGCCTCACCTGTCTTGCCAATCTCATACATATAAGCAATAACTTAAATGCGTTAGTTATAATGCGTCGTGTCGAAATTTACTGTAAATTATGACACGTCGTACATATCACTGTTAGGCATAATTAAGGACAAAAATGAATTTCAACAAAACCGTCACGTTATTTGCATTATTAATCGCAATACTTTGCTCTCCTTTACTCACTTACGCTGATACATATAGCGAAAAACATACAGAAGTAGAAAAACTATTTAAAAGCAATGAAGAAAAAACCACTAAAGATGCCATTTGGACAGCCAATAACATATTCAAGGTCGGTGTCATTAATGACGGGTCAAATAGAAATGGCTACGCACAATATGTATGCTCAGTTTTAGACGACTACGGATTCAAGGGAAAAGGCATTTGGGTTCAGGTAATTGATATCGTAAAACTTACTAGTAATGGTAAGTGGGTAAAACTTGGTGAATCAAGGTGCAAATAGTGCATAAAAAATCGTTCAAAATGGACACGCAAAAATCGGCTTTCCGTTTAACTCAGCGTTATATGTAATCATGAATTACGCAGACGAAGCAATAAAACTTATAGATTATCTCAATAGCAAGGGTAAAAACCCAGACTCATTGAGCGAAGCATTCCCTTACATACACCACTTCAAAAAGTCAGGCGGTGACTCATCACTAGAGGGTTTTTACCAATATTGTAAAAAGCGAAAAAATGATTTTGGGGGCAATACAAACATCAATGTAGTAAAGCGCCTGCAAGTGATTAAAGAGAAAACCGATGCATTTCTAAAAGAAAACCCAGGCACAACCATATCATCAATGAAGTTTCAAAAATATGCTGTCGAGGCATCAAATGAAATACCAATTAACTAAGCATATAGCAAATCGGCCAAGTTCGCATCTGCAAAACTACGAACATGCTTGGACTCCGATTACGCTCCGCCACTTACCTCAGCGTTAGCACTCAAAATCACAGCAAGGGACGAATAAATGAAAAAGCATACATTACTTATATTAGCTAGCCTACTCATTTCCTTCAATGTAAATGCTGCGACGATTACCACCTTTATGTTCTCTGGCGTCATTGACCGAGTCGTTGATGATAACACGGTATTAAATGGTGAAATATCGATAGGAACTGAATTTACTGGTTATTTCACGTATAACTACGACAGATCAATTCCAGAAAATTCAAGTTTTTCTGATGACCCAACCGTAGCTTTCTATCCTGTAATTACAGATACACGTCTATATATAGGCGGTCTATTTATTGAAGGAGACAATAGACACATGCCACGAAGTGTTCAAATATGGAATGATAAAGATAGTGGCTGGCCACACATGGATGCTTTTTCTATTTCATCAGGTTTGGACTACAGCCCACCATTTAATCTTGGTAGTGGCAACACACTCACTGCTTCTTATACTGCAAGTTTCTGGGATACATCTGGCAACTTAATTGACTCAGACATATTGCCATCACCAGAACAAATAGCAATGCAAAACTTCGATAGAAATTCATTTAGTATTACGGCTTTGAACCATGATGAGTATCGAGCATACAATGATGGTTTGGCAACCGATTACACTTCATTACATATTTACGGTGACATATTGACAGTACAGACAGTGCCTTTACCTGCAGCATTTTACTTATTTATATCTGGTCTCTTTGTATTAATCATGCAGTCCAGAAAAAGTTCTAAGAATTAACTCAACGCTGACCATTTTATACGCCGCTTCGTTTCACTACGCTCTGTATAAAATGGCAAGTTAGGCAAAAGAGACACAAATGAAGAAAATATTATCACTTATCTTAATCTCTATTTTTCTCACTTCATGCGCATCAGGTTCATATATTTTAACGGGCGAGAAAAGAACCCCAATAAATCCAGAGCTTGTTAAGCTATATGTGACGCCACCACAAAAGTATGACATTATCGGCATTGTTAATGCTTCAAGTGATTCAGGCTGGTCTAGCCAAAGCGACATGGATTACGCAGTTTCCGAATTGAAAAGCCAAGCAGC
Source organism: Gammaproteobacteria bacterium (assembly GCA_036567985.1). Lineage (GTDB taxonomy): Bacteria > Pseudomonadota > Gammaproteobacteria > SZUA-229 > SZUA-229 > SZUA-229. The sequence goes on along the minus strand of DATCTK010000005.1, from coordinate 15,770 downwards.
CAGGCTTGGTGCTAATGGAGTAATTATTACAGGTAGGGGTGAAGTGTCATCTGCTGTTGTTGGCACTTATAGCAATGGCATGATGTATTCTATTCCCACATCAGCACAATCTGTTTCAGGTAAAGCTGTTTATGTCATACAAGAATAATACATCTAATAATTACATCAACACCGACAGTCCGGACGCTCGGCCTAAAAGCCGACCAAGCGCCGTCCTGCCGGTTATGTAAACGGTAGGCAAACTGTCCCGGAACTCCAACTGTCTAATACAGCACAATATGTCGGAAAGATTTACAGTACAGATTTTACAGGTTTCTATATAAAGAGCTGAATGCATCTAAACCACTGATATACCATTGGTATTTTTAAATGGAATAGAATTTGCAAAAAAAATCGTACAGTCCGGGTAAAAGCTCGCTGCTGATGTAGTTTTTTAACACCACGCAGTGATCGTCGTCTGATTAATTGGCATTAGCTCGACATACACCTTAGAATACCCGTACGATTAAAAGTAATCGCTTGTGTAAGGCGACAGGTTATTAATATCCAGCCTGCAGCTGACACGGTACACAGGCATTATTTCACGGAGACCTAGCTCAGCATTCATAAAGGAGAATAATCGTTATGCTTTCCAGACTATTCATTTCAGTATCAACCATTTGCCTGTTAACTTTCACCAGCCTCTCCCAGGCCGCCCTGATCGAACGGAATTACAATGTCAGAGTCATCAGCGTAAACGGTTTTAGCGACGTCAGTGTGGGTGACGTTCTAGCCTTTTCCTATATCTTTGAATCCAGCACCCCTGAAGATGCGCTGACGACTTCTAACTCTACTTTCTCATTATATACCGGTGCCGTGGTTGAAATGAATCTTGGCACATTCGACACGGTGACTTCCGACCCTTTCGCGTTGTTTGCGGAAAATTTTATCTCGGTGGCCGATGGCCAGCCCAATGCAGCTACACCGCCTGCCTACCAGGACAGTTACAGTGTAGTTATACGAAACGATATTTTTAGTGACAGCATGTCGTTCGGAATGGTAAATATTTCAGCCGATGATACTGATGACCTTATCGTAGGCACTGATATTCTGACCCAGCCGGCTGACTGGTATCGAGACGTTGTTGGTGATGCGCAGGTCAGCTACGAGAGTAACGGCAGTCTGCTGGTGGCGGAACTGACCCCCGTGCCATTACCGGCATCAATCTACCTGTTTCTTTCCGCGCTGGGTTTATTGCTACCTTTCGGTAAGCGCTCACGTCGCTGAATTTAAACCCGTTAAAAGACGCCGGAAGAAAGATCGGAAGGGGTCGGTGACAAATGAAAACCATTCAACAATGCAAACAATTCTCAATTGTCACCGACCCCCTTTAATTACCTTTAATTACCTTTAATTACTGTTCGCGTTTATTTGCGTTAATTAGCGTTCATTCGCGTTTTCTTTTAAACCACAGATAATCAAGCCCTATTTACCGCCAGCCTTTTAACGGCCAATCACAATCAGCAGGTAACCAACCGCCTTATAATCATTGATCTGTGCTGGCCCCGAGGCAGAGACATTCACATAGTCGGGAAAATCCTCTTCGGACAAGCCTCGCCAGCCCGCGTAGGTACCACAGACATGCACTGGCACCCTGCTTTCCTCGATGAGGGAGCGCACATTATTATGTGTCGTTTCACTGGCCGACTGATTTTTATGACTTAGCGCAAACTGCTCCCGTCCATGGGTGACCACAGCAACCGGCAGATCCGGATAACGCGCCCGCAGCTGTTTTATATACTCCTGCGCCCTGGGCAGCGCCCAGCCAAGACCCTCGGCATCGCCGGTGACAATCTCGATCACCACACCATCGGGTTCGCTGGACAGCGCCAGCACTTCATTAAGGGTGTAATTCTTGCCTAGAACTGTCGGCGATAAACCCAGCAAGCAGGCGAAGGCCAGTACTTGCAGATGACGTATTAGAATTGAACACTGGTACATTCACGAATCTCCTGTAAAGCTTATAAAGCAAACTATCTGTAATGCTCTAATATATAACGTTTTAATCGCGTTTATTTGCGTTGTTCGCGTTGACGTGAATGGATGCACTAATTCAGCGCACGCATGGATGTTCAGGAACTATTATTTATTCCGCACATCCTGTACTCCACCCTTCGGGCCGTGCATTCGCACGTTCAAAGTGCTCCTGCACTTTAGTGCGTTTTCTTTTCAAAAAGCCATTCACGGCCATATTAAAAATTCACTGGCCAAATTCACTGGCCGATAGAAAAACCCAATTCACCCAGTTAAAAGAATTAATTACCCAATCACTGTCTAATAGGCCACAATGATCACATGCACTGTATGTTGTTATGCAGATAATCGATCCGTTTATGGAATAGACAGGAGATAAAATGATGTCAGAAAGTAAATGCCCAGTAATGCACGGTGGTGCAACTGAAACAAATATGTCAAATATGGCCTGGTGGCCAAAGGCACTGAATCTCGATATCCTGCATCAGCACGATTCCAAGACCAACCCGCTGGGAGCGGACTTCAACTACCGGGATGAGGTTAAGAAACTCGACTTCGACGCACTGAAAAAAGACCTGCACGCACTGATGACCGACAGCCAGGCCTGGTGGCCAGCAGACTGGGGTCACTACGGCGGGCTGATGATCCGCATGTCCTGGCATGCTGCCGGCACCTATCGTATTGCGGATGGTCGCGGCGGCGCCGGTACCGGCAACCAGCGTTTTGCCCCCATCAACTCCTGGCCGGACAACGCCAACCTGGATAAGGCACGCCGCCTGCTCTGGCCGATCAAGAAGAAATACGGTAACCAGCTGAGCTGGGCAGATTTAATAACCTATGCGGGCACCATTGCCTATGAGTCCATGGGCCTGAAAACTTTCGGCTTCGGCTTTGGCCGTGAAGATATCTGGCATCCGGAAAAAGATACCTACTGGGGCTCTGAAAGGGAATGGCTGGCTCCCAGTGGCAGTGAGGGCAGCCGCTATTCCGGTGAACGTGACCTGGAAAATCCACTGGCTGCAGTGATGATGGGGCTGATTTACGTTAACCCCGAAGGTGTGGATGGTAAACCTGATCCGTTGAAAACCGCCCATGATGTGCGCGTGACCTTTGAACGCATGGCGATGAACGATGAGGAAACCGTTGCGCTGACCGCCGGTGGCCATACCGTGGGCAAGTGCCACGGTAACGGCGATGCTGCCCTGCTGGGGCCGGAGCCGGAAGCCGCCGATGTGGAAGAACAGGGTCTTGGCTGGAACAACCACACCAAACGCGGCATTGGCCGTGACACCGTTACCAGTGGCCTCGAAGGCGCCTGGACATCCAGCCCGACCGTATTTGATATGGGTTACTTCGACATGCTGCTGGACCACGAGTGGGAATCGAAGAAAAGCCCCGCCGGTGCCTGGCAGTGGGAACCGGTGGATATTAAAGAGGAAGACAAACCGCTGGATGTGGAAGGCGCAGCAACCCGCTACAACCCGATTATGACCGATGCCGATATGGCAATGAAGATGGACCCGGAATACCGCAAAATCATGGAGAAATTCCGCGCCGATCCCGATGCCTTCAAGGATGCGTTCGCGCGGGCCTGGTTCAAACTGACCCATCGCGACATGGGGCCAAAGCCACGTTACATCGGCCCCGATGTACCACAGGAAGAACTGATCTGGCAGGATCCTGTACCCGCAGGCAAGACCGACTACGATATTGATGCGGTGAAGAGCAAAATTGCTGGCAGCGGCCTGAGCGTGAGCGAGATGGTGGCCACCGCCTGGGACAGTGCCAGGACCTTCCGTGCTTCGGACAAGCGCGGTGGCGCAAATGGCGCGCGCATTCGCCTGGCACCGCAGAAAGACTGGGAAGGCAACGAACCGCAACGGCTGAACAAGGTACTGGCGGTGCTTGAACCAATTGCTGCCGAGAGCGGCGCCAGCATCGCGGACGTAATCGTTCTGGCGGGCAATGTCGGTATCGAGCAGGCGGCAAAAGCGGCCGGCTTTGATATTAAGGTACCCTTCTCACCGGGACGAGGTGACGCCACCGACGAGATGACCGATGCGGATTCCTTTGAATACCTGGAGCCACTGCATGACGGCTACCGCAACTGGCTGAAGAAGGACTACGTGGTCAGTGCCGAAGAGATGATGCTGGACCGCACCCAGCTGATGGGGCTGACCGCACCAGAGATGACCGTACTGCTTGGCGGCATGCGCGTACTGGGCACCAACCACGGCGGCACTAAACACGGTGTGTTCACTGATCGCGAAGGCGCATTAACAAACGACTTCTTCGTTAACCTGACTGACATGAACAACAACTGGAAACCCGCCGGCAATAACCTGTATGAAATCCGTGATCGTGCCAGCGACAAGGTGAAGTGGACCGCAAGCAGAGTGGACCTGGTGTTCGGCTCAAACTCGATTCTGCGTGCCTATGCCGAAGTCTATGCACAGGATGATAACCAGCAGAAGTTCGTCGATGACTTTGTCGCTGCCTGGAATAAAGTAATGAACGCAGACCGGTTTGATCTGGCATAACTAATTCGGAACCAGAAAATCGTGAGAGACAGGCCAGGGTAACCACTCTGGCGCCGAACTCACCGAACTCTGGAAATTATTACTCTGCCCGGATCTCTTTTGTTTTTAGATCAACAGTGTACGAAACCATAAGTTGGCCGGTTTATGTTTTTTTTAAAGCTTAAACTGGCCGTTATCACCCCGTATTGGACTAAAAGATGAAATGAATTGGTCCGCTAATAAACGCACTAAAGTGCAGGATCACTTTGAACGAGCGAATGCTCGGCCCGAAGGGTGGAGCACAGGATGTGCGAATAAATAGACGCTAATGTTCTATGTTGCACGCCGCAGGCGTGCAACATAAAATTGCTTTTGCATTTATTTGCGTGTATTCGCGTTAATTTGCGGACTCAATCTTTTTAAATGCCCGCTCATGGCTGCGGACATATAATGATATCAATAGCTGGCAAAATTATCGTTTCGCGCACACAACCGCGGCAACCAGGCTGCACCCCTCACTCCACTGGAGTCGCCGTAACGCGGCGGCACCAGTTTTGTCTTTACCACATCGGAAAATACATACTGCGATAACTGTTGCGGCACGTCCGCGTACAGCCGTTGTATATTCGACAGGCCACCACCCAGCACAATCACATCCGGATCGAGAATATTAATCACATGCGCCAGCGAGCGCGCGAGGCGATTGATATAGCGTTGCAGGCAATCTTCTGCCTGTGCTTGATTTACAGCACCCTGTTGCCCGGCCAATGCAACAATCTGTTCGGCGCTTAGCTGCTCGCCTGTGTGCTGAGTAAAATCCAGCGCCATGCCCGGCCCGGAAAGAAAGGTTTCGATGCAACCCTGCTTGCCACAATAACAATCCGGCCCCGGGCGCTCGTGATCCTCTGTCCAGGGCAAGGGATTGTGCCCCCATTCACCGGCGATGGCATTGGCACCATTCAATACCTGGCCATTAACCACCACACCCGCACCTGTGCCGGTACCGATAATCACACCGAACACCACAGCCGCGCCCTTTTCCGCTCCATCGGTGGCTTCCGACAGCGCAAAGCAGTTGGCATCATTGGCCATACTGATGTCACGCTTGAGCAGCTTCTGTAAATCCGCCTGCAGTGGCTGACCATTCAGGCACACTGAATTTGAATTACGCAGCAGGCCCGTGGCCGGTGAAATCGCACCGGGGGTGCCGATGCCAATTGAATCCGCCGTGCCAATTTTATTTTCTATATATAAAACCAGATCAACGATGGCCTGCAGGCTTGCCGCGTAGTTTCCTGTCGGTGTGGCGACCCGGTGACGCAGCAATTCATTGCCCGCCTCATCCAGTGCAATGCCTTCTATCTTTGTACCACCCAGGTCAATGCCGATACGTATCAATGACTACACCTCGGAATTACTGTAGTATTCCTTGGTGCCACAGATTTCGACAACTTTTTCGATATGTCGCAGGGCTTTTGTGTAAGCCGCCTGGCGCAGGCTGGTGTTTTTGTTGGTGTGCTGGTACAGCCACATTTCCTCGAAGGAGGCCTTGAGTTTTTCCCTTAGGCGTTCGCGTACTTCATCCAGCGTCCAGGGAAAACCGGCGCGGTTCTGTACCCATTCAAAATAACTCACGGTAACGCCACCGGCATTGGCCAGCACATCGGGAATAATCACCACGCCGTTTTTAAATAGAATTTTATCCGCATCCGGCGTGATCGGGCCGTTAGCCACTTCAACAATCCAGCTGGCCCTGATGTCGTGCACATTATCTTTCGTTATGGCGTTTTCCAGTGCCGCTGGCACCAGCAAATCCACATCCAGGCTTAACAGTTCTGCATGGCTGATCACCTGATGTTCTTTCAGTTCGTACTCGCTGCCTTTTGAATATTCTGACTTGAGCACATTGTATTTGTCCTTAGCGCTTTTAACTCGCTCAATGTCCAGCCCTTCCGGCTCATAGATGGCGCTTTTCGAATCACTTAAGGCCACCACCTTATAACCAGCCTCGGCCAGCAACCGCGCCATATGGTAACCGGCATTACCAAAGCCCTGAATTGCTACGCGAATATCTTCCGCCGCCTTGCCTTCCTTATGGCGCAGAAACTCAGTCACCAGGAATGCGCCACGCCCGGTGGCTTCGTCGCGCCCCAGGCTGCCGCCCAGGCTGACCGGTTTACCGGTAATTACCGCCGGACTTTTCTGCCGTTTGATCACTTCAAACTCATCGCGCATCCAGCCCATAATGCGTGCATTGGTGTACATGTCCGGTGCGGGTATGTCTTTATCCGGGCCGACAAAATCCGCCATGGCGCGCATATAGGCCCGCGACAGTCGCTCCAGTTCCATGCGCGATAATTTTTTCGAATCGACAATCACCCCACCCTTGGCACCGCCGAACGGCAGATCCACCACCGCACATTTTATTGTCATCCATAAGGCCAGTGCTTCAACTTCATCCTGGGTCACGGACGGGTGAAAACGAATACCGCCCTTGCAGGGGCCGAGTAAGGAACTGTAATGACAGCGAAAGGCATCAAAATATTCGGTGGAGCCGTCATCCATCAATACCGAAACAGACGCGCATAACGTCTGTTGCGGGCGCATCAGGCTGGCAATCACATGGCTTGAAACCCCGGATAGTTTACCCAGTTGCTGTAAGCGTTGTTTGGCACTGTCATACACGGATTGCATGCAAAAACTCCAGTTGAATAATTCGGTTTAATGGCATTGTTCAGAGGTACCCTAGATTAATCAGCATCCTTCTGTTTTTCATTCGCCGCAATGCGTCCCGACTGCCAGTAGACTTCCTGCTCACCCTGCTGTTTATTCAGATAACGGGCGGCGACAAACAGCCAGTCTGACAGACGATTAATATACGCGGCAAGCTCGGATTTTGTGGTTTCTGCCTGGGACAGACTCACCAGCGCACGTTCTGCGCGGCGACAGATCGCCCGTGCCAGGTGACAGTAACTTGCGGACTCGGCACCACCGGGTAAAATAAACTCCTTCAGTGGAGTGAGTTCTGCATTCATCGCATCCAGCCCCTGTTCCAGCCATTCAATACGCGACTGCTTCAGCATTTCATAATCCGGCAACGCCAGCTGACCGCCGAGATTAAACAGGTCATGCTGTATGGTAACCAGGTTTTCCTTTACTTCACCCGCCGCGCATTTGTTAATCACTATGCCCAGCATACTGTTCAGCTCATCCACCTCACCAATTGCCTGCATGCGCAAACTGTCTTTTGCTACCCGGCTGCCATCCGCCATGCCGGTGGTGCCGTTATCGCCGGTACGTGTATAAATTTTTGAAAGCCTGTTACCCATAGTTTTTTACCTGACTATTTTACAATTTGATACTCTGGTTCGTGTCGCAACGGCCAATGCTTTATAATCCGTTTATATCCAGACAACGATGACACCCATGACACGCCCCTTAACCCTGTTAACCGGTCTGCTGCTGCTCAGCATAGCCAGCGTACTATTCGCATTTTCCGTCGGCAGCTACCCACTGTCCATCGGGCAACTGTGGTCATCGCTGCAGTCACCGGGCAACGCGGTCGAAGATACCATCATCTGGCAGTTACGCGCGCCGCGCGCCTTCGTCGCCTTTGTCACCGGCGGCCTGCTGTCCCTGGCCGGTGCGCTGATGCAGGTGTTATTACGCAACCCCCTGGCAGACCCCTATATACTCGGCGTCTCCGGTGGCGCTTCGGTTGCGGCACTGCTCAGCATGTCACTCGGCCTCGGCGGCGCCTGGCTATCCGGCAGCGCCTTTGTCGGCGCGCTGCTGTCCATACTGCTGGTATTCAGCCTGGCACGGGGCAGTGGCAGCTGGCATCCTACCCGCCTGTTACTCACCGGTGTTGTCATCGCCGCCGGCTGGGGCGCAGTGATCAACTTTATTCTATCCATCAGCCCGGAAAAACCTCTGCGGGGCATGTTATTCTGGCTGATGGGTGATATCAGCCATGCAGCACCGGCCATTACCGGGCTTGTGGTGCTGTTACTGGTATTGCTGCTGACCTTCCTTATGGCTCGCCAGCTGAACATCCTTGCCCAGGGTGAGCTGCAGGCCAGCGCGCTGGGTATTAATGTCAGGCCACTGCGCATCAGCCTGTTCCTGCTGGCATCCCTGCTCACCGCATTCGCCGTCGTGCAGGCAGGCAGTGTGGGTTTTATCGGCCTCATCGTTCCCCATATGATACGCCTTATTGCCGGCAGCGATCACCGCCTGCTGCTGCCCGCCTCGGTACTTCTCGGCGGCAGTCTGCTAGTTATTTCAGACACCCTTGCGCGCACCCTGATCGCACCCCAGCAATTGCCCGTGGGGGTGATTACCGCCTTTATCGGGGTGCCGTTTTTCCTGTATTTACTGAACAGAAACTTTGCCGGGCAGAGAATGTCATGAGCCTGCTGCAAATCGAAAACCTGCAGGTAAGCATTGGCGGCAGGCATGTCTGTAACCAGCTTGATATGCAGGTCGAACCGGGCCAGGTCTGGGGCATTCTCGGTCGCAATGGCAGCGGCAAGACCACGCTGCTGCATACACTCGCCGGGCTGCGCTCCGCGGATAACGGAAAAATACGACTGGGCACACATGACATCGAGCAACTGGGCAGAAAACAGCTGGCGAAAAAAATCGGCATCTTGCTGCAGCAGCATGAAGATGCTTTTCCGGTAAGCGTGATGGAGACGGTACTCAGTGCACGTCATCCACACATCGCTTACTGGCAATGGGAATCCAGCCGTGACCACGAAATTGCCCAACGAGCATTACGCACGGTCGGCCTGTCCGGGCTGGCTAATCGGCAAATTAACCAGCTTTCCGGTGGCGAACGCCAGCGTGTTGCCATTGCGGGCATCCTCACCCAGGATCCCGAGCTATTTCTGCTCGACGAACCCAACAGCCATCTCGACCTTAAACACCAGATCGGTCTGCTGCAATATTTAAGCGCTTATGCCCGGGATAATCAGCGCGGCATGATCATGTCATTACATGATATCAACCTGGCTGCCCGCTTCTGCAGCCATGTGCTGTTCCTGTATGGTGACGGACATACCGAACAGGGTCCCGCCGAGCAGTTATTGACACCGGATAGACTGGAAAGGCTCTATGATCACCCGATAAAATCGAGCCGCAGTGACAACACCACCCTGTTCTGGCCTGGCTAAAAAAATCAGTTCAGGCGGAAATCAATGCCCACGTCGTAATGTTGCTGCATGGTCAGGTATTCCGCCGCAAGATGAAACGGTGATATGGCTTCAACCGCCTGCATGGCCGCTTTATCCAGCAGATGGAAACGACTGGACTCCACGATGGCAATGTCGGTGACCTTGCCGTTCGGGTGCATGACAAAATTCAGTTTAACCCGCCCTTCCCTGTTCTGACGCCGTGCCATATACGGATAGTGTTTTTGCCGGTTAATGGCTTCATACACAAACTTGCGCAATTCATCGGCACGCTGCCCCTGCTGTTGAGGCTGGCGCTGCGGCTGCGGGTCGGAATAGTCAGAAACCACATCGGCCTCGACCGGTGTGTCGGTCTTCTGTTGCTCAGCCATTCGACGATTTTTTTCCTGCCGTGGCAGGGGCTGCGGTGCCGTCTCTTCAGGCACAGCGACAACCTGCTCTGATGCTACAACTTGCGTTTCACTTGCCTGCGCTGCAATGGCTACAGGCTCGAACAGTTCCAGCTTAACGGTGACAGCCGCTGCCTGTCGGGTCGACAGATCACCGGCATCCTGTTTGCCGCCCAGCAATAACACCCCATGCAGCAGCATAGCGAACAGCAGTGCAATATAGATGGCATTGTTGGAGGACGTCATCAATGCGCTAGAACTTGATGCCTGCAGTCAGCAAAAAGTTACGCTCCGGCGATGGCTGATAGGCCCGCTGAAAACCGTTATCGGTTATAAACTCGGAATATTCCTTATCCAGTAGATTATTGATTCTCAGTGACACATCGTAGGTTTTTGTTGCATAGGCAATGGAAGCATTGAGCAAACCATAACCATTCACCTTATCAAGGACATTCAGGTTATCACCCTGTGCGTACATATCGCTTCTGGCGAGCAGCTCGGCAAACAGACTCCAGTGCGCCATAAAGTCATAACCTGTGCGCAGGGAGAACTGGTTATCGGCCACGCCGGAAATTTTATTGCCATCCAGCCCACCGGAATTGAAATAGGCATCGGTGTAGGTATAACTCAGCCCAACGTAAGCAGCATTCCCCAGCTCTCGTTGGTAATCGAGAATCAGGCCCTCATGGATGGTTTCATCCAGGTTCACATTGGCACCCCAGTCGCCTACGCTCGGGTCAAAGAAAAATTCATTTTCCAGTTCCATGCGATAGTACTGGATTTCATAACTGGTTTTATCGACACGGGCGCGGTAAGCAATTTCCCATGACACTCCCTGCTGGGTTTCCAGTGGCTCACCAACCGGTGCCAGTGCGTACTCGTTTATTTTTGCAAAGCGGTAGTTTTCATCGCGTCGAAGAAGCAGTTCACCGCTTTCACTGAGCTGATAACGCAAACCGATTTCTGCCACATTAACCGAATCATCTACGTCCACTTCAAGCGGCGAAAAATTATAGGATGAACTGTCGCTGATCTCGTTTTCCAGCTCGGCCCTGCGCATGCCCGCAGTGATAGAAAGCTTTTCCGATAGCGGATAAACCAGCTGCGCATAGGCGGAAAGCACATCCTGCTCATTATGCTGTTGCGCAAAACCTGCACCAAACGAGGAGTCATAGGGCAGATACAAGGCATACTCCGCATTTTCCGCATCCACACCGAGAGTAACCAGCGCCTCACCCTGCGCTGAATCGAATACACCGATCAGTCGTGGATTGACAGACAGCAGATCACGTTCACTACGACCGGTTGCAGGTGCAGGATAATCGCGGAAACTCTGCCGAACATCCTGGTCGATTTCACGGTTGGTGACTTCCGCCTCCAGCGACCAGCGATCAGACAGGCCCTGTTTGATACCCACGCGTTGTACGTCAACCTCGGTATTGGCAAAGTCATTAACGAAGCCACTGTTGATCTGGCGACGGTTCGCATCCAGCTCCGACTGGATCAGCGCACCCGGTGTCTGCAATTCATCGTCGACTTTCTGCACTTCCAAAAACACGCTGCCGCTTGTGTAATCATAACCACCATAGGCGTTTACATTAACATTGCTGTGCTCGTTATGGTCCCGGTAGTTATCGGTATCATAACCACTCGCACTGAAGCGGTAGTTGATGCCGTTATCCAGGCGGTTGCTGTGATGCACCGCAGCACCTTTTCGGTCGTAACTGCCGGCCTGCAGTTCGACGCGGCTTGATGCCTGATCTGCCTGCCGCGTAATGATATTGATCACACCACCCACTGCCTGATCACCGAATAGCACACCGGCGCTACCCTTGACGATTTCAATACGTTCTACATCGTGCAGTGAAACATACGCCAGGTCCGGCGCGCGGGTATCCGAGTAATTCAGCCGACGACCGTCAACCATCACCAGGGTATTGGAATTGGAATTTTCGCCGAAGCCTCGCATGCCGATGGAGACATTACTGCCATCACCAAACAGATCGGCCAGCTGAACACCGCCCCTGCCTCGCAGCACCTCACTGACAGTCGATGCCCCACTGTCAACAATGTCCTCGCGGGTAATCACGCTAATACTTGTCGGCGTGGTCAGTGACGACTGTTCGGTACGTGCAGCACTCACCACCACGGTCGGTAGCTCACTGGCAATAACAGGGATTGAATTTAGAAAAGCAGCAGCGGCGATAGCCGTGCATAAAAAAGACTGGGTTAATGTTCGCGACATTATGTTCTCACCTCCGAGAGTTCTCGTTAACGGAGGAGAAAACAGACAAAACAGGAAAGATAACCTGGACGCCCGTCAGTTGCCCTCCGCAACGGTTGCAGTATGCTCTGGGCCGGTCTCCGGGCTCCCAGGGTTATCCAGTGATCGCCTTCCCATGCTGCAAACACAGTGGCTAATGATCACTACAACCTGGTTACCGTTGCGGGGGCAGCGCTGGAATCTCACCAGCTTCCCGATTATCCTCTTAACGAGGCACCCAGTAATATCGTAGTTAATACGTGGCGCGGATAGTAAACCAAAACAGCTATCGGGTAAATTGATAATTGAATAGCCCGGACTGCCGGGCGTTTACCGGGCGGGATTAATGTCGCGCTTTATCAATAAACTCACAGACTTCGCCGGTGGCGGTTAAAATCCGCGAGGTATGACGTGTCATCATGTCCGGGTTGACGCCGTATACATGGCCTTTGGCAACCGCATCAATCTCGGGCCAGCGTTGCCATTGCTGCAACCAGTCACTGCGTTGCTGGTTAATACCGGCGATAATGACCTGGGGATTTCTCGCCAGCACCGACTCCATATCGACAGGCGGAGCCGCCACCGGCATATCGGCGAACACATTGACACCACCACACAAAGCGATGGCAGCGGAAATTATGTGCTCAGCGTTTACTGTCATCAGCGGCTGGTCCCAGACCTGGTAGAACACCCTGACAGGTTTTCGGTTTGCATAGCTTTGCTGCAACGCACTCAGGCGCCTGCGAAACTCCTCGGCCTGTGGGCCGGCGATTTGCAGGGTACCTGTCAGTCGGCCAAAATCCTCGATGGTTTCGGCAATATCATCAAGCGCCTTCGGCTCACTGTAAAACACGGGCACACCCAGCGCGTGTATCCCCCGCATCTGGCTGGCCGGATTGCCGGAATGCCATGCAATGATCAGATCAGGGTTCAATGCCGTGATGGCTTCATAGTCGAATTTATTAAAGCTGCCGATGCGGGGCAGGTTTCTGGCAGCATCGGGATAATCACTGTAACCAACTGTGCCCACGATGCGCTCACCAGCACCCGCCTCGTACAGCAACTCGGTAATATGCGGTGACAGGCTAATCACACGTTGCGCGGGTTGCGCGAGCACAAGCCTGCGCTGCAGATCATCACGCACGTCTATTGCGTCACTCGCGGCGGTCTCGGCATAAGCTGCAAAGCTGGAACACAACAGTAGAACAACCAGTGCATCGCAGATTCTGATTTTGCCTGTCACTCTCTATGGTTCTCCCGGCTGTGCCGTGTTATCGCTGTGATCATCAATCCGCAAATCACTCTGGTTTTCGGGCCGGTAGCCCCGCTTGTCCGCATAGAAGGCTTTAATCTGTTCGAAGTCACGATGAATATCGCCGCTGGGATAAATCAGTCTGGAGATACCGATCACCTTGTGTTTGTAATCCAGGTAGCCGAGCGCAATCGGTACATCGGCACCTTTGGCAATATGGTAGAAACCGGTTTTCCAGCGGCGGGTTTTCGAGCGGGTACCTTCCGGCATCAGGCCGAGAATGAATTTATCCCGTTGCGCAAACAGCTCGATATTTTTTTCAATAAAGCCGCTGCTTTTTTGCCGATTCAACGGCACCCCGCCCATGGCAATCAGCAACGGCCGCAATGGTCCGCGAAATATACTGTGCTTGGCCACCCAGTTTAATGGCAACTGCAGACTCCATTTGGCCAGCATACCCAGTACAAAGTCCCAGTTACTGGTGTGCGGGTAAGCAATCAGCACATAGCGGTCCAGCGCTGGCAGCTGTTTATCCACCCGCCAGCCGGCCAGCCTTAATATTGCTTCACTGATTTTCTGTTTCACATTCTGTCTCTTGATTGCCTTAACATGGCCTGCCTTAACGTGGGCGACCTGAACGGCTGCAGTAAACTTTTTATTTTTTATGTGGTCTTTATAGTCCTGGTCTTCACCCTGCAGCCTGATGCAGATATTTTATAGATGAAGCCAGCAAAGCCGCCTTAAACTATAGCAAGTTCACATGCCCATGTGTATTTATGTGTATTTATGTGCATTAAGGGCCACATGGTTTAAACCTGTGCAGATTAAGTTGTATAGTTTACGTACAGAGCGGCATTCACTGCAGATGCAGCCTCAGGCATTATCAAACCTTTTATCAGGAGGAACTCTTGTCGCAGCATTCGGCTATTACACAACTCAGACAGCGGGTGAGCCAGCAGATACTGGGCCAGCCCACCCTGGTGGATCGACTCATTATTGCACTGCTGGCAGATGGTCATCTGCTGGTAGAAGGCGCGCCGGGGCTGGCCAAGACCCGGGCAATCAAGGCCTTAAGCGAAGCCATCGAGGGGGATTTTCACCGCGTACAGTTCACCCCGGACCTGCTGCCCGCCGACCTCACCGGCACCGAAATCTACCGCCCGCAGGATGGCTCGTTTCACTTCCAGCAGGGTCCATTGTTCCATAACCTGATTCTGGCGGATGAGATCAACCGCGCACCGGCCAAGGTGCAGTCGGCCTTGCTGGAAGCCATGGCGGAGCGGCAGATCACCGTGGGCTCGGTAACCTACCCGCTGCCACAGCTGTTCCTGGTGATGGCGACACAGAATCCGCTGGAACAGGAAGGCACCTATCCCCTGCCGGAAGCCCAGCTGGATCGCTTTTTACTGCATGTATTTGTGGATTACCCGGATGCGGAGAGCGAGGCCGCCATCCTGCGCCTGACCCGCGATGAGGCCAGGCAGCAGATTGATAACACTGCCCCGCTCAGCAACGAAGCCGCACCCATCAGCCAGCAGGCGCTGTTTGCCGCAAGGCGCGAGGTGCTGGATGTGTATATGGCGGATGAGCTGGAAACCTACCTGATCCAGCTGGTGCTGGCGACGCGCAACCCGGCGCCCTATGATGAAAAACTCGGCAACTGGCTGGAATACGGCGCCTCGCCTCGCGCCACCATGGCACTGGATCGCTGTGCCCGCGCCCACGCCTGGCTAAATGGCCGCGACTTTGTCGGCCCGGAAGACATACAGGCGATGGCTCACGATGTACTGCGCCACCGCATTATCCTGAGTTTCACCGCCGAAGCCGAAGGCATCAGCAAGGACACCTTTATAGATGAACTGATTGCCCGTATCGCCGTACCCTGATGCAACAGCAAGCAGCCGACAATACCACCGACGCCGATGATATCGTGCGTGTTCGCCAGTCGACCCTGATTGGCCTCAGCCGTGAGGCACGGCAACTGCCCTTGCGTTCACGCTCGATTCGCGCCAGCTTTAGTGGCCAGTACCAGTCGTCCTTCAAGGGGCGCGGCATGGAGTTTGATGAATCCCGCCCCTACCAGCCCGGTGATGATATCCGCGCCATGGACTGGCGGGTGACCGCACGCACCGGGCGCGC
>DATCTK010000004.1:0-5396 GCA_036567985.1 Gammaproteobacteria bacterium | reverse complement strand
AGTGAATGTGATTATTTCTTGTCTTTGTGCTCATTAACATAAGCACCCACACAAATTATCTAATCTCTGATTGTTAAATATCACCGCTTGTAGCGTGCACTCGACTCTCATCGAGCGAGCCAGACATTATAGAAAACTTATCTCAAAATGAAAAGCGTTTTCTTCTCCCTCTCGCCTGACCAGCCTTCCGGCTGCCCGTTCTCCCTAACGAGGACGCGCATTCTACAGTTTTAATGCCTAGCGTCAATCTCTTTTCTCAAGATTTTTTAATATATTTTTCCGCTGCTCTTCAAATGACTATTTTTTGAGCAGAACCCGGGCAATTTTCTTCTTGCCCGCCTGAATAATGTACTGCCCGGGCGCCAGTCGATGCTTCACATCCACCACCTGCCAGTCGACCTTGACCCGACCATTATTCAGCATATCCCTTGCCTGGGCGGAATTCTGCGCCAGCCCGGTACGGTTGATAATCGCTGATACCGGCAGATCAGCCTGGCCTTCCAGCTCAAGCTCGATTTCAGGCGTGTCTTCCGGCAGCTCGCCTTCCCTGATGATATTTCCCGCCCCACGCTCTGCAGTGGCCGCAGCCTCTTCACCATGGAATCGGGCAATCAGCTCTTTTGCCAGCTCGATCTTGATGTCCCTGGGATTGCGCCCGTCAGCCATTTCCTGCTTGAGGCGTTCGATATCGTCCAGCGAACGGAAGCTGAGTAACTCATAGTAGCGCCAGATCATACTGTCCGGCATGGAGACAATCTTGCTGAACATTTCACCCGGCGCATCGGTGATGCCGACATAGTTATTCAGCGACTTGGACATCTTGTTAACGCCATCCAGCCCTTCAAGCAATGGCATCATAATAATGGTCTGCGGATCCTGACCATAGTACTTCTGCAGCTCACGCCCCATCAGCAGGTTGAATTTCTGGTCGGTACCACCCAGCTCGACATCCGCCTCGAGCGCCACCGAGTCATACCCCTGCACCAGCGGATAGAGGAATTCATGGATCGATATGCTCTGCTCGGCCTTATAGCGTTTCTTGAAATCATCCCGCTCCAGCATGCGTGCCACTGTCTGCCGTCCCGCCAGCTTGATCATATCCGCCGCGCTCATCTTGCCCATCCACTCGGAGTTAAACACGATGGTGGTTTTGTCCCGATCCAGGATCTTGAACACCTGTTCCTGGTAGGTCTGTGCATTCGCCGCCACCTGTTCTTCAGTAAGTGGCGGACGGGTCGCACTCTTACCGGTGGGGTCACCAATCATGCCGGTAAAATCACCAATCAGAAACAGCACTTCGTGACCCAGTTCCTGGAACTGGCGCAGCTTGTTGATCAATACTGTATGCCCCAGATGCAGATCAGGCGCCGTGGGATCAAAGCCTGCCTTTATTTTCAGCGGGCGGCCTGACTCCAGCTTTCTGACCAGCTCTTCTTCGACGAGTATTTCATCGGCGCCGCGCCTAATCAGCGCCAGGGATTCGTCAACAGATGACATACGTGACTCCACATCTTTTCATTAAATAATAAACGCAATAACAGGCCATCCGTCGGAGACCGTCGGCGACAGTGCACGGGTTATACAAGAGCCCCTATAATAAGGCAAGCATGCAAAACAAACGACGCAGAAACACCAACCAGCACAGTATCCAGCTCATCACCCTGCTCACCGGGCTGTGCCTGCTCGTCTCATGCAGTCGCCAGACTCCCCTGGACTCACCTGAGCAAGCCCCCAAAGACAGCATTACACTGGTGGCAGTGGGCGATATTATGCTGGGCGGTACGGCTGAAGAAATCATGCTGAAAAACGGCTATGACTACCCCTTCAAACACACGCAGCATCTTCTCGGCAATGCCGATATTGTCATCGGCAACCTGGAAGGGCCACTGACCAACAACGAAATCCCCGAAGCCAGTGACAAGCAATACCTGTTTCGCTCACCACCGCAGGCCGTCGCACCGGCACTGCGCCGCGCAGGCTTTAATGTCATGAACCTGGCCAATAATCATATTCTGGATTACGGCGTGATCGGCATGAACGACACCCTTCAGTCACTCGATCAGTCCGGCATTATTGGCGTTGGCGTTGGTCAGAACCTGAACGAGGCCCGTGCCGGGCGGATTATACGCACTGCCCACGGCGATGTCGCCCTGCTGGGTTACTCGCTGACATTTCCAGAATCCTTCTGGGCGACAGACACACAGCCAGGCACCGCCTTTGGCCACAGAAAACAGATCGTGGCCGATATCCAGCGCCTCAGCCAGCAGGTGAACTATATTGTGGTGTCTTTTCACTGGGGCAGGGAAAAAACCGAAGTACTGCGCCCCTACCAGCCCCGGCTGGCACGCGCGGCCATTGACGCCGGTGCCGATGTTGTACTGGGCCACCACCCCCATATACTGCAGGCCATCGAAAAATATAAACAGGGACTGATCATCTACAGCCTGGGCAACTATGTATTCGGCTCCTACAGCCAGGATGCCAAAAGCAGCGTGGTGGCGCGCATCAACCTGCATAACGGCCATTACCACAGCGCGGAACTTACCCCGATCAATGTACTCAATACGCAGGTGGTTTTTCAGCCCAGACCCCTCCAGGACAAGGCCGCAGAGGATGTCATCCGGCACATTAACCAGCTGTCCGCCAGCAGCAACACCCAGCTTACGCTTTATAAAGACAGGGGTTACTTGCATAGCTGGTCAAATAAAATACAATCTATGCCCCTCGAGCATTGATTTTCCATACTTTTACAGCTACTTTACTTAAAAAAACTGCAGAGAAATCCGTGAATTACAACAGGTTTATAAACAAAGACTTTCGAAACTTATCCAGCGCAGACAAGCCACGCCGCCATCCGGCGCTACGCTGGGGCCTGTTTGCCGCTGGCTGCGCGGTTATTACGATGGTCATTGCCAATACCCGCGACGACAGTTCGAACGAAATTGTTATCGACCACAGCAGAGAACACAGCGAAACCCTGCAAGCTGCACCCCCCATAAACCAGAACACCAGCATTAAACTTAAACTGCCGCTACCCGCCGACAGACAGGTGATCGACAAAGCCGATAACAACCTGGATGCAGATGCACAACACGCCGAACGCACGATCAACGCAGATGATTCCGCCTGGCAGACACTGGAAGTAAAAAGTGGCGATAGCCTGTCAGTGCTGTTTGACCGGGCCGGGGTAAAGCCAGATCAACTGCTCGAACTGATGAAAGTCAGCACCGCGAAACAGCAGTTACGCCGTATCCACCCGGGTGAAAAGATCAGGGTCATGCACGACGGACAGGGTAAATTACTGGCCCTGGATTACCCCATCGACACTGAGCGCTATTTACTGGTTGAACGCCACGAGGATCAGCTGCAGGCGAACATCCACCAGCATGAAATTGAAGTACGCAGTGCCTACGCCTCCGGCGAGATCGATTCCTCATTATTCATGGCGTCCTCCAAAGCCGGCCTGTCACATAATCTGACCATGGAACTGGCAAATATTTTTGGCTGGGATATCGATTTTGTCATGGATATCCGTAAGGGCGACCAGTTCACCGTGATCTACGAACAACGCTACAAAAATGGCAATAAAATTAAGGACGGTAATATCCTGGCCGCCGAGTTCATTAATCAGGGCAAGGTCCACCGTGCACTGCGCTATGTAGACCCCAGCAATGGCGATGCAGGTTACTACACCCCGTCCGGCCACAGCATGCGTAAGGAATTCCTGCGCAGCCCGGTGAATTTCAGCCGCATCAGCTCACGTTTCTCCACTGGCCGCTACCATCCAATCCTGCACAAAATCCGCTCCCACAAGGGCGTTGACTACGCAGCCTCCCGTGGCACCCCGGTCCGTGCTGCCGGTGATGGCAAGGTTGCCTTCAAGGGCAATAAGGGCGGCTATGGAAAAACCCTGGTGCTGCAACACGGCAGCCGCTACACCACCCTGTACGCTCACCTGAACAGCTATAACAAACATATCCGCGCTGGCGGCCGGGTCAAACAGGGCCAGGTGATTGGCTACGTGGGCTCCAGCGGTCTGGCGACCGGCCCACACCTGCATTATGAATTCCGCGTCAACGGCGTACACCGTAACCCGCTGACCGTTAAGTTCCCCAGCAGCCGCCCGGTAGCCAAAGCCCACCGTGACAACTTCGAAATGAGCACACAGGGTTATATTGCACAACTGGATGTTTTATCCGATAACGCACTCGCTCTGAACGACTCACAGTAATGCGCGAGCTGTATGTGGGGCTGATGTCGGGCACCAGTATGGACGGCATTGATGCCGCACTGGTGGAGTTCGACCAGCAGCAGATCACGCTGCTCGCCAGCCACAGCCAGCCCATTCCACCTGCACTCAAACACAAACTGCAACTGCTCAGCCTGGATGCAGCCGAAGCCAGTATTGATATGCTGGGGGAAGCAGACACTGAACTTGGCCAGCTGTTCGCAACCGCCGCCCTGCAGCTACTGCAATCTGCCAGCACCGAGCCATCAGCGGTCACCGCCATCGGCAGCCACGGCCAGACCATTCGCCACCGACCGGATCTGAAACACCGCTTCAGCTTGCAGATAGGCGATGCCAACCAGATCGCTCACCTCACCGGCATTACCACGGTAAGTGATTTCAGGCGCCGGGATATCGCTGCCGGTGGCGAAGGCGCTCCCCTGGCACCGGCCTTTCATCAGCAGGTATTTACCAGTCCTGAGGAAAACCGAGCAGTGCTGAATATTGGTGGCATCTGCAACCTGACATACTTACCCGCCCGCCCCAACAGCAACGCAAACAGTACCTGTTTCGGCTTTGACACTGGCCCCGGCAACGGACTGATGGATGCCTGGGTGCATCTGCATAAACAGCAGTCATATGATCCATCGGGGCAATGGGCCGCCAGCAGCACGGCTGATCCGGCACTACTGGCACAGCTGATGTCAGACCCGTTTCTGCAGCAGCCACCACCCAAAAGCACCGGCAAGGAGCATTATCATCTGGACTGGTTTCAGCAACAGCTTGCCGGCCTTGCCAATCTGAGCCCAGAGCAGGTACAGGCAACTCTGAGTCAGTTTACCTGTGAGAGCGTGGCCGAGGCGATTGAGCGGCACCTGCCCGCAGTGGAACGTCTTATTGTGTGTGGCGGCGGCGTGCATAACAGCCATTTAATCGACAGCCTGCAGCGGCGACTGCCCAATATACAGATAGAATCCAGTGAACCGCACGGCGTTCATCCAGACTGGGTTGAAGCCATTGCGTTTGCCTGGCTGGCCAGACAGACATTGCTGGGCCTACCCGGCAACCTGCCCGCGGTAACCGGCGCAGACCGCCCGCTGGTACTGGGCGCGATTCATCCGGCGTAAAATCTCACCAGGCCGCCTGGGGTTAATTCGGTAATTCGGGG
>DATCTK010000003.1:0-7557 GCA_036567985.1 Gammaproteobacteria bacterium | reverse complement strand
AGCCCTTGCCGAGCCAGTGCTTTTTGTATACGTTCTTTACTCATACAGAACAACTAAGTGATGGATATGGCCAATGAAATGTTATCTAACCGCTATTGTACTACTTTCTCTCAGCCAATACGCGGTTGCCGATGCGACTTTAATCTACAGCCAGTCGCAAACCGGTAGCAAGCCAGCCAGCTTCACCTTCCTGATCAAGGACCAGCGCCTGCGGATAAATGAGTCCAGCTCTGAACGGATCAATCTGTTCAAACAGTCGGGCAGCGAATTCCTCAGCTATAACCCGCAGAACCAGCAACTGGATCTGATGAATCCAGAAATACTCAAGGCACGTGTTGAGAAACTGGACCAGCAACGCCAGCAACGTATCAAACAGGTCGAAACCGAGCTGCAAAAGAAACTCGCGCAGATGAGTGAAAAGGAACGGGAAGTCGGCGAAGCTCTGCTCAACCAGATCAAATACCCCGCCTTTTATGGCGAACATACCCAGATCAGGGTGCTGCCGTTAAAGGACCACAAGACCGTAGCCGGGATCGAATGTCGGGTTTACCAGCTGATTAAACAGAAACAGCGCATCAAGGAATTATGCATGGCCCCGGCCGATGCACTGGGGCTTGGCCCGAAAGACCACCAGACCCTGCGCAGCTTCTATGCCTTTGATTACAGCATGCTCAGCCAGTTAATGCTGGCCATGGGCAAAAGCGATTTCACGGTGATTGATTACGATGCACAGCAGATGCCCGGCGTGGTGATTGAAGCGATTGAATTCGATCAGCAACAGATCAGCCAGCACACAAAACTGACCTCATTCAATACCGAGCCTTTACAGGCCGAGCAACTGAGACTGCCGGAAAACCGGCCAGATAATGATCCGGAAAAAGCGACTGACGAATAAACTGGTTAATAAAAAACAGGCCCTGCGAGCTGGACGACAGCACCTCACAAGTTGTGTTCCTGGCTTTCATAAGCCACTAGATATGGTAGATTTACATCACAAAACCGGATAAATGGCGTAGCTTTTAAACCAGCCCGGTTCTACACTGAAAACAGTCAGCCGACCTGGTAAGCGCAGGACGACTGCCGTCAGATCGTCAGCTTTCACATCAGCACACGGGGATTCTATGACACAGAACTACTCTGAAAAGCGCAACTTTTACCGTATGAACCTTGATTGCGGCGCGGAATACACCATCAATGGTTCCGGCAATCGAAAAACCGGCATTGTCAGCGACCTGAGCGGTGATGGCATTTCCATTATTGTCGACCAGGCGGTTGAGCCGGGCACCGAGGTCAATGTGTGTATCCAGCCGGAAAACCAGGTCACACCGCCGCTGGACATCACCATGCAGGTGGTTCGCTGCGAACAGAAAGACAGCGACAGCTACCTGCTGGCTGGCAGTATTACCCAGCGCTAAGCACCGCTGCTCACGCGCCCCCATTTCAACTGGCCGTGTTACCTGCCAGTCAGACACCCTTCCCCCTGAAAAAACTCAACCTGAAAAAAACTCAAACAGCAAAACACAATCACCCACACGCAAACCCCACCATTAAAGGTATTAAAAAATATTAAAGGGGACGCTACCCTTTTCTCACCTTATTAGGTATTAAAGGGGACGCTACCCTTTTCTCACCTGGCTAAAGCCGGCGAGAGCCTGACCATGCTGCTCTGCCAGTAAATTCGCCAGCGTTTGTAAGTTGCCGATATCTTCCAATGCGGGTTGGCTGAGTCCAAAGAAATCCACAACATCGTTACGATAAAAGGGTAGCGTCCCCTTTTCAGGGTGAATGTTACGAACTTATCGAAGCGGGTTAAAAATCAGACGACGCAGCCCCAGAAATTAAGCAGGGAATGGTTCAGATAATGACCTCAGGCATACTGGCTAAAACGTTCAGCGCCGGCCGCCGACTGTGATGATGCGATCACCGCACTGAATGCGGCAGGTGCATCGCTGCCCGGCTGGACAGGTGCTCCGGCTGGGCTGCTCGCCACTGGGTCTGTCACATCAGCCGGGTTTTCAATGGATTGAGCTGCATCCAGCGGGGAAGCCGTTTGCGTATCAGCGTCAGCTTGCTCACTCTCTATCTGTTCACTGCGTTGCTGCTCGGCTTCCAGTGCGCGCTGTTCGGCTTCCAGCTGGGCTTCCTCACGGCGTTGCACTGCGATATCCAGCCGTGCCCTGGCAGCCATCTGCCCTGCACTGGCGGCAACTTTCATATCCTGGGGAGATGGTTCCATCGGTGCCAGTGCGGCGCGGCGAATCTGTTCGGACTTCTGCAGTGATGCCTCAGGGTCATCCGCTACCTCGGACACATCCAGCTGCACCTTGCCACCAATCGCATAGGCCCGGCCATCGGGGCCGCGTTGGTAGGTATAGCTGGGGCCGGAAATCACCAGGTTACCACCGGCCGTTACATGGGCCTGCTCATGGGCACGCACTTCACGGTCGCGGGCCTGCAGCTCCTGGATCATTTTCTGCTCGGCCTGCTGCTGCGCACGCTGTGCCGCCTGCTGGCGTTGCTGCTCGGCATTATTGCTGCGTGGGGCTTCGCTGGAGCTTGAGCTCTCGGAACTGGATGAAGCACGGGATGGCGTAGTGGACGATGTACTGGCGGGCGCATTAGCCGCAGAGGAACTGAACGAGGGGCTGATCACCCGCCGTGTGGGGCTGCTATCCAGCGAATAAGTGCTGATTGGTGTGGATACTGAGGTCTGTAGAATCATAAAGCACTTTCTGGAGCACTTCAGCTCTATTCAGTTTTAATAAACAGGCGGCCCTGAAGCGGCTAGGCCCGAATATCAATCAGGGTTCCCAGCACTTCGTCCATGGCGGAAACCACTTCGGCGGAGGCCTGTACCTGAACCTTGTTCTGCTGCATTTCCACCAGTGAACCGGCAAGATCGGTTTCCTGACCCGCGCGATTGAGCTGGTCGGCACTGGCAATTTCCGATGCGTTACGGCGCATACCATCCAGCCCTCGCTGAATACCCAGAACCGCTTCACTCTGTACGGATAACACACTCATAACCTGCTCCTGACGGAAAATCTCACCTATTTAATACCACATGGGGCGCTGCAATTCAATTTTGAGCGACCACAGGCTGCCCCAGCAGGACAGCCGGTAGCGGCTATGCACAGGACATGCGGTATTTCGCGGGAGGCAGGAGCCGGTAGCGAGCTGGTCGGCGGCTGCGCCAGATGGGACTATTTGACCTCTTCGGCCTGACCCTCATCTTCCTCTGTGTACTCGTCTGGAGCGGGTTCCGCCGTATCCTGCTCATTCAGCGGCGGTTCATCCGTGTTCTCGGCTTCTTCAGTGCCCAGACTGTCCTCGCCTGGCATATCGGCGGGCGCGTCATCGTTTTCTGCCGGCACAAGGTCGTCACCGGCCTCAGCCTCTGCATCAGCGTCTGGCTGCTCTTCTGTTGCCATATCTGCAGACCCGGCCTGGGCGCCAGCTTCATCCGCCGCCTGCGCAGTCTCGTCGGCGCTTTCATCACCCGCATCATTAGCCGCATCGACATCCACATCCCGGTCAAAGGCCAGCTCCGGGTGTAACTTGTCCAGGTCTTTCAGCTCTGCCAGGCTGGGCAAATCATCCAGGCTTTTCAGATTGAAGTAATCCAGGAACTCACGGGTGGTGCCGTACATGGAAGGCTTGCCCGGTACGTCCTTGTGCCCCAGCACCCGCACCCATTCGCGCTCACTCAGGGTTTTAACAATATGGCTGCTGACGCTGACGCCACGGATTTCTTCAATTTCACCGCGGGTAATCGGCTGGCGATAGGCAATCAGCACCAGGGTTTCCAGCAATGCACGGGAGTAACGCGGCGCCTTTTCTTCCCACATGCGTGACACCCATTCCGCGCAGTCGGGCACCACCTGCAGGCGGTAACCGCTGGCCACTTCTTTCAGCTCGACACCCCGCCCCTGGTAGTCTTCCTGCAACTGCTGCAGCGCCTGCAGAATCTGGTCACGGGACGGGCGCTTTTCCTCGTCCGCCTCAAATATCGTCTCCAGCTTGCGCAGATCCATGGGGTGGTCGGCGGTGAGCAGCACCGCTTCTATAATATTTTTTAACTGTGCTAATTCCATAATTACTCGTCTATATCGGAATCGATTTCAGGGTCAAAGTGCGGGCCTTCTTCTGGACTCGGGCCCTCTTCCGAGCTGCTCGCTGCTTTTACATAAATGGGCGCAAAGGGCTCGGACTGCACCAGGTCAATCATCGCGCCTTTAAGCAGCTCCAGGATCGCCATAAAGGTCACCACCACGCCACGGCGGCCTTCTTCGTAACTGAACAGGCTGCTGAGGTCGGTAAAGCCATCGGAGCTGACCGCCGCCAGAATGCTGCTCATTTTTTCACGAATCGACAGGGTTTCCCGTTGAATCATATGGTGGCTGTTAACTTCAGCGCGGTTAAGAATTTCCTTGAAGGCCAGCAGCAGTTCCCGCAGATCCACTTCCGGTTCTGGTCGGGTCAGTTCCAGCGGCGGCGGCTCGGCCTTGGCGATAAAGCTGTCACGTTCCTGGCGGGGCAGTTCATCCAGGTCTTCCGCGGCTTTTTTGAAGCGCTCGTATTCCTGCAGTCGGCGCACCAGCTCGGCACGGGGGTCGTCTTCTTCATCTATCGACTCGGGACGCGGCAACAGCATGCGGGATTTGATTTCCGCCAGCATCGCCGCCATCAGCAGGTATTCCGCCGCCAGCTCCAGCCGCATTGACTGCATCATGTCGATATACTGCATGTACTGGGTGGTGATATGGGAAATCGGGATATCCAGCACGTCCAGGTTTTGCCGCTTGATCAAATACAGCAGCAAATCCAGCGGCCCCTCAAAGGCCTCCAGAAACACTTCCAGCGCATCCGGTGGAATATACAGGTCTTCCGGCAGCAGGGTCAGTGGCTCGCCCTGGATCAGCGCAAAGGGCATTTCACTCTGCGCAGGCCCCACCCTGGGGGCGGCCGAAGCATTGTCTACCGGATTATCAACAGGTTGGTTCATATTATAATAATAGTCATTGGTTTTTAGTCGTTAGTCCCTGGTCGCGTTTGTCAGTCTCTGGTCTTGGCAGCGAAGCCGTCTGACTAACGACGACTGACTAACGACCAACGACTGAATTTAGCGGCTAAGGCACATCACCTTGCGCACTTCATCAAGTGTATCACGGGCGACGTCTCTTGCGGCTTCACAGCCTTCATCAATAATCGCCTGCACCGCCGACGGATCTTCAGTGTAATCCCTGGCGCGCTCACGGATCGGCTTGAGCTCGGCAATAACCGCATCGATCACCGGCTGCTTGCACTCTACGCAGCCAATGCCTGCGCTGGTGCAACCTTCCACCACCCATTGCCTGGTGTCTTCCGAGGAATAGACTTCGTGCAATTTCCACACCGGGCAACGCTGTGGATCACCTGGGTCGGTGCGGCGCACGCGGTTGGTATCAGTGGGCATGGTGCGCAGTTTGCGGCTGATTTCATCCGGGTCTTCACGCAGCGAGATGGTATTGCGGTAAGACTTGGACATCTTCTGCCCGTCCAGCCCCGGCATTTTCGAGGCCGGGGTTAACAGTGCCTGGGGCTCCGGCAGGATAATCTTGCCCGAACCTTCGAGGTACCCAAACAGGCGTTCACGGTCACCCAGTGAGATATTCTGCTGGTTGTCCAGCAACGCCTGGGCTACATCCAGCGCCTGCTGGTCCCCCTGTTCGGTGTAGCGTCGGCGCAGGTCACGGTACAGCTTGGCGTCTTTCTTGCCCATTTTCTTGATGGCCGCTTCCGCCTTTTCCTCAAAGCCGGTCTCGCAACCGTAAATATGGTTAAAGCGACGCGCTACTTCACGGGTCAGTTCCACGTGGGCCACCTGGTCCTCGCCCACCGGCACCTGGCCGGCTTTGTACACCAGGATGTCCGCCGACTGCAGCAGCGGGTATCCGAGGAAGCCATAGGTGGCCAGGTCTTTTTCCTTCAGCGCTTCCTGCTGGTCTTTATAGGTGGGTACCCGTTCCAGCCAGCCCAGCGGGGTAATCATCGAGAGCAATAAATGCAATTCGGCATGTTCCGGCACGCGGGACTGGATAAACAGCTTGGCCGAACCGGGGCTGACCCCCGCCGCCAGCCAGTCAATCACCATGTCCTGGGTACTCTCGGCAATGATGCTGGGATCTTCGTAATGGGTGGTCAGTGCGTGCCAGTCGGCGACAAAGAAAAAGCACTCGTATTCGTGCTGCAGGTTAACCCAGTTTTTCAAAACCCCGTGATAGTGCCCCAGGTGCAATGCGCCGGTGGGGCGCATACCTGATAGAACACGCTGATGTTGCGTTGGAACAGAACTCAAAATGACTCCTTACCCTAAGCCGAAAAAGGCAAATAAATTGTTTTGTATGGCCTGCACCGCAGGCATGAGTATTTTACCCAGAAATCCACTGGCTAACAGTAAAATAACCAGCAGCATGCCGAACATCTCGTATCGGGCAAACAGCACCGCCACCCCATAGGGCATCACCCCGGTGACAATACGCCCGCCATCCAGCGGTGGCACCGGCAATAAATTTAGCACCATCAGCACCAGGTTAATCACCACCCCCACCTGTGCCATCAGCTTTAACGCCGCAGACAAGCCGCCGGGTGCCATGCCCTTGAGGGCCAGCAGCAGTACCAGCACCCAGAAGATGGCCATAACAAAATTCGCCACCGGCCCTGCCAGTGCCACCAGCGCCATGTCTTTCTGCGGGTTAACAAAATTGCGCACATCCACCGGTACCGGCTTGGCCCAGCCAAAGGGAAAACCCACCAGCAATAACATCAGCACCGGTACCGCCACGGTACCGATGGGATCAATGTGTTTCAACGGGTTGGCAGTGAGGCGCCCCAGGCGTTTGGCGGTGGGGTCGCCGAGCAGGTGCGCAATCCAGCCGTGGGCGGCTTCATGCAGGCTCACCGCCAGCAGAATCGGAATGGCATACAGAACGATCTGGTTTAAGGTGGACATCACAGAGACTGGTGTCTAGTCGAGACCATGCTCGGTGCCCTTGCCCTGGCGCACCAGCGTGGGCCCATCCACCATATTGATCACCGTGGTAGCCTCATGGCCGCAGTTGCCGCCATCGATAATCAGGTCCACCTGTTTTTCCAGCAGGTCACGGATCTCGCTGGCATCGGTTTCCGGCATATCCTTGCCCGGCATAATCAGGGTGGAGCTCATAATCGGCTGCCCCAGTTCCGCCAGCATCGCCTGCACAATCGGGTTGGAGACCACGCGAATACCGATCATGCGCCGCTTGGGGTGCATCAGCCGACGTGGCACTTCATGGGTGGCCTTGAGCAGAAAGGTATAGGGCCCGGGAGTGAGTGATTTCAGCATACGGTAATCGCTGTTATCCACCTTGGCGTAGGTGGCGATCTCCGACAGGTCGCTGCACACCAGGGTGAAATAATGCTTGTCATCCACCTGGCGAATGCGGCGAATGCGCTCCATCGCCGACTTGTCACCCAGGTGACAGCCAATCGCGTAGCTGGAATCGGTGGGATAAACCACCACACCACCATTGCGAATAA
>DATCTK010000002.1:0-10344 GCA_036567985.1 Gammaproteobacteria bacterium | reverse complement strand
GAACCCGCTCATGATGGCGTGTCAGCATCAGCTGTCCAAAGGTATTGACGTAATCCGAAAGTGCCATGAATCGAAAACAGAGACCGTTGTGGTTTTACAGAATAATGCAGGTTACGTGAGGGCAAACCTGAAGCCGTTGATACAGGTCAACGAAAAGAAGTGTCTATATACCGCGTTAGAATTACGGCTATTTACAGAATGCTGGAAACCTGTGGCAGGTGCATATATTAATTTACATTATTATTTCACTGATGAAGCAGTACTGGGAAGCATACTGGCATGAAGCGGCGTTGGTCGGGGCACAGGCTTGAATCCGCATTCTGTTATACGTTAAGGTTTTGCCATCCACTGATATTTCTTTTCCCTGATTAGCATGCCCTGTGCCGAACCTCTTAGCCCTGCGATTGTCTGGATTTAATTGCAGAGTGTCCCATACCGGTGGAGTCAAACAGGGAATGAACTGTGTGGATTAATACTAATAACGAGGATTTGAGGATGGTCGGTTTATTTCGCCTGCCAGGGGTGCATACGGGCAGAGGTTTGTGGTTGTTGCTACTGGCATTGCCCTTGTTTCTGCAGCAGACGGCTGCGCAGGCCGCCGAAGCACCAACCGTCGTCGTCGAGCAGGCACGTGAGGCGGAGATTATTCGGCAGGTGCCGCTCAGTGGCACGGTCACCTCCGCCCGGGTCTCACGCCTGTCGAGTGAAGTCAGCGGCCAGGTGGAGTCGTTGAAGGTGGACTTTGGCGACCGGGTTGAGGCCGGGGATGTGTTGCTGACGCTGGACAGCGAAATCGGCAAATGGGAATACCAGGCCAGCCAGGCGTTGGTCGAGCAATTGCGTGCCGAGCTGGCGGATGCCAAACGACGCTATGCGGATGCGCAGCGCCTGCGCAAACAGAGCAGCATCTCGGAAAACGAAATCCAGCTGCGCCAGGCGGAAGTCGAGATCAAGGCCGCTGCGTTGAAGCGTCAGCAGGCCGAGGAGCAGCGCCAGCAGGCCCGTTTCGAACGGCATCTGCTGCGCGCGCCATTTGACGGCGTAATCAGTGACAGGCTGGCCGAAGTGGGCGAGTGGGTCAGTCCCGGCTCGAGTGTGCTGGAACTGGTCGCGCTGGATACCCTGTACGCCGATTTCTCGGTGCCACAAATTTTCTATCCGCTGATTGATGACAACAGCCGCATCACCCTCAGCCTGGATGCACTGCCCGACCGGCAGTTCGAAGGGACAATCGAGGTGGTGGTGCCGGTGAATGATCGCAGCGCCCGAACCTTTATGCTGCGCGTGTCGTTAGATTCGGTGGATGCCGATATGATTCCCGGGATGTCGGTCAACGGTCTGCTACAGGTTTCATCCAGCCGACAGGGTATTGTGGTCTCACGCGATGCGGTGCTGCGTTACCCCGATGGCCGGATCACGGTCTGGGTGGTGCGCGAGGCTGATGGCAAGTTCCAGGCGTTCGAGCGCAGGGTCACCACCGGCCACGGCTTTGACGGGCTGATCGAGATCCGCGAGGGCCTTGAAGTCGGCGATACCGTGGTGGTCGAGGGCAATGAAGCGCTGGAAGCCGATCAGGCTATCCGCATTGAAAAGCGGCAGGGGGAAAGCTAGGGCATGTTTCACAGGATGATGCAGCGTGGCACCCTGATTGCCGTGGTCGTGCTGATTGTGGCGGTGCTGGGGGTTGTGGCTGCGATGCGCATTCCGGTGCAGATGATACCGGATCTGGAGGTACGCACCATTTCCGTTCGCACCGCCTGGGCAGGTGCAACCCCCCAGGATGTGGAAAAGGAGATCATTATTGAACAGGAGGAGTACCTGCGCAGCGTGCCGGGGCTGGAGCGAATTACCTCATCTGCATCATTTGGCCAGGCATCCATCGAACTGGAGTTTCCCTTTGGCATCGACCTCAATAATACCCTGATCGAAATTAACAATGCCCTGTCGCAGGTGCCGAGCTACCCGGAGAATGTGGATGAGCCGCGCATCTATGCCGCTTCCTTCTCCAGCAACTCCTTTATGTATTTCCGTGTGATGCCACTGGAGGGTAATCCGCGCAATCTTGATATGGTGATGATGCAGGATTACATCGATGATAATGTGCGGGCACGCATGGAGACGGTGCCGGGCGTTTCCATGGTTAATGTGTATGGTGGCGCGGCGCGGCAGATCCAGATCCTGCTCGATCCGGCCAAACTGGCGGAGCGGGATATCACCATCGCCCAGGTGCGTGACGCCATACGCGAACGTAACCAGGACGTGTCCGGCGGTGAGCTGGAATCGGGCAAACGCCGCTATCTGTTGCGTACCATCGGCCGCTTTGCGGATCTGGATGAGATGCGCAATCTGATTCTTGACCGGCGCGGGGATGCCATTATTCGCCTGGGCGATGTGGCCACACTGAAACTGGATCACTACAAGCTGAGCCGGCTATCCTATACCGATGGCAAACCGGTGATCGGCATGTCGGTGCGGCGTCAGCCCGGCTCCAATGTTATCGATATCAAGGATGGCATGCTGGAGCAGATGGCGGTCATCAACCGCGAGGTGCTTAACCCCGCCGGCATGCAGATGCGCCTGGTGGCCAATGACGCCGCCTATGTGCAGTCCTCGGTGCGCAACGTCTGGACCAATCTTGCCCTGGGCGCATTGCTGGCCTGTGCAGTGATGTACCTGTTTTTGCGTTCCGGGCGCGCGACCCTGGTCGGGGTCATGGGCATTCCCTTATGCACCATTGCCGCGTTTATCGGTCTGCAGCTGACCGGCCGCACCATCAATGTGATCTCCCTGGCGGGTATTGCCTTTGCGATCGGCATGACCCTGGATAACAGTATCGTGGTACTGGAGAGTATCGAACACGAACGCCGCCGCGGGCTGGATCGACTCAGGGCGGCGATTAGCGGGGTACAGAAGGTATGGCCGGCGGTACTGGCCTCGACATTGACCACGGTCATGGTGTTTCTGCCAATCCTGTTTATTAAAGAGGAAGCGGGGCAGCTTTATTCGGATATTGCCATTGCCATCGCTGCCTCGATTCTCGCTTCCATGCTGGTGGCAATCACGGTGATTCCCTCGGCGGCGGCTCGCCTGCATCTGGGTGACAGCCAGCGCAGCGTCACGCAAACTGCGCAGCGTCTGCGTCAGTGGGTGATTGATTCGGTGGGGCGGCGCATTGGTGATCCCGGCCAGCGGGCACGGGTGATTGCGGTGACCCTGATCGTCAGTTTTGCTATCTATCTGGTATTAACACCGCCGGGTGAGTACCTGCCCGAAGGCGAGGAGCCCAAGACCTTTGCCTCGTTGAGTTCACCGCCGGGCTATAACCTGGAAATCATGAGTCGCATCGGCTTTGAGCTGCAGGATTATTTTCTGCCGTTTCTGCAAGATTCACCAGAGCAGTTTGATAACGGCGAGACCCGTGTGCCGGCAATGAAATACCTTAACCTGAGTATCCAGCCATCGGGCATCCGGATTATCACCGAACCGAAAGAGCCGTCGCACATCAGGCCGTTGATGGAGGCGATCGACGCCAAATACCGCGAGTACCCGGCCATGCGCCCGTTTGTTACCCGTGGCTCGATCATTACCAGCAACTCCGGTGGTACGCGCAGCATAAACCTGGATATTTCCGGCCCCGACCTGGTGTCGGTGTATAAAGTCGCCAACAGGGCCTACCAGCGTGCAGAGGAAATTTTCGACTCACCGCGCCTGCGCGCCAATCCTTCCACCCTGTCACTGTCCCAGCCGCTGGTGGAGATACGTCCCCGATGGGAGCGCGCCTCGGAAGTGGGCATGACCACCCGGGAGCTGGGTTATACCGTTTCCGCATTAACCGATGGTGCGTTTGTCAGTGAATTTTTTCTTAACGATGACAAGATCGACATGTACCTCTACAGCAAGGACGGTGTTAACGCCACGCTGGACAGCCTGGACCAGAAACAGATCTACACACCGGTGGGTGCGATCCTGCCGTTTTCCGCTATCGCCGAGATTGTCGAGACGGTGGATAGCAATGATATCCGCCGTCTCAACGGTCGGCGTACCGTGACCCTGAATATCATTCCGCCGGATGATGTGGCACTGGAAACCGGGGTGCAGCGGGTACGTGAAGAGCTGGTGCAGTACCTGCGTGATGCCGGGGAAATACCGTCGAGTATCGGCCTGGCCATCTCCGGCGCCAGTGACGAACTGGATGCGACGCGTGAGGCCTTAAGTGCCAATTACCTGGTGGCGGTGGTGATTATCTATCTGTTGCTGGTGGCGATTTTCACCCACTGGGGCTATCCATTGCTGATCATGGCCACCATCCCGTTGGGTGTCAGTGGCGGCATCTTCGGCTTGTGGCTGTTTAATTTTGTCGGCAGTGGCTTCCCGTTAATCGGCCTGTCGGCGCTGACCCTGCCGTTTGACATGATTGCCATGCTGGGCTTTCTGATTCTGATGGGCACGGTGGTCAACAACCCGATCCTGATTGTGCACCAGTCGATCGTCAATTTGCGCGAGGAGGGGATGGCTCCCCGTGAGGCGGTGGCCAATGCGGTGGAAACCCGACTGCGACCGATTGCCATGTCTACCCTGACTACCGTCGTCGGCCTCGCGCCACTGGTGTTTTTGCCCGGTGCGGGCACCGAGCTCTATCGTGGCGTGGGTGTGATTGTGATGTTCGGGCTGATGGGCACCGCACTGGTGACATTAACCTTCCTGCCGGCGTTGACGGTTGCAGTGCTGAAGATGGTCGAGCAGCGGCAATCGTCACTCCCTTCGGGTAAACCCTAAAGGCGCTGGTGAATCACCGTTTAAAATTCAAGCCACAACCAGAGTTACAAATAAATTGGTTCTTTCGATGAGTTTAAGAAAAAGTGATCCACCGCCGCCGCGACACTAGAAGTCGAGAAGTGACGGCTTCAGCCAGAACCGGCGGATTTTATGCCACGTCTTTCTGTTGCTGCCAGGCTGCCATGGAACCCAGGTAAACATCCACGTTTCTGAAGCCACCACGTTCCAGCACACTGGCTGCAATCGCCGCACGCTGGCCGCTGCCACACATCACGGTATAAGTTTTGTTACTGTCCAGCTGCGAGAGTTTGGCGGGCAATTCACCAACATAAATATGTGCTGCCTCTGCTATGCGCTGCGCCTCGACTTCTTCCAGTCCGCGCACATCCAGTAACTGCCAGTCGACTGGTTGCTTGTTCAGCCGTTGTTCGACGCTTGCCGTATTAACAAACTCGACAGCGCCAAACGGTTCGCCGGAGGTCACCCAGTCCATAATGCCGGCCAGATAACCCTCGATCTGATCATAGCCGATACGGCCCAGGTGTCGGGCAGCCCGCCAGGCCTGATCGGCATTTTCGGCGATCAGCACCAGTGGTTGTTCAGCGTCGAGTAGCCAGCCGGCAAACGCCGCAATCATGTCTTCAGGTATGCACAGTGAACCTGGCAGGTGTGCCGAGGCATAGGCTTCGGCGCTGCGCACATCAACCCGGATCACCTGATCGGTGAAACCCTTGATATCTTCGATACCCAGCGCGGCTGGTTGCGGATGCATGGCGCTGGCACCACTGAGGTTCAGTGCCTCCATCAGCCGGAAGTAGGGTGGCTGATAGTGATGCTCGGCCAGCTTGGCTTTGATAAAGTCATCACGGTCAGTGATCTGCAGGCGGGGGTTGTTCTGTCGCTCATGGCCCAGGGTAGAGAATTCGCGGTCCGCCATGCCGCTGCCGCACACTGAGCCGGCGCCGTGGGCGGGTAACAGAATTGCCTGATCACCCAGTGCCAGAATGCGCTGCAGGCTGTCGTACAGTAGCCCGGCAACTTCCTCGGCGCGATCTGGGTAGAAATCGGTGCGCCCGACATCGCCAATAAACAGGGCGTCGCCGCTAAACACCACCACCGCGTCCCTGCCACTGGCATCGTCATAGGCCACGATGGAAATACTGTCATCGGTATGGCCGGGTGTTTCCATAACCTGCAAACGCAGATCGCCCAGTTGCACAGTCTTGCCGTCGCCTGCGGTTTCGGCATAACGTACTTCGCCAGCCGCATTGGGGCCGTGAAAAACCGTTGCTCCGCATCGTTCGGCCAGTAGCCCCGCTCCGGAGATCAGGTCTTCATTGCGATGGGTTTCAAATATACAACGGATGCGGGCATTATTCGCCGCGGCAATTTCTTCATAGATATCGATATCGCGGCGCGGGTCGATCACGGCGGCCTGGCCATCGGCGCCGATGATATACGATAAATGCGCTAATCCCGGAGATTTGATTTTTTCAAGAAACATATGCGCCTCCTTTTACGTTCTATCTTGCCAGGTAGTCCTGTTTTCTGATGCTCCATGTATAACGCTACGCATATAAACATGAACTTTCAAGTCAGGGACTTAACCTTACACAGAGTGTTGTTTGTGTGTCAGGGGAATGGCTAAAACACGGTAATGAATTTGCGATCATAACTGTGCAAAGTGAAATGAGCATCAACTTGCCTGATAAAGCCTCTGGAGAAAGCAGCGGATGTTTGTCGAGACGGTGTTGATTGAACCGGTGTTGATTGAAAATGTGTATGTTCTTAGTGTATCTGTCTGGCCATCCAGAAAGCATCAGACCAGTACGGGTTATTCAAGCTCGAAATCATAACCCCACGGCTGCTGGATGCATGCATAAATTTCCCGTCATTTATGTAGATGCCTACATGCCGGGTTTTCCATCCCGTTTTAAAGAAAACAAGATCCCCCGGCTTAATCTGGCTGGGCTGTATTTCTCTTCCATATCTGGACAGCAATTCAGTTGTGCGAGGTATATTTTTATTGAATTTATTTTTATACGTAAGAAAAACATAACCAGAACAGTCGATGCCGTTTTTGGTCATGCCGCCTTCCTTATAGCGAACACCTTTCCATCTGGAATACTGCTCATGAAGTTTATGCACAGTTGGTGAAGTATTTGAAGCAGCTGGTAAATCAATTTCTCTGGTATGATGTGTTGAACAGGCAGTCACAGTGATTAGTGCTGTCATTACAATCAGGACTTGTAATTTCATAATAAGAATCAACTCCTGACTTCAAGTTCGTTAGTGCCAGATTAAGAGTCTCGAAATAGCGGAATAATTTCGGGGACAGTATACTTAATTCACAGCATAGAAAATAGCTCGAGAAGTAAATATGTATACTGTCCCAGGAATTCACAGAAATTCTGTCCCAGAAATTCAGGAATTCTGATTGTGTGAACTGTCTAACTGAATCACCCAGGATATTGGCGTGATAGCATGGCAGATGCCCTGCAATCACCCACAAATTATCCGTTTATCAGCGCGTAAAAGACTGTTTATGCTCTTCTAATCGGTTGTGGTAATGTTAAAGAACCGGCATCTGATGTGTCGAGGAGGCTAAATTATGGCAGACTGGTTGAAGACCAATGTAGTAGAAAAAGTACAGTGGAATGAGCGTCTGTTTTCGTTGTATATGCAACCTGGCCTGAAAGACTTTATCGCCGGTCAGTTCGTGCGGGTGGGGCTTGATATCGACGGTGAGCGTATCGCCCGGCCCTATTCGTTAGTCAATAAACCCGGTGATGACCGCCTGGAGATCTATTTCAATATTGTGCCGGAAGGGCCTTTGTCATCACGCCTGGCTGCACTTGAGGCGGGCGATGAAATCTATGTGACGGACAGAGCCAATGGTTTTTTGACCATTGATGAAGTGCCCGAGAGTCGGCATCTATGGCTGCTGGCGACCGGTACCGGCGTCGGCCCGTTTCTGTCGATATTAAAAACGCAGCAGCCATGGCAGCGTTTTGAAAAAATTGTGCTGGCCTATTCCGTACGCTCAGTTTCAGAGTTGAGCTATCAGCAGCAGATATCAGAGTTGCAACAGCAGAATCCTCAACAGTTAGTTTACATACCTTTTGTTACCCGCGAGGCAATGCCCGGTGCCATGCAGCAGCGCATTCCACAGAGTATTGAAGATGGCTCGCTGGAACAGGAAACAGGGCTGGTTATTAATGAAAAAGACTCGCATGTGATGATGTGCGGTAACTCAGAAATGATCAAAAGTGTCACCAGGTGCCTGGAGGAACGTGGTATGCGTAAACACCGTCGTCGCGAGCCTGGGCACATCACGACTGAAAAATACCACTAAGCTTCGTCAAAATATCAGGGCATGAACACGCGCCCTGGATTGAACGGATACACTAAACGAAAAAACAGTCCAGGAGGGTATTTCACAATTTCGGCAGCGTTCGAAAATGTTCTGCCCGACTGACCATATCATTCATTTGATCCGCCGCTTTAATGGTAAGCGGGTGCTGGGTGAAGCCTGGGCGCGGAAGAATATAGCTTGCCATTTTTCGGGCAATCTCAAGCTGCCGTTCGGAGCCTTCAGTGAGCAGCGATATCATCATATTTTCCAGTGCAATTACACGAATTCGAAGATGCACCAGTTCAGCGTTGGTCATTCTGTGAATGTCAGCCTGTGTTTCGTCTGGAAACGCATCACCTTCATTGTCCCATCCTGACAGGGCCTTCTGGCATTGCAGAAGGGCTGCTTCTTCTGTGTTTGAGTCTGAAATGCTCATAAGTGGGTTACTCCTTTCAGTATTTGCATACAGTTAAATATTGAATCTACGCCGAAGTGGAGGCTTGTCCAGTTGTGATAGCGAAATGTAATGACCGCTTTTTCCAGGCAGATTCCCTGTAATGTTTTCCGGTGGGAACCGGTGTCGTGGTTTAAACCAGGTGTTACCCTGTGCAGGCCTGTGTAGTGATACTATCATTGGCAGGGCAGGTATGCATAACGGCGGAGGAAGCAATTATGGCTCAAACACCCTGGTTGAGTTTGGACAGGCTACGATTTTTTTTCAGTCGAATCAAAGAGCGTTTGTGGATCAAACCACTGCTACTTTGCGTGCTCTCTATAGGCGGCGCATTCCTCGCCAGGCTGGCTGACGATACGGGGCTTGCCCATGTGTTGCCCAGGGTTAACCAGGACTCTGTCGAAACCCTGCTATCCATTATGGCCTCCAGCATGCTGGTGATAGCAACCTTTGCGGTAGGTTCGATGGTTGCCGCTTATGCCTCCGCCAGTGCCAGTGCAACACCCCGTTCCTTACCGCTGGTTATTGCGGATGACGTTACCCAGAACGCATTGTCTGCATTTATAGGCGCCTTTATCTTCAGTATTGTTTCCCTGGTCGCCGTCCAGAATGCGATGTTTGGTTCCGCCGGCCTGTTTGCAATCTTCGCATTGACTCTTCTGGTGTTCGCCATTGTTATTATTACTTTCGTTCGCTGGGTGGACAGAATTGCCCGGCTGGGCCGGGTGGTGAACACCATTAATCAGGTGGAAAAGGCACGGCCGACGCACTGGATCGTCGCCGCCATGCGCCCACCCTGGGCGCTTTAGCCATCACCCAGCATCAGCCAGAAGACAAGGGTGTCAACGTCTGTTCTAACACGGTGGGCTATGTACAGCATATTGATCTACAGACCTTACAATCCTGTGCCGAAGCACTCGATTGCCATGTGACAGTAACTGCGCTGCCGGGCACCTTTATGAGTACACAGCGTCCGCTGCTACGAGTTTATGGGGGCGGGGCGTTCAAACCAGAGACCTTTTCCAGTGCGTTCACAATTAGGCCGAACCGTACCTTTGAAGATGATCCCCGCTTCGGGCTGCTTGCCCTGTCGGAGATTGCTGACAAGGCACTGTCACCCGGTATCAATGACCCGGGAACCGCGATCAATGTTATTGGCACCATGGTGCGACTGTTTACACTGTGGCAATCACCACTTGAAAAGGACAGGGTTGCAGAGATTAGCTATGACCGTGTATCAGTCCCGAGGCTGCTAATCGACGACCTGTTCGACGATGCCTTTACTGCCATTGCACGTGATGGCGCGGGAATTGTTGAAGTGTCAACCCGGCTGCAGAAAGCGTTTAGCGCCCTGGCAGAAACCGATGACCCCGCGATGGTCGCCGCTGCGAGAAAACATTCACGCATGGCACTGGAACGTTCGGAACATGCCTTAACACATCAGCATGATATCGATGTGGTGCGTAAAGCGGCTGCGTTTTCCGCGGCGTAGTTGAGGGTGGATAGTGGGCCAGTGGACAGACTAGCAGCTACGCAAAATGGGTTTTAAAAATCAAAAGATAAAATAAAAGTCCGCAAATGGACGCAAATAGACGCTAATGTTGGTCTGGATCTAGCCGATAGTGTTGAAAAACTCAGTATTTATGCAGATATTTCCATCTCTGGGCGAGATTTGGCTTAGTCATTTTCTGCATTTATCGGTAAATGTCGATAAATGCAGGTTAAAAGGTTGATGATTTGTGTTTTTTGTCCTGGTTTC
>DATCTK010000001.1:0-24932 GCA_036567985.1 Gammaproteobacteria bacterium | reverse complement strand
GTGTGTGGCCTGGTGTGTGGTGTGCTGGGTGGAATTTTCAGTTTAATGCTGATTCAGGGCACCCGCTGGATTACCCCGTATCGAAACAACAATCCTTACCTGGTTGCTGCACTGTGTGGCCTGGGTATTGCGATTATCGGTTATTACTCGGGGCACCTTACCTATGGCAGTGGTTATGAGCAGGCCACCGCGATTATGAATAACACCGGTGAAATCTCAACGGACTACGGTTACCTTAAACTGCTGGCGACGGTGGTGTCCTACCTGAGTGGTATCCCCGGTGGTATCTTCGCCCCCTCACTGGCAACAGGTGCAGGCATAGGTGCACACATTGCCGAATGGCTGGTGAACTATCCCTATGCACCGATCGTATTGCTGGCGATGGCGGGTTATTTTGCCGGTGTGGTACAGGCACCGATAACCGCGTTTGTGATTGTGATGGAAATGACCGATCAGCATCAGTTGATTCTGCCGCTGATGGTGGTGGCGTTTCTGGCTACCGGGGTGTCCCGTTCCATTTGCAAGACACCGATCTACAGTACACTGGCGGATAATTTTTTACCCGAAGATAAAAAAATTACTACGCTGGATAAATAATCGCTGGTCGTTAGCGGTAGGTTGGGGTGACGCAGGAACCCCAACGGTTCAGGTCAATTCGGTTTATGTTGGGGTTCGTTCCTCACCCCAACCTACAACTTTCGTCTTTCAGTCTTAACACTGGCTCCCACGCTCCTGCGTGGGAGCTGGCAAAAAGTTGTTGGCGTTATGCGTTCCCACGCGGGAGCGTGGGAACGAGTGAAAGATGATTAGATCTTTTGGCCTTTCGACTTATGACGTTGGTCTAACGACTAAGGACTGTCTTTATAAGGCGAAGCCTGCCACAGCTCTTCGCCATAGCCTTCAAGTGCGGCGGCTTCCCGTTGTAGATGATCTTCGAGTAACTGGCTGAACTGTGCATTCGCCACCCAGTGTGCGGAGCGGGTTTTAACCGGCAGAAAACCGCGGGCAATCTTATGTTCTCCCTGTGCGCCTGGTTCAAAAGTTTTCAGGCCATGCTCGATACAGTATTCGATGCCGGTGTAATAACAGACTTCAAAATGCAGACTGTCGTATTCTTCAAGGCAACCCCAGTGACGGCCATACAGGGTGTCCTTGCCAATTATGCAGATTGCACTGGCAACGGTTTCCTCGCCATGGTAGGCGAATATAATCAGTAGTTGTTTTGCCACTGCTTTGAAAAAATTCAGGCTCAGGGTAGGCGCGCCGGATTTTTTCATAAAGGTAATTTTATAGAAGAAGTAAATCTTCTCCCATTGCTCATCGCTGAGCTGTTCACCGTTAAAGGTTTTTATCTCAATCTGTTGATCGCGAACCTTGCGTCGTTCCTGTTTGATGTTCTTGCGTTTTTTCGAGCTCAGTTGCGCAAGAAAATCATCGAAGTTTTTATAATCGTGATTGTGCCAGTGAAACTGGTAATCAAAGCGCTGCAGTTTGCTGTGCTGTTTGAGCAGCTGGTAATCATCATCCAGGGTGAACAGCCAGTGCACGCTGGAGTAATTCTGCTTGCGGGCAAACTCCAGTGCAAATTCAATTAACAGCGATTTGATTTCCGGCTCATTATTTTTCGCCAGCAGGCGCGGCCCCTGGCAGGGTGAGTAGGGGATAGCAATCACCAGCTTGGGGTAATAGTGCAAACCGGCGCGTTGATAGGCATCGGCCCAGGCCCAGTCGAATACAAACTCGCCATAGGAGTTGTGTTTTTCATAGGCGGGCATGGCGCCAATTAAGTCATTGTGTTCATCATGTACAAGAAAGTAGCGGGGTAGCCAGCCATAATTTTCAAGGCACTGGCCGGTTTCGAAGGCGAGTAGAAATTCGTGCTGGATAAATGGATTGGTGTCGCCCGCCAGTGCATTCCATTGCTCGGCGGGAACATCCTTTAGTGTTTCACAGATACTCAGTGATGACATAAGTCCACTCTGGGGGTCGATTCGACTTATGGTAGGCGGAATTGATATTCGCCTATTTGCCCAGGTCTACTTACCCTGGGCTTCCAGTTCATCAAGGAATTTTTCCGCGTCCAGTGCTGCCATACAGCCGGCACCCGCAGAGGTTACTGCCTGCTTGTACACCTGGTCCGCTACGTCACCCGCTGCAAATACACCGGGTACGCTGGTGGCGGTGGCATTGCCCTGCAGACCGGACTTAACCCCAATATAGCCATTGCTCATTTCAAGCTGGCCTTCAAAGATGGCGGTGTTGGGTGAATGACCGATGGCAATAAACACACCAGCGACATCAACTTCTTTGGTGCTGTCATCTTCGGTGCTCTTGATGCGAATGCCGGTGACGCCGGTGTTATCACCCAGTACCTCATCCAGTGTGTGGTTCCATTCAATAGTGACATTGCCTTTTTCGGCACGTTCGATTAAACGATCAGAGAGGATTTTTTCTGAACGGAACTGGTCACGACGGTGTACCACGGTCACATGATCGGCAATATTCGCCAGGTACAGCGCTTCTTCAACTGCGGTGTTACCACCGCCGATTACCGCTACATTCTGGCCACGGTAGAAAAAACCATCACAGGTCGCACAGGCAGAGACGCCCTTGCCCTTGAAGGCTTCTTCCGATTCCATGCCCAGGTACTTGGCACTGGCGCCGGTGGCAATGATCAGTGCATCGCAGGTGTACTCATGGGAATCGCCGCTCAGTTTGAACGGGCGCTGACTCAGGTCGGTGGTGTGGATATGGTCAAAAATGATTTCAGTGCCAAAGCGTTCCGCATGGGCTTTCATGCGCTCCATTAACTCGGGGCCCTGCACACCTTCATTATCACCGGGCCAGTTATCCACATCGGTGGTGGTGGTGAGCTGTCCGCCCATTTCCATGCCAGTGACAACTACCGGGTTAAGGTTGGCGCGTGCCGCATACACGGCAGCCGAGTAACCGGCAGGGCCAGAACCTAAAATCAGTAGTCGGCAATGTTTGCTTTCGCTCATAGTATTCTCTCCACGTTAAAGACTGGGCCAGAATCAGCTCAACGAAACAGGTCAGATGCAGGCCTGTTATTGCCGCTTGATTTTGCCATAGTAAAATTTGCACCTATTCTAACAAATCTGAAAAAATTAAATGCACAATCTGCCTGTGAATATAATGCGGAATATCAACCTTGAGTCAGTCATGCACCGCTGCTTGCATTTTGCTGCAACAGCTGGTGTGCTGCACAGGACATACAGTTGTGCACAGGGTTTAAAAGCATGTCGCACTGGCGGCAAGGAGGGTAGATGAAAATTGGCGTGGTAAAAGAAAGCAAGGTACTGGAAGGCCGTGTGGCCCTGATTCCCACTGCCTGTGGTGAGCTGGTGCAACTCGGGCATGAGGTTTACCTGCAGCGGGGTGCCGGTGAACTTAGTGGTTACAGCGATGCGGATTACCAGGCGCAGGGAGTGAGCCTGTGTGATAACGCACAGGCACTGTATGCAGCTGCTACCTTGATTGTGAAGGTAAAAGAACCCATTGCCGGTGACCTTGCCTGTCTCGGCCCGCAGCACATTCTATTCTGCTACCTGCACCTGGCTGCCAGCCCCGGGCTGACAGATAAACTGTGTGAGATTGGCCTGACCGCGATTGCCTTTGAAACCGTCACCGATCAGGCGGGTGGCCTGCCATTGCTTAAACCAATGAGTGAAATTGCCGGCAAGCTGGCTACACAGATCGGTACACACTTATTACACCAGCCACAGGGTGGCAGGGGCATAATGCTGGGTGGATTAAGTCATACCGACCGCGGGCATGTGGTGGTGCTGGGGGCGGGTGTGGCAGGCAGCGCCGCCGCGCGGCTGGCAGCAGCCATGGGGGCCGAGGTCAGCCTGATTGACCGGGATGCCTCGCGCCTTGCGCCATTGCAAGATGAGCTTACCCATGTACAGGGCATAGTGGCATCCGAGGCGGCAATCAGCGAGGCGGTGGCGCGCGCGGATTTACTGGTGGGGGCGGTATTATTGCCGGGACTGCACGCGCCGCGGCTGGTGACAGAGCAGCAGGTGAAAAGCATGCGCCCCGGCAGTGTGATTATTGATATTTCGGTGGATCAGGGCGGCTGTATCGAAACCATTCACCCCACCGATTACCGCTCGCCCACCTATAGCATTCATGATGTGTTGCATTTCGCGGTCACCAATATGCCCGGTGCGGTGCCCAGAACCGCCTCCCAGGCACTGTCGGCGGCGATTCTGCCCTATGTGAAACGGCTGTGCGAGGCAGGCTGGGAGCAGCAGGCAGATCTACAGAACGGGGTGAATATCCGTGCCGGGCACATCGATAACCCGCTGATTGCACAGGCCATGGCTAACCACAGCGATACCACAACAGATAAATAGGCAGGTCGCTGTTAGGTCACTGACCTGGCTTGGTGTATAATCCGGGCTATAATAAAAAAACCAGACTAATCAATTAATTGCGTAGCGAATCTCGTTTTTTAAACTAGCTAATACAATCTAGCTTATAAGGGTTGCCGAATTGCCTCAGGCTCGTCGAACAAAAGAAGAGAAACCACTTTCCGGGTTAACCATACATATCAGTCGCGGCTTACGTGAGGCGGCGCTGTTTGTGCTACTGGCGATCGCCCTGTTTATGCTCACCGCGCTGGTCAGTCACGATATCAAGGACCCCGGCTGGTCCTACACCGGCCCGGCGATGCAGATCAATAACCTGGCAGGTACGGTGGGTGCCTGGCTATCCGATGTGTTCTACCTGCTGTTCGGTTACCTCAGTTACCTGTTTCCGGTGATTATTGCCTACAGTGGCTGGCTGGTATTGCGCGGTCGCAAGGCTGACGGTGAAATCGATTTTCGTGTGCTGGGGGTTCGCTGGGCCGGCTTTTTGATGACCCTCGCCACCGGTTGTGCGCTGGTCAGCCTGCATTTTGTGATACCACCAGACAGCCTGCCACTGGATGGTGGCGGCATCCTGGGTCGCTGGCTGGGGGATAGTCTGGCGGCGCGCTTCGGTGTGCTGGGTTCCACCCTGTTGCTGTTTTCGATTCTGCTGGCGGGTATCACTCTGTTCAGTGGACTGTCCTGGCTGGGTGTAATGGACCATATCGGTGGCCTGCTGCTGCGTAGCTATGACTGGACACGTCAGCGCATTAACCAGTTGCGCGAAAGCCGCGAGGAGCGTCGTGAAGGCGAGGTCGCCCGACAGAACCGTGAAAAGGCAGTGCAGGCCGACAGCAAGAAGAAAGAAGAGCGTAAACAACCGGTGCGTATCGAGCCGGTGATTAAGA
This sequence comes from Gammaproteobacteria bacterium, assembly GCA_036567985.1. GTDB lineage: Bacteria > Pseudomonadota > Gammaproteobacteria > SZUA-229 > SZUA-229 > SZUA-229. The sequence goes on along the minus strand of DATCTK010000001.1, from coordinate 19,645 downwards.
AGGTTGAAATCAGCGAGCGCCACAGCCGTGAAAGCCAGATATCGCTGTTTGATGATGCCGCCGGTGATGCCGAGCTGCCACCGCTGCGTCTGCTGGATGAGGCGGTGGTTTCCGGCAAGGGCTTGTCCACCGAGGCGCTGGAAGCATTGTCACGCCTGGTTGAGATCAAGCTCAAGGACTTCAATATCGATGTTGAAGTGGTGGCGGTGCATCCCGGGCCGGTGATTACCCGCTTTGAACTGCAGCCCGCCCCCGGCATCAAGGCGAGCAAGATCACCGCCCTGTCCAAGGACCTGGCGCGTTCGTTGTCGCTGGTTTCGGTGCGGGTGGTGGAAGTGATTCCCGGCAAGACCGTGGTCGGGCTGGAAATCCCCAATGAGCAACGGGAAGTGGTGGCGCTGGGCGAAATCCTCATGTCCAAGGCCTATGATAAATCCTCGTCCTCACTCACCATGGCGCTGGGCAAGGATATTTCCGGGCACCCGGTGGTGGCGGATCTGGCGAAGATGCCACACCTGCTGGTGGCGGGTACCACCGGTTCCGGTAAGTCGGTGGGTATCAATGCCATGTTAATGAGTCTGCTCTACAAGAGCACGCCGGAGCATGTGCGGCTGATCCTGATTGACCCGAAAATGCTCGAGCTGAATGTCTACGATGATATTCCACACCTGCTGACCCCGGTGGTGACCGATATGAGCGAAGCGGCCAATGCACTGCGCTGGGCGGTGGGTGAAATGGAACGGCGCTATAAACTGATGGCCTCGCTCGGGGTGCGCAATATCACCGGTTATAACCGCAAGGTGAGTGATGCGATTGAAGCCGGCACGCCGATTAAAGACCCGCTGTTTGTTAAAGATGAATTGATGCCCGATGAGGAACCCGCCGACCTGAAACCGATTCCGTTTATCGTCGTGGTGGTGGATGAGTTCGCCGACCTGATTATGGTGGTGGGTAAGAAGATCGAGGAGCTGATTGCGCGCCTGGCGCAGAAAGCCCGTGCCTCGGGTATCCACCTGATTCTGGCAACACAGCGGCCGTCGGTGGATGTGATTACCGGCCTGATTAAATCCAATATCCCCAGCCGCATTGCCTTCCAGGTGTCCTCCAAGGTGGACTCGCGCACCATCCTCGACCAGATGGGGGCGGAGCAGCTGCTGGGACACGGTGATATGCTTTATCTGAATGCCGGCAGCAGTATGCCGGAACGGGTACACGGCGCCTTTGTGGATGACCATGAAGTGCATGCGGTGGTGGCGCATCTGAAACAGCAGGGCAAACCCAATTACATTCCTAACCTGATCCAGGACAACAGTGATGTGATCAAGCTGCCCGGTGAGTCGATGTCTTCAGCAGAAGCCGGTGGCGAAAGTGATGCACTGTATGACGAGGCGGTGAAGATTGTCACCGAATCGGGCAAGGCGTCTATTTCCTATGTGCAGCGCCGCCTGAAAATCGGTTACAACCGGGCAGCGCGCATGGTCGAGGAAATGGAAGCGGCGGGTGTGGTCAGTTCGATGCAGTCCAATGGCCAGCGTGAAGTACTGGCGCCACCACCGCCGGAAATGTAAATACAATTATTCACAAATACAATTATTCAGCGGCGCCTAAACCTTTATGCGCCTCAGGGGTCTACTCCAGCATGCTAAAACACGTCCTGTTAATTTTTTTCTGTGCGCTCAGCCCCTATGCCATGGCGGAGAATTCCGCCGCGCAGCAACTACAGCGCTTTCTCGATAACACGCAGAGCCTGTCGGCCCAGTTTGAACAGACCCTGTTGAATGAATACAACGAGCTGATGCAGCAGTCGGCGGGTAAGTTGCGCATGCAGCGCCCCGGCAAATTCCGCTGGGATTACACAAAACCCTATGAACAGAATATCGTGTCCAATGGCCGCAAAATCTGGATGTACGATGCGGAGCTGGAGCAGGTGAGTGTGCGCCCCTATGAGCAGCTGGAGTCATCACCGGTGAACCTGCTGGACAACCAGCAACCACTGGATACGCTGTTTACCCTGCAGGATATGCCAGCGCAGGAAGGTCAGGACTGGGTGAAGCTGATACCGCTTAAAGCCGACAGTGATTTTCAGCAGATGCTGGTGGGACTGCATAAGGGCAGGATCAAAACCATGCGCCTGCTGGATAAGTTCAACCAGCAAACTGAAATTATCTTTACCGATTTAACCATCAATCCATCATTCAAGGTTGATCTGTTTGAATTCTCAGCGCCGCAAGGTGCGGATATCATGGGCGACTTCTAGCCAGTCACTAACAGCACTAGCCGTTTTATAACTATGTCAGATAACCAGTTTCGTCCACTTGCCGATCGCATGCGCCCGGATACCCTCGAAGGTTACCTGGGGCAGTCGCACATTATGGGCAAGGATAAACCGCTGCACATTGCGATTGAGTCGGGCAAACTGCACTCGATGATTTTCTGGGGTCCGCCGGGTACCGGTAAAACCACCCTGGCACGGCTAATTTCGAACTATTCACAGGCACAGTTTATTTCCATTTCGGCGGTGTTGTCCGGGGTCAAGGATATACGCGCCGCGATCGACAAGGCGCATCAGTATTATGATGTGTACCAGAAACCCAGTATCCTGTTTGTCGATGAGGTACACCGCTTCAATAAATCACAACAGGACGCCTTTTTACCTTACGTTGAAGATGGCACCGTCTGCTTTATCGGCGCGACCACGGAAAATCCTTCGTTTGAACTCAACAATGCATTGCTGTCACGTTGCAAAACCTATGTATTGAAATCGATTCAGCCTGAAGACATGGTCGCGCTGTTACAAAGCGCACTGCATGATCCCGAACATGGATTGGGTGAGCGCAATGTCAGTATTACTGATGAAACACTGCAACGCATTGCGCTGCAGGCCGATGGTGATGCACGGCGTGCGCTGAATTTCCTGGAAATTGCCGCGGATCTGGCACTGGAGCATAACGGCGAGTTGCAGATTACCGAGGAAATCATCCAGGATGTCACCTCGCAAACCCTGCGTCGCTTTGATAAATCCGGCGACCTGTTTTACGAGCAGATATCCGCCATGCACAAATCGGTGCGCGGCAGTAATCCCGATGCCGCACTCTACTGGATGTGTCGCATGCTGGATGGTGGTTGTGACCCGATCTATATTGCACGCCGCCTGGTGCGCATGGCGTCGGAAGATATCGGCAATGCCGATCCCCGCGGGCTGGAGCTGGCACTCAATGCCTGGCAAACCTACGAACGTCTGGGCAGTCCGGAAGGCGAACTGACCCTGGCCCAGGCGGTGATTTATCTCGCCTGTGCCGCCAAATCAAACGCGGTGTATAGTGCCTATAACAGTGCCATGGAACTGGCCCGGCAGAGTGGCAGTATGGATGTGCCAATGCATATCCGTAATGCGCCGACCCGTTTTATGCAGGAGCTGGGTTACGGCAAGGATTACCGCTATGCGCATAATGAAGACAACGCCTTCGCCCAGGGAGAGACCTATTTTCCCGATGCACTGGGCGAGCAGGAACTTTATCACCCCGTGGATCGTGGTCTGGAAATCAAGATCGGCGAAAAGCTGAATTACCTGCGCAACCTGAATAAACAGGCAAAATAAATGTCATCAGGCCAGACGCAAAACAGCAGGCTTTAAGCCTGCTGTTTTGCGTGTAACGAGTGATCTCTATTCAGATAGAATCAGAAATCAGAGTTGTTAACGTTAGCACCGGTTTTGCTCCTGGTTTCCTCAACCACACTGAATACCAGCTGGAAGCTTGCCACATTCGAGTAATCGTTAAGGAATTTATCAAAGCTCAGCTTGACGTTCTTCTGGTCACCGGCGCGAACCTTGTCACCGGTAAAGCTGAAGCCGGTGACATCAATGCCGGTGGCAAGCAGCTTGCCGCTGGCATCGAACAGTGCAATACCCACTTCGGCACTGACCGCAACCGGTGTTCTGTTCATCAGAATAACAAACGCCTGTAGTGAGCTCTTGTCGAAAAATACCGAATCCAGTGCCACACCGCTGACTTCCAGACCAATCTGAATCGGCTGCTGGGTTTTGATGCTCGCCTTGTAGCTCTTGCTACCCTGGATTTTATACTGGCCTTCTGCCATCGCCTGGGTGCTGAATGCAGCAATAAAAGCCATTAAAAATACAGCCAGCCCATGTTGAATCATGTTCGTTGTTTTCATATGTATGATGTTCCATTGTTATTTAGTTATCACGGGACAATAAAATAGTTGCCAGTTTTTGTAAAGTTCATAACCTCAGTTAATGAGATGATAGCGGTTTAAACGGACAGTTTCATCATCCGGACGGGTGATTGTTTACCTTGGGTTCTGATCGATATGTATGCTGGGAACCTGGAAATGAAAGGACAGCAGTGTATTCAGAGAGTTAAGCAATCGGTATTGGTCAGCGACAGTATTTAGCAGCAGGTGACCCATGTGTGGCTCTATGTTATATAAAATGCTATCAATGGATAAACCCGCTAAGCTAACACGAATCACAGCGTAAACATTTTCATCCAGGCAGTATTGATAAGGGGCTGTATAAAAAATGATCAATTTAAATCCTGCACCCGCATTTCAGGTATTCGGGTACAAAACCATAAACCTGCTTCGCTCCACGCTTTTTTGTAGCCTGTTGCTGGCTTCTGGCTTTGTTGCTGCAGCGGATAATGAACCACCGTCCTCGAGTTCACAGGGTAAAACCGGCGAAGCCTTAAACAAACAGACACAGCAGGAAAATACAGCCCAGGTAGCGGAACAGGGCATTGACGCCACGAGCGAGTTGCAAACCGCTCCGGTGACACGCATTGCAGTGCCGGTTATCAAACAGTTTACCGGTACGGTCGAGGCGGTGAACAAGGCGACGATGAAAGCGCAGACCTCGGGACGTCTGGCGGAAATCTATTTCGATGTGGATGACATTGTAAAACAGGATGACGTGCTGGCTCGCTTTAGAAACGAACGCCAGAAAGCCGAGATGGATCTGGCACAGGCCGGGCTGGAAGAGGCCCGTGCCGAATACGAGCGCAATCAGGCGGACTATGAACGCTACCAGAATCTGTACGAGCAGAAGCTGATTGCAGTGACCACACTGGACCAGACCCGCGCCGCACTCAAGGCCTCGAAGGCCAGGCTGGATGCCGCCAGGGCACGCATCAAGCAGGCACGGGAGGAGTATGAATACACCATTATCCGTGCACCCTACAGCGGCATCGTGACCCAGCGCCATGTTGAAGTGGGTGAGTCGGTTAATCCCGGCTCGCCACTGGTGAGTGGTATCTCGCTGGATAAACTGCGGGTGACGGTGCAGGTGCCACAGTCGATTGTTGAAACCATCCGTACCCGCCAGCAGGGGCTGGTGTACCTGGATGATGGCGGTGTGATCAGTAGCAATGAGCTGACCGTGTTTCCATTTGCCGATGAAATCAGCCACAGTTTCACCGTCCGACTTGAGCTGCCATCCACGAATAAATCGCTCAATGGTGCATCACTCTATCCGGGCATGCTGGTGAAAACCGGCTTTGTTGCCGGTGAGCAGCAACTGCTGGTGATACCCGCATCGGCACTGGTGCAGCGGGGAGAAATCAATGCGGTCTATGTGAAAAGCGATGAGGGTCGAATTGTGATGCGCCAGGTGAGGCCGGGGCAGCAGGTGCCGGCGGTTTCTGCTATCGAGTTTGCCGAGCTGGCAGAAAACCAGGCACTGCAAATTATTCACGCAGGGCTGTTTGAGGGTGAGCAGGTGTACCTGAACCCGTTACAGGCTACCGCAGCACTCAAGCATCAATTGCAGCAACAACCTCAACAAGCCGGGTCTAGCGATCATGAGTGAGCAGGAGAATAAACCGCTGGGCATTTCCGGCCGTATCGCAAAGCAGTTTCTGCAAAGTGAAATCACCCTGTTGCTGGCCCTGCTGGGTCTGTTTCTTGGCCTGTTTGCGATAATGGTGACACCGCGCGAGGAAGAGCCTCAGATCAATGTCACCTTTGCCAATGTGTTTATCGCCTATCCCGGTGCTTCAGCCCGCGAGGTGGAAAGCCTGGTGAGTGTGCCCGCCGAGCAGGTGCTGTCGGAAATCGAGGGCATCAGGCATGTGTATTCGGTGTCACGCCCCGGCATGTCGGTGCTGACGGTCGAGTATAAAGTCGGGGAGGATCGCACCCAGGCGATTGTTCGTCTGTATAACAAAATATTCTCCAATAGCGACTGGCTGCCGCAGGGGCTGGGCATTGCCCAGCCGATTATCAAACCCAAAGGCATAGACGATGTGCCCATTGTCTCCCTGACCCTGTGGACCGAAGACCAGCAACGCAGCAGTTATGATTTGTTACAGGTGGCCCATGCACTGGAGGCTGAACTCAAGCGGGTGCCAGGCACTCGGGAAATCTTCACCATCGGCGGTGCAGAACAGGTGGTGAAAGTGTTGCTGGATCCCCAGCTTCTGGCCGCCTATGGTCTGTCATTGAATGATCTGCAACTGGCACTGAACAGCAGCAATGCGTCAAGCGAAGCCGGTGTGGTGGTGCATGATAACCTGGAAATCCAGCTCACCGCCGGGCGCTTTTTAAGTAGCGCCAGTGATGTGGCGCAACTTGTGGTGGGCCTGCATAAGGGCCAGCCGGTGTATCTTTCGGACATAGCCGAGATCAGTTTCTCCCCAGCCTATGCCAGCCAGTATGTGTTTTACGGCCAGGGCATGGCGAAAAATTCCAGGGCTGAGCAAGCGCAGCATTATCCGGCGGTGACCCTGGCGGTAAATAAACAGCCGGGCACCAATGCGGTGGATATTGCCAGTGCGGTGATCGAGCGCATGGACCAGTTGCAGGGTATTTATCTGCCGGACGGGGTTAAGGTCAGCGTCACCCGCAACTACGGTGAAACCGCCGACAGCAAGGCAAAAACCCTGATTACCAAACTGATCTTCGCCACCTCCATTGTGGTGCTGCTGGTGCTGGTGGCACTGGGCAGGCGGGAAGCCTTTATTGTGGGTTCGGCGGTGGTGATTACCCTGGCGATCACGCTGTTCGCCTCCTGGGCCTGGGGCTTTACCCTCAACCGGGTGTCGTTATTCGCGCTGATTTTCTCCATCGGTATCCTGGTGGATGACGCCATCGTGGTGGTGGAGAATATTCACCGCCATATGAGCATGGGCAATGACAAGCTGTTAGAGGCGATTCCAAAGGCGGTAGATGAAGTGGGTGGGCCGACCATATTGGCTACCTTTACGGTGATTGCCGCACTGCTGCCCATGGCATTCGTGAGTGGCCTGATGGGGCCCTATATGAGCCCGATTCCGATTAATGCCAGCATGGGTATGCTGATTTCCCTGGCAGTAGCCTTCGTGATTACCCCCTGGATGTGCTACAAGTTTCTGAGTAAGTCTGCGGGATCCGGGCATGAAGGGAGCTCCGCCGGCTACAGCCGTTTCTTCACACGGCTGATCGGGCCTTTCCTGGATGAATCCAGTGGCCGAAAACGTCGCGGGCAGCTGGCGCTGGCCGTGCTGGTATTAATCGCGCTGTCGCTGGCGCTGGTTTACACCCAGCATGTGGTGCTGAAAATGCTGCCCTTCGATAACAAGTCCGAATTCCAGATTGTAGTGGATATGCCGGAAGGCTCACCACTGGAACACACCACACAGGTGATGGAGGAACTGGGCGCCTATGTGGCCAGCGTGCCGGAAGTCATCAATTACCAGATCTACAGTGGCACCGCTGCACCGATTAATTTTAATGGCCTGGTACGCCAGTATTATTTACGCAGTGGTTCGAATGTGGGGGACATCCAGGTGAACTTGCTGGATAAATCTCTGCGCGATAAGGAAAGCCATGATATTGCACGCGAGATGCGCGAACCGCTGCAGAAAATCGGCGCGAAATTCAATGCCAATGTAAAACTGGCCGAAGTACCGCCGGGTCCTCCGGTAATGTCGCCACTGGTGGCCGAAGTCTACGGCCTGGACTATGCCGGGCAGATTGGTGTGGCAAAGGATATCCGCAAGGTATTTGAAAGTACCGATGACATTGTTGATGTGGATGATACGATCATTACCCCCGCACCGCGTTATATTGTTCATGTGGACCGGCAAAAGGCGGCAATGCTGGGTGTGAGCCAGCAGGAAGTGACGCACCTGTTGCAAACTCTGTTGCAGGGTTATGATGCAGCTTACCTGCACGGTGAAAATTTCAAATACGCGGTGCCGATTCGACTTGAATTGCCCCTTGAAAATAAATCGGATCTTGAACAGATTATGTCCATTAAATTGCAGGGCAGACTGGGTGTTGCCATTCCGCTGGAAGATATTGTGCATATCGAAAAGTCGGTTCGGGAACAACACATCTACCATAAAGACCTGCAGCCGGTGGTGTTCGTTACTGGTGATATGGCCGGTGAACTGGACAGTCCGTTATACGGCATGGTTGATATGATCGATCAGCTCAAGCAGCAGTCTGCTGATCAAAATGCCGCGGTGCAGCCGCTGAATAACGGCCAGGGTATACACCAGTATTTTATTAACCAGCCAGCCAACCCCTATGAATACAGCATGAAATGGGATGGCGAGTGGCAGATCACCTACGAAACTTTCCGTGATATGGGCATCGCCTATTCGGTGGGGCTGTTGCTGATTTATTTTCTGGTGGTGGCGCAGTTCCGCTCCTATATTGTACCGCTGATTATTATGGCACCGATTCCGCTGACCATTATCGGGGTGATGCCGGGGCATGCCCTGCTGGGTGCAAAATTTACCGCCACCTCGATGATCGGCATGATTGCACTGGCGGGTATTATTGTGCGCAATTCAATTCTGCTGGTGGACTTTATTAACGAACAGCTGGCAGAAGGCATGGCGTTTCGCGACGCGGTTATAGAGGCCAGTGCGGTGCGCAGTAAACCGATTGTGCTCACTGCACTGGCGGCGATGATGGGCGCGCTGTTTATTCTCGATGACCCGATTTTCAGTGGGCTGGCGATATCCCTGATATTCGGTATTCTGGTTTCGACCCTGTTAACATTACTGGTTATTCCTGTGATGTATTATGCAGTCATGAAAAATAAACTGGATAAAACTTAAACTGAATTGTTTAGTGGAGCTCTTATACAAAGCAGTCGTAATAAGTCGACTGCTTTTTTGATTATACAATCCAGTTTTACTATTTAAATCGAGTTAGCTTAATGAAATTAAAAAATCTAGTTTTAACTTCCAGTCTGTTATGTGCTCAGGGCCTGCAGGCGCAAACTGCAACCGATAAAATGCTGGGCATGCTGATTGAGAAAAATATTCCACAGCAGCTATACAGTAACCAGGCCCTGGCCTGGGATTATGGCGTGTACAGCCTGACTATTGATAAAAACGGACAGTCGAAATTCAGCAGCACAGAAAATCATATTATCAGTGAAGTGCCGCTGGCCATTTCCATGAGCGGGCAGCTAAGCAATAATCCGCTGATGGCCAATATGAAAGTTGACTGTAAAGGTGATTTTAACACCCGCGCCAGGGTGAAAATAACGCCGCAGTTTACCGCACAAAAAGAAGCGATTAAGGCCAGTATCCATCTGCCCATTCCCGAAGTGTTTATGGACTGTAATGGCTTTAAATTACGCATCGACCCTTTTTTGCAGCAGATTGTCGATAATAAAAAACCCGAATGGGAAGCGCAGATAGAAACCGCGTTTCAACAGGTATTGAAAAAGCCACAATAGCAAAATCGCTGCTCACTTTTTGTCCGCTGTCACTGCGCATATTGTGGCCTGTCACGGCAATTGCGCGCCAGTTCACAAATAAACAGTGAATCCTTTGCCGTGCAGCAGGCTCTAATTCCCCATTAATTATAAACAGGTGCATGCGCTGTAATCCGTATGCATCTTAGGCTATTACATAAAGGGGATAAAAATGAACAGCTGCACACTGAGTGATGATCAACTGCCTAATTTAGCAGAAGACGGCAAGGGACACGATCTATCCGATTACGGGTCTGAGAGGATGAGCAATAACCACTACATGGATTTCTCCCGTATCGGTGGTCTCAAATCACTCATGGCCTTTCTGTTTTCCAGTCTGTTTTTGCTGCTATCACTGGTGCTGGTGATGGCCTCTGTGTACCAGTTTATCAGCACGGTATTCAGCGATACATCTGATCTGATATCTGTCACCATCAAGTCGATCAATATCCTGGTTATTTCCCTCGCCATGTACGAACTGGGCGTGGGTGTGGGTAAGGAGTACATTAATTGTGAGTCGGGGGATAATATCTTTTTTAATATCCGCCGCACCATTACCCGCTTTGTCGGTACGGTATGTATCGCGGTGGTGCTTGAGGCGTTGATTATGATTATTAAATACAGCCAGCAGGATATGGCCGGCAACCTGTTTTACCCGGTGGCGATTATGGTAGGCGGCGGTGTGCTGCTGGCATCGTTGGGTGCGTTTCTGTCAATGACTCGTGGGTATACAGAGTAAGTTGCAGTTAAGGGATGCACCCCGCCTGTGCAGGCTGCTGTGTGGTGTGGCCGGGGTTGCCTGGTCACCTCGGCCATGTACTTGCATTAATCTGCTATTGTTCACTGCCCGGTTTAGAAACCCCCGTATACTTATAGATCATCCGGTTGATATAACGCTCGGTAGGTCGGAAAACATAAAATGCGGCGGGGGTTAAGAGTCCATAGAAAAACATCTCTTCAGTGTCTCGAGCCACAAGTAGCACCAGCACCGCCATTATAATGAGGGCTATCAGCGCATATATGCGCCAGGCTAGTTTGCTGTAGTGTGTAAATTGCTGGTCCGGATTATCCGCCATAATTGTTGTTTCCTGTTTGTTATGTTATCAGCGGCCCTGAGTCACCCGTGTTAGTGAGCAGCGTCAGGACACAGTGTATGAATCATCCAGGATACTCAGCGCAGAACTAAAATCTTATTTGATTTGTTTTTTATTTTCAATAAGTTACTGTTCTGTCGTGAATGCCTGGAGGCGTCAGCTCTGTATGACCCTGTTGTGTTTGAAACTGGTTGGTTCAATTGGTTTCATTAAATTTTTATCCATTAAACCCTTCGAGCCTACATAGCAGTGGCAGCGTGCCGCGCCGACTGGTCTGTCAGGCTGGCTGTTCAGGGTTTAAATCTCGCTGGAATAAACTGCTTGAACCTCAAGAAAATCTGTCACTGGTCGCTATACTTTCAGATTCCTGATCCAATAATAACCGTAGCGGGCTACTGCTACCGACACACAGGGGCCTGAACTCATGCGCTGGTTTCAAAACCTTTCTTTTAGATACAAATTAATGATTCCACTTGTATTGCTGGCCGGCCTGTTTATTGCCATGGCCGGGGTGGCGATTAACAAGCTGACGGTACTGGGTCATGAGGTGGACGAGCTGGCCGCAGTGGATGTAAACGGGCTTAATTTCCTGTTGCAGGCCGACCGGGATCTGTACCAGGCACAGGTAGCGGAGCGCAGCCTGCTATTCCTCAAACCGGGTACCGAAGACTACACCGGCATGCTGGAAATGCACGATGAGAACATCGTACAGGCGCGGGAACGGATCGAGAAATTCATCGCCCTGGTTGAAGATCATGGCATGGTTGAAGCCCTCGGTTTGCAAAGTGCGATTGCTGACTATCGTCAGGCACAGATCAGCTGGGAGCAGCAGACCCGTGACCTGGTGAACAACCTGGCCGATGGCGTCGACTCGCGGGGTATCGCTATTAGCCTGAGCTTTGGTGCTGTGGGCGGTGCTTTTGATGGCATGCGTGATCATATAGATGCTATGGGTGAGGTGATGTTGAATCGCACCCAGGCGGTGGCCTCTATGAGCCAGCAGGACGTCAGCTCGGGCATGCGTCAGGTGATGGGCATTCTGCTGATCGGCATTATCATCATCATCGTGGTGGCGATTGGTGCCCCGGCATTGATTCTCAAGCCGATGAAGGTGCTGATCGGCCATCTGGAAAACGTGGCCGAGGGCGAGGGCGATTTAACGGTGCGCCTGGATGACAGCAGCCGCGATGAAATGGGGCGGCTGGCACGGGCTTTCAACCGATTTGTTGCCAAGCTGCGGGATCTGGTTGCCAGCTCGGTGGATTCCACCGCACAGCTGAGCGCCGCTTCGGAAGAACTGTCGATGGTGGCCAGCGAGAGTCGCCAGGGTGTTTCACAGCAACTCAGCGAAATCGACCAGGTGGCCACGGCAATGAATGAGATGACTGCCACCGTGCAGGAAGTGGCGCGCAATGCGCAGCAGGCGGAAATTGCCGCCCGCGCCGCAGATGACCAGTCAACCAGTGGCCAGCAGGTGGTGCGTGAAACCGTGTCTGCCATCAATGCGCTGGCCAGCCGTATCGAGGGGCTGGCGCAAACCATGAACAGCCTGCAAACTGCCAGCACCGACATCGGCACCGTGCTGGAAGTGATCAAGGGTGTGGCGGATCAGACCAATCTGCTGGCACTGAACGCGGCGATTGAAGCGGCGCGTGCCGGTGAGCAGGGACGGGGCTTCGCGGTAGTGGCCGATGAAGTGCGCCAGCTGGCTTCACGTACCCAGCAATCTACCAGCGAAATCCAGGGCATGATCGAGGCGCTGCAGGTGACTGCCAGCAAGGCCGCCGATGAAATGCAGAGCGGCCGCGAAGATGCAGAAAACAGCGTGAACCGCGCCGCCGAGGCAGGTAAATCGCTGGATGACATAGCCAGTGCGGTAAGAACCATTACCGATATGAATGTACAGATCGCCAGCGCCGCAGAAGAACAGGCGGCGGTTACCGAAGAACTTAACAGCAATATCACGCAGATCCAGAACCTCGCCAACCAGTCGGAAGACGGTAGCCGACAGACCGCCGACGCCTCGCAGGACCTGGCACGGCTGGCCTCCGAACTGCAGATGGGACTGGGGCAGTTTAAGGTGTAGATACGACAGGCTGGGTGTCGACGAATTTACCTGGTTATTGTAGGTTGGGGTGAGGAACGAACCCCAACATAGCAACCGCGAATGGCTGAAACCGTTGGGGTTCTTTCGTTACCCCAACCTACAGGGAGGTTAAAAAGTGATGCGATATCGGCGTATGGATATGCCGGGTGCGAAATATTTCTTTACGGTAAATCTGGCTGAACGGCAAAAAAGCCTGTTGGTTGAACACGTTGTTGAACTGCGTGCAGCTATGCGCAGGGTAAAGCAAAATCACCCGTTTGAAATTGATGCGATTGTCATATTGCCAGATCACCTGCATACCATATGGTCGCTGCCGGAAAACGACGCGGATTTTTCACTTCGCTGGAATTTAATCAAGGGCGCATTTTCTCGAAAATTACCCAGGGTTGAACGTGTTATAGCGAGCCGAAATCGAAAAGGTGAACGGGGTATATGGCAACGCCGGTTCTGGGAACATCTGATAAGAGATGAGCGTGATTTCGAGCGACATGTGAATTACATTCATTACAACCCGGTAAAACACGGGTACGTAAGCAGTCCGTGTGAATGGGAATTTTCCAGCATCCACCGATATATCGCACTGGGCATCATCCCGCCAGACTGGGCAGGCGAAAACGCCGATACAAATGTTGTAGGTTGGGGTGAGGCACGAACCCCAACATAGCAACCGCGAATGGCTGAAACCGTTGGGGTTCCTTCGTCACCCCAACCTACAGGATGAGGTGGGTTGGGGTAAGGCACGTACCCCAACATAAATGCCGTATTATTTCTTCGTCAGCAAATCCTTTAAATCCGCAAACGGCTGGTAGGTGGCTTCTTTCTTTTCGTCGCCGACCAGCTCAATGCCGTGGTTGGCCATCTCTTCTTCATAACGCTGGTGTTCATTGTCGTGGCAATACAGGCACAGCAGCTCCCAGTTGCTGCCATCGGGCGGGTTGTAATCGTGATCGTGGTTCTTGTGGTGTACGGTGAGTTCACGCAGGTTGCTGCGGTTGAATTCCCGCGCACAGCGGCCGCATATCCACGGGTACAGCTTTAACGCCTGTTCGCGATATCCGTGGCCGCGTTGTTCACTTTCCTTCCGCGCCTGGGCAACGATGCGATCGAGTTTGTCGTGATCGATGCTGGTTTTTTTAGTGATCATGTTCTGCCTCAACGGGTGTTTTCACTAAGGGTAATTTCACAGGCCTGTTATAACACTCAAACCGCGGATGTACCAGTCAGTAAGATTCACGCGGGGCGTTTGCATCGTGCTGTCAAACAGGGTGGGGCTGGCGGAATGGACGGGCTGTATTAGATCGCATACAATCATTTGCCAACCAAAATGACAAAAACCCTGCTTTGGTGATCTTCACATAAAGCGATTTAAAAGGAGCCCCCAGATGATAAGGACTAACGCCTGTTTCACGGCCATTCGACTGGCTATCAAAAGCATTTTTCTCCTGCTGCTCTCGGCCCAGGCCCAGGCACTCACCCTGAATAACCCGGAAACCGCACTCAAAGACTATATCGCCCATGATGATGGTGCTTACAGTCTGCAAGCTGTCGTCTCCCAGCCAGGTCCGAATTACACCGCTCATGTGTATCGTTTAACCTCGCAGACATGGCTGACCACTTCGCAGGTAAGTTCACCGGAGTGGCAGCACACGCTGGTAATGATTGTGCCTGATACAGTTAACACCACCAGCGCCATGCTGTTTGTTGGTGATGGCAAAAACACCGACGGCCTGCCCGATGCGTCCGACCAGACCGTGCAGATTATTACCCAGCTGGCCCTGGGCTCACAGTCGATTGTCGCAGCGGTTTACCAGACACCCAACCAGCCATTACAGTTTGCCGGTGAACCAGCGCCGGTGATTGAAGATAAGCTGGTCTCCTACACCTGGGACAAGGCGATGGACACGGGCAATTATGCCTGGTCGGCCTATCTGCCCATGACCAAGAGCGTGGTCAAGGCCATGGACGGTGTCCAGTCGGCAGCAGAAGATCATGGGTACCAGGTCAATGACTTTGTGCTGACGGGCTTTTCCAAACGGGGTGCTGCAGTCTGGCTAGCTGCCGCCGTTGATGCCCGTGTCAAAGCCATTGCACCGGGGGTTATTGATTTTCTAAACATCGCATCCAGCCTTGAACACCATTACCGGAGCTATGGCTATTTCTCCGAGGCGGTCAGCAGTTACCAGGCCCTGGGTATTCTGGATAAGTTGCGTTCACCCGAATTCAGGGATCTGTCTAAAGTGATCGACCCTTATGCGTACCGTGACCTGCTGACAATGCCCAAGTTTATGCTGAATTCATCAGGCGATCAGTTTTTTCTGCCTGATTCGTCACGCTTCTATTTTGATGAGCTGAAAGGTGAAACCCATATTCGATTCGCACCCAATACAGATCATTCATTAACCAATTCACAAACCGGTGTACTGGACAGTCTGTATTCATTGCTGGGCTGGTATCAAAGCATACTGTATGGTTTGCCGCGCCCTGTGATTGACTGGCAAGTAGATAATAATGCATTAGTCGCCACCACCTCGATTTCACCACTGGCGGTTAAAGTCTGGACAGCAACAAACGACAGCGAACGGGATTTTAGAAAAGATACCATTGGCGAAGCCTGGACATCGACGCTGGTTAGCGCAGACAGCAGTGGCAAGTATGTGGCGTCACTGAACAACAACACAAATGGTTATACCGCAACCTATATGGAGTTTGTCTATCAGGGGCTGGGCGGTATCCCTGTTACCTACAGCACACAAATCTATGTCACGCCGGATACTTATCCCTTTGAGTTAAACAACCCGGTTAAATCACCAAAAACCGCGGCTTACTGGCAGCGGCAGTTACGCACAATCATAAATGGCGGAATGGATGATATCGACCCTGATACCCTGAATGGTTATCTGCCCATTCCACTGTTCGATCGCATTATTGATCAGCCTGCAGCGGTTTATGAAGCACTCAGGCCAACCGCTGGCGAGAAGATGCAGGGCTTGTCCGAGCGCGAATGCATGGCCACCCGGCTGAATATAAAGCAGGGTGAGTATGGCTGGTACAGTGATATCGGTTATCACTGGCCATCACACGACAAACCGCTGTGGGAATATTACAAGATGGCGGATGATGCATCGAAGCTCGGCCTGCCGTGGTTGTCAGCGACGATCTGTCGCATGTTGAATAGTGGCTTTAGCCACTCGTAATTATTTGCCTTAGCTATTCCCTGTGTCACGCAGGCGCTGAATGTTTAAATATTTCAGCGCCTGCTTAATTGTCAGAAAACCCGGAGCTGTTTATGGGCGTGTTGTTGAAAAAAGAGAGCATATTTATTGCACGAATCAGAATCATTATGATTATGTTGCTCGTCTTTCATCATATGTTCGAGGTGCCGGGGAGTGGTTTCTACCCGAGAGAATCATTGTCGCTGCAAGGTTTAACTCTCGCTGATACTATGAACTCGTTCATTCACTGGCTGGGTATGTCCGCAGTGCCGTTGCTGAGTATTATTTCAGGCCTGCTGTTTTTCAGGGATACGCCACCGGATTTCAAAAGGCTGCTCGGAAGAAGGGTAACCACCGTACTCTTGCCGTCCCTGGCCTGGACCAGCCTGTGGCTTGTGTTTGCCTATGTGATGTACAGCATTGGTCAGCGCATCAATATGTTCGGCGGGATGAATTACGGCTTCACCGAATTCGATGTGTTAACGCTGCTGAATGGCATCATTGGTATTGACCGTGAGCCATTTGCTTTCCAGTTCTGGTTTATTCACGATTTGCTGTTAACCTTTATCTGCGCGCCAGCTATTTACTGGGTGATCAAAAAACTGGGCCTGATGGCCTTAGGTGTAATCGCAATCCTGTGGTTTGCAGACATGATTCCGTTTCCGTTTTTTTCCGGTAACGTATTGTTCTTTTTCTGCATTGGTAGCTACATGGCCATAACAGGTTATGGATTTGACAAACTGTTAAGCCGCATGCAGCCCTGGGCACCGCTTATTTATACACTGTTTCTTGTGCTGCTACTGGGCAGGATGTTCCGTGATCTCAGCCCTGTACTCGACTCGCATCAATACCTTAACCTGTTCAGGATCGTGGGCGTACTGTCCGCCAGTCTTATTGTATATGGCATGGCAACAGGTAAGGCAAACGCTAAAGAATGGCTGCTGAAATTGTCTCCCTACAGTTTCTTTATTTTTGCAGTTCATTACCCCGTGATTGACCTGGTCAAAAATGTTTTCAGGCTTATTCCCTACCAGCAAACCCAGCCGGGGCTGGTGTTGACTGTGGTGCTGGTGCCATTGGTGACCATTGTTATTTGCATGGCGCTGGCCATCATTCTCAAAAAACTGGCATCACCCGTGTTTGTGTTTTTAAGTGGTTCGAAACGCATATAAAGCGGAATTTGTATCGGTCACTCATAGTGTTCTCGTTCCCACGCTCCCGCGTGGGAATGCAGTCACCAGAGTGAAAGGTGGCGTTTCACCAAAGGTAGTTGGTTCCCACGGAGGGCCGTAGGAACCAGTAGGAAGTTGCTGTGTTTTTTAATGCATTTTCCTGGCCATCCAGAAAGCATCAGACCAGTATGGGTTGTTAAGATTCGAAATCATGACGCCACGACTACTGGAGGCATGCATAAATTTACCATCATTTATATAGATTCCCACGTGCCGTGTTTTCCATCCCGTTTTAAAGAAAACAAGGTCCCCCGGCATAATCTGGCCTGGCTGTATTTCTTTTCCGTATCTGGACAGCAATTCAGTTGAGCGGGGTATGTTTTTATTAAATTTGTTTTTATAAGTAAGAAAAACATAACCAGAACAATCAACACCATCTTTTGTCATGCCGCCTTCCTTATAGCGTACACCCTGCCATTGGGAATAATGTTGATGAAGCTTATGCACGACTGGTGAAGTATCTGAAGACGATTTAAAATCAACTGCTCTGGTATGATGTTTTGAACAGGCAGTTATAGTAATTAGCGCTGCCATTACAATCAGGGCTTTTAGCTTCATCATAAGACTCAATTCCTGACTTCAGGTTCGCCAGTGTCAGCCTGGCCAGTGTCAGTCTGGCGATTACGGTATAATCTAAGGTAGTGCTCGGTGAGTGTGAACACGATTAAGTGCTACTATAAATTCAGCAAGAAAACATATTATTTCAAATGTTGTATCACTTACAACAGGTTTCTGTGCCAGTAAGGCCCAGATTATTAAAATCTCTTTTTTTAACAAAATACCCAGCTCTGCTGGCGGAGTTCATCGCCATCATAAGGCCTATGGCGTTAGCGCTGGCGTCATGCTGTGACCACTGGCCCAGTTCTGATTGCTGTGAATTTTGATTAACTCCTGTTGAATGAATCGGCAACCATTATTAACGCATGGCAATAATTGATTGGTGTAAAGTTTTAAAACCGCCTGGATACAATATGGGCAGGTTGGCTTAACTGTATTCAAATTAATGAGTTTATAGAGTTTAAATCTCGGTGCCCTGTTTATGCTGTCTATTATTTTTAACCGGCATGTTCAGTTACGAAACAAAAAAAAGCGGCATTTATCATTTTGAATAACGCAGCTGGTCACTGTGATGTATGGCAGCAAGTAGTTTAGCAGTCTCATGGGTGGAGCGGGGGAGAGCAATGTCGGTTAGTAAGTGTTCTATCACAGAAATACTGTGTAACTGATTGATTTGTTGGGCAAAGCTGTCCATATGCCCGATTCCGCAGTCGCGGTGTAGTTTCGCGGTGCCTGTGCGTCTGGCCATGATGTGTTGCCCAGGCTCTTGAGTCCACTACCAGAAAATATTGTAATGTTCATTACAATGTGTAATATGTGTTTATTATGAGTTTGGATATTGCCCAGTGGCTGGTTTTCACAGCCAGTCTGTCCGGCCGCGCCGCAAGCACGCAGCGGGTTCGCCTGTGGCGTGCACTGAAGGAACTGGGTGCGGCAACCTTGCGTGACGGGGTCACCGTGCTTCCAGCGACCGCTGCCCACCAGGAAAAACTACTGGCCATTGGCAAACAGGTGGAGGCCGAAGGGGGAATCGTCTGGTTGTTCGAGGTGCCAGCACAGGCAGCGGAAACTGATGCCCGGTTGCGGGGTTCATTCGACCGTTCCGAGGCATGGCAAACGCTTCGCAGCAATTTCAGGAACCTGGGCAGTGAACTGTTACAGCTCGACGAGGCCAGTGCACGGCGCCGATTGCGGCAGTGCGAACGCGACCTGGAAAACATTGCCCGCGTCGATTTTTTCCCGGGTGATGCACAGACACAGGCGCGGGAAACGCTGGAGGAGCTTATAGCGATGACTAATCGTCGTTTCTCTCCAGCCGAGCCAACCGCGGCGAATGGCGAAGTGGAACGGCTGAACGAATCTGATTACTCTGGCCGAATCTGGGCAACCCGCAAGCATCTATGGGTCGATCGTGTGGTGAGCGCCTGGCTGATTCGCCGTTTTATTGATGAGACAGCACGTTTCGTCTGGATAGATAAACCCGAAGACTGTCCCGAGGATGCGCTTGGTTTCGATTTTGATGGGGCTAGCTTCACCCATGTCGGTGAGCGGGTGACCTTCGAGGTGTTGCTGGTAAGCTTCGGACTCGAAACGAACACCGGGCTGGCAGTACTGGGACGGCTGGTGCACTACCTGGATGTAGGTGGTGAACCAGTCGCCGAGGCGGCAGGCTTCGAGGCCATACTGGCCGGATTACGGGAGAGTACGGCGGATGACGATGAGCTGCT